>CAYUHI010000114.1:0-1545 GCA_964444485.1 uncultured Gammaproteobacteria bacterium | reverse complement strand
CAGAGCAAGCGGGTGGATATATGGTCACAAGCAATCTGAATAACCCTGATGGGAATGGCTCAGCAAACTTAACAGTACGTGTGCTTTCATCGCAGCTCCGCGAGACTATTGATGCATACAGAAAAATAGGGATAAAAGTCGTTAGCGAGAGCATAACTGGCGCTGATATAACGGATGCATACCAAGATATAGCCGAGCAACTTAGAGTACTCGTTGACACAAAAGCGAAGTTTGAAGCAATGCTGAAGACAAGTACCGACGTACAAGACTCACTGAGCGTCCTGCGCGAGGTACAGCAACTCCAACGTCAGATCGACGGGCTAAAGGGCCAGGAAAAATATCTTGAAGCTTCCGCTCGGTATTCTCTGATAAGTGTTACCATCTCTAAGGATGAATATGAACTCCCATATGCACCTGAAGAGTCTTGGAGTGCGCAGCTGGTATTCAAAAATGCAGTACGTGAGCTCATTCGTTTCCTGCGGGTAATCGCAGAGAAGATCATTTGGGTTGCGGTGTACGCTGTGATCTGGCTGCCCGTTGCACTTATAGCTTTCCTTATCTACAGGAGATTTCTACGAAAGATATTGTAGGGACAATTCATGAATTGTCCCCACACAACAACCATTGATGAAAAAGGGATCCTTCGACAGGCTCCCTCCAGAGGCGGGCAAAGCAGGATGACACCTCAATCCTGTATAATGCTTCCGCATGAGAAGAGCAGTAAAATCTATCGCAAAAGACACAACTATACCCGACTGGCAGAGATATTTTATGAATATTGCCCGCGTCGTCAAAACACGTGGGAATTGCTTACTATACCAAGTGGGTGCAGTGTTGGTACAAGGAAGGAAGATCATCGCAACAGGATACAACGGCACACCGCAAGGAGTACCCAACTGCATGGAAGGAGGCTGTGCCCGCTGTAAGAATAAAAAGTCAGGCAAGATCGCATCAGGAGAACACAAAGGAACATGTCTTTGTGTGCACGCAGAAATAAACTCTCTGTTGCAATGTGCTCGCTACGGCATAACCTCAGAGGGAGCTGTCATGTACACAACCACCTCTCCCTGTATGCTTTGTGCAAAAGAGATGCTGAATGCGGGGATACAGGGGGTGTACTATGAAGTGGAGGACCCCGGTGAGGCCGAAAGCCTGAACTTACTTAAGAAATATATGAAGGAGGTAAAAATGATGGAACAAACCCAAATGTCAAAGCTCAAATGACAAATAAAATTCAAAATCCCAACAATAGAACATTGTCATGCTGAGCTCGTCGAAGCATCTACTTGTTGTTGATACTCCTACTCGAATTCTATCCCATGTCGCCGTATCTCGAGTAAAATAGAAACGGTTAATCATGTTAATTTATCTATGAGATTGCTTTCCACCCAAGGCGGACAGGTGTCAACAATGCCTCGCAATGACTCACTCACTCGTTGTATTATCGTTGTTTTTGTATTGTTTGCACTCATTTTGGACATGAGTAGCAGTGTTATTGCTGAAAATAATAAATTCGGCATCCATGTCACAGTACCCACAGATGAA
>CAYUHI010000113.1:0-1550 GCA_964444485.1 uncultured Gammaproteobacteria bacterium | reverse complement strand
CACATGACTATCGGTATTTCCCCGAGCCCGATGTGCCACCAATGGAGTTCACGGATGAGCTGCTCGAGAGTATTCGCGCGACTATCCCAGAGCTTCCAGGCGCGAAGGTAGTGAGGTATGTGAAGGAGTTTGGTCTCAGGCTGGCCGATGCAATACAGATCACGAGGGAGAAAGAGATAGCGGGGTACTTTGAACAAGTAATGTCAAATGACAAATTCAAAATGACAAATGAAAATTCCAATGACTCAACTTCAAATCAAAAAATCGCCAACCTTATCATTAATAAGAAAATACCAACTGATTTGTCGGTTGATGAATTTGTCGCAAAGGCGGTGGAGATGTCCAAGCCGAAAGAGACGGATCTTACTATGTTAGAGGAGGTAGTGAAACAGGTCATCGCTGCGAACGCAAAATCAGTCGCAGACTACAAAGCAGGCAAAACAAACGTGCTTATGTTTCTCGTTGGGCAGGTGATGAAGGAGATGAAAGGCCAGGCCGACGCGCAAACAGTACGAAAGACTATAGAGGACTCATTAAGAGTTAGTTGATAAGGATGAGTCAAGTCCAACAGGACAAACACCAGTGTTCCTATATCTAGATGCTTGTGGGTGTTTGCACACTTGCCATCCCCCTTTTTTCGGGTTCCTCCAGGGACACGCGCATACCGCGGTATTGATTGGTTCAGGGAGATTTGTTGACTCAGCCGTTCCAAACAGACGCCTGTGCACTGTACTAAATTCACCTCACGGGGCAAAACAGAGGTTCGCATTGGGAACCTATATGCTTCCATATGACAGAGAATTTAACGAGAAATTGTTAGATGCGGGGGGGGCAAATTCCAAAAAGGGGTGTGAAGTACACCACTGAGACATCTACCCACGCGTATACATACAGCATTTACCAGAATTACTTATACCACATAGCGATCTGGATCCAGAGACACCACAGATTCGAGGCTGGTTTCCCGCGACTCTTCTTATTTTTTCATGTCTTGTTTCAATTCTTCTAATTATAGTTCCCGCAACATTTGTATCCCAAACCAATTCACCATTAAGAGATATACTGCCATATGCGGTTCTATAGGCTGCAGTGATAACGAAAACAGAGTCATCTGAACCGGGATTCAGATCTTTCTCATTGGGAGCAATTTGATTTGCACACGAAACAATTTCAGACATAGACGAGATTCTACTACTACTACTATAAGTCAACCGGGATAATTCCATTTACCCCTGAATACTTGCTTTTGTATTCATGCACACTTCGTCATGCTCAGTGTGACCAATCCCATGAAAAACTTCTCGACAAGCTCGAAGCATAACATAGTTGTCATTCTTAGACAGGCTCAGTATTACATGTCATACATAGCTCAATGTATGCACCCCTTGGTTCTCACGCATGCGTGCTTTACAATGTGCTCATGTCCTTCGTCCATCTTCATCTCCACTCCGAATATTCGCTCCTTCGAGGGATGTCGCGGATGAAAAAGGCGATTGCCAAGGCCAAAGAGCTCGGGATGAGCTCACTTGCGATCACCGACTATGGCAACA
>CAYUHI010000112.1:0-1571 GCA_964444485.1 uncultured Gammaproteobacteria bacterium | reverse complement strand
TTTTGATATCTTGTTCGAATAGTTTACGGAACTGATTGCGCTGTTGTTCGTCGGTGGTCTCCACGAACTTAAGTAAGTTCTGATACGGGAACTTCGCATCGACATTAATTTTCATCCCATTGGGGAGCATGACAGTGAAGTCAGGTCGTGTTCCCTGTTGTTGAGATTCCTGGACAAGGTAGTCTACGCCTTGGGTAAACCCCGCCATCGAGAGGAGGTCTTTGGCTACTTGCTCTCCGAATATCCCACGCTGTTGGTTATTCGATAACACAGATTGGAGCTTCGTGGTAGCCTGTATGAGGCTGTCCGTTTGCTTCGCTTGAGCGGTGATCTGTTGACGCAAACCTTCAAATGATCCTATGCGCTCACGCTCAGCTTTCTCCAGTTTTTCATTCGCTTTCTGTAGCTCGTCGTGGAGTCGCTTTATGGTTTCTGTTATCGCGTCTTGTTTATTAGTGAAATCCTGTTTGAGGTTGGCAGATGCTGACTCGAGTTTCTCTTTGGCAAGGAGTGCTGTCTGCTCACCTGCAGACTGTGTGAGCCTAGGGAGAATATCCAGACTGAACTTCTCACCGAGTGCATTTGCAAGATCTGCAGACTGCGACTTGCGCGAGAACATCAGGTTTATTACATATCCAATGACAAAACCAATGATAAACAAGGCAAGAGGAAGGACAATGTTCATGATAGAAATATCAAATAGTAAAAATACAGTGTCAAAAATACAAATCAAAAAACCAAAAAACTTTCAGCGATTACCAGATTATAACCCCTTTCTTGCAGAAAACTGAGTATTACTTCGCAAATATTGTTTATTGTTACTGTTTACCGTTACTTGACAAGCACTGATAATGTAGATTGGGTGAAGGATACAAGTGCGCTGTAAACAATTGCCCACAAAAGTCCGTGAATGACAAATCCACCGGGTACAAAGTAGTTCACGATATACGGTACGAGCAGTACACAAATACCGTTTATCACAAGGCTAAAGATCCCAAGCGTAATGATATTTATGGGAAGGGTGACTAGTTTGAGGATAGGTCGTATGAGCAAATTCACTAGGGCTATTACGACGCTTACTCCGATAGCGACAGGGTAATCTTTCACATATACCGGCAGAATGGAGGGAAAAAGTACATTCAGCAGAAGCGCCGATAGATACACCGCCAAACCGTTGAGGAGGAGAGAAATGAGATGTTTCATATATTCATTGTACTACTAAACTGTCATCATTATTCACTATCAATATCACTACCATTTTGTATTTCGCTATTTATAGGTCTTTGATCGGGATGCATAGAATAACTTCGTATCACGTGATACGCCACTTTGTTTATTCTTTCTTTAAGTGCTGAGAGTTTGTCAGCTACATCTCTTGTTAGACTTAATTTACTACATATTCGTTTAACATTCCAATACTTATAATCTCTTAGCATCTGTTCATAAGACTCTGCTGTGGGAACATCTGCTCGACCCATACCAAAAGGAGGTTTCGTAAGTTCGTCCCAGACTTGTCGATAATCTACAGGGACTTTGATATGTTCTTGCTCACATGTCTTTATTGCACCAAT
>CAYUHI010000111.1:0-1648 GCA_964444485.1 uncultured Gammaproteobacteria bacterium | reverse complement strand
AAATACGCAACACATCATTATCCAAGGGTAGGGTAATGCATATATAATGTTTTCATTTAAAGATACGTATTGGGGGAGGCCCGTGTACACCTATCTATTTACCGCGCCATCTGGTATAATATCTACGTTTCATAGTATATTGACAGAGTCTGCTGATAGTGTTTCTTGACTTTAACCAGATCTTCTCCATTTATTTGAATCTTCGCACAATTACTGCGTAGTTTCACGGAAGCGCTGGAACCTGTTCGCCACGTAGCGAATCAATCAGGAGTTAGCCTGAGGTTGTCAGCCAATAGCGGAACCCGTCTCCACTTTGAACAGATTGACATTTATATTCTATCTATGTATCAGAATAACTTTTTCAGAGCACGCAGTAGTGCCTCAAATAGACGTAGTTCATATGGCTCAACCAGCCGTGGAGGTGTGAGTCATTTTTCTCCGTATGGATCTCGCACATCTGAACCTCAGTTTGCAAGACGTCCAGGTAAGTTCATGTCCTCTATGGGCCCGCGTCCAAGACGTACCATGCGTGGTGCAACTTCGACCATCCCCATTAACAAATATATTAAGAAGGCATCAGCTCAGATACCTGAATCGGTTGGTTCAGAGATACTCACTCAATTTCAAGATATGGCTTTGCATGAGGATCTCAAGTCCAATATTGCACGTCGAGGATACAACGCCTCAACAAAAATCCAAGATCAGACAATCCCCCATATATTGGTGGGGAAAGACGTGGTTGGTATCGCAAACACCGGCACCGGTAAAACCGGCGCATTTGTGATACCTCTTATCGATCGTATAGTCAGCAAAAAGACAAACAAAGTCCTTATTATTGTACCGACCCGTGAGCTTGCACTCCAGATACAACAGGAAGTACATGACTTCGCGCAGTCGTCTATGTACATGAGAACTGCAGTAACCATAGGGGGAGGCTCGATGCAGTACCAGATGCGTCAGCTTCAGCGAAATCCTCAATTTGTGATCGGTACACCAGGCAGGCTCAAGGACTTCGTAGAACGTAACGTATTACATATGAGTCAATTCGATGCCGTCGTACTCGATGAGGTGGATCGCATGGTGGATATGGGATTTATTCGCGACATCACCCATCTGCTTTCACTGCTCCCTGCTAAGCGTCAGTCACTCTTTTTTTCGGCAACTGTCACCGCAGAAGTTGGGAGAACAATCCAAAAGTTCGCACAAGATCCTATCACCATTTCTGTGAGCACTCAAGCAGCGTCTGATATGGTAGAGCAGGATATCGTGAAAATACCCGCCGGATCAACCAAAATGGCAATGCTTGAGACTCTGCTTGCCAAGGAAGAGCTGCAGAAGGTCTTGGTTTTTGCGCGCACCAAGCATGGTGTCGAACGAATGACAGAATCACTCTATAAAAAAAATTTCAGAGTCTCATGTATCCATGGGGACAAACCACAACGCAAACGTGAACAGGCGATACGTCTATTTCAGGAAAATCACATCGATGTGCTCATAGCAACAGATGTCGCTGCACGTGGGCTCGACATAGACGACATTACCCATGTCATAAACTTTGATGAGCCGGCAACATACGAAGACTACATCCATCGTATCGGTCGGACTGGCCGGGCGAATAAGAAAGGATACGCACTCACCTTCGTGCAGT
>CAYUHI010000110.1:0-1649 GCA_964444485.1 uncultured Gammaproteobacteria bacterium | reverse complement strand
TCTCGCGGAGACAGTAATCTACCCTGTCTGCACAAAGCTCGGGTATCTCCTGTTCAAGGAGTGTAAACTGCTTGTAGTCCAAAAATGTTTGTAAGGAATATCCATGCGAAGAAAGGATACTGGGAAGTGAAGACTTCATAAGATATTCCTCATGCCGAGCATCCTGACCAGAAGTGTGACGATCACCGCTCATTAGTTGCTCAGCCACCACCCAATCATATAGATGAGAAAATGCGAGATGGGATACATCGTGCAGCAGTCCAGCAATCTGCTCTTCTAGTGATGCACCGAGCATTCGAAGCAATAACATCACGCCGATACTGTGTTCATAGCGTGTGAAGGTGTGCGCGACTGAGGGAATATACCGAGGAGGCATCCCGTGTTGCCACACCCCCCTGAGTCGCTGAACTTCAGGACTAACAATGAGATCATGTAGCACTGGTTCGACAATATTGAAACTACCGTAGATTGTGTCTGTAACTTGCATAATAAAATTACACTACTGTGATCGTAATACGACACAAAACTTTGCTATGATCGACCTGCCTGTAATCTTCGTAGACATTTTTCTTTCCCGAGTATTTCCATACTTTCATTCAGAGGTGGGGAGATCTTGCGTCCAGTGATGGCGACGCGCACCATCATGAAGTATTCGCTTCGTTTCACTCCAAGGCCAGTACATACACCCTGCATAGCCTCACCTATTTTCTCTGCGTTCCAATCTGTAAGTGTCTCTAAGGTAGTGTACGTAGTATGCAATTGATCTTTATATTGGGACAGATCAATCTCGTATTGCATTGGGTGCGAATAATAAAACTTCGCAAGTTCCCAATACTCAGATAGTTTCTTTATCCTCTCCTGTACGAGTGGTAGCGACTTCTCAAACAATTCAGTGTTAGTATGAATTAGTTCATGCGCTTCTACATTAAACTCCTTCAAATAATTCTCAACCTGTACTCTGTACTCTGTACTCTGTACTTTCCGTATGTATTCCCCATTCATCCACGCGAGCTTGGTAAGGTCGAATGCTGGCCCAACAGCCTTTAGATCTGCTAAGTCAAAGACACGCACGAATTCATCGAGCGCAAATATCTCTTTCCCTTCAGGATGACTCCATGCCATGAGCGCTAAAAAGTTCAGTATCGCTCCAGGAAGGTATCCTTCTTTTCTATACCAGTCCACATCTGTATGGCTGTGTCGCTTACTCATCTTCGACCTATCAGGGTTACGCAGAAGTGAGGTGTGATACCATTTCGGCTCATCCCATCCTAAATATCGATACAGTACGACATGCTTTGCAGATGAATTGAGCCACTCTTCTCCTCGAAGGACATGGGTTATTCCCATGAGATGATCATCAACTATTACCGCCAGATGATACGTGGGGTATCCGTCTGACTTAAGGATAACCTGATCATCAACAAGGTTAGAGTCGAAACTAATGTCACCCCTAACCTCGTCATGAATAACAATAGATTCGTTGTCTGGCATACGGAGACGAATAACATACTTTTTACCTTTCACACTATTTTTTGTATGGTTTTGTTTGCGCAGGGTTTCATTTATGATGGGGGGGAGTCTAAGCGCGCGTTTCTCCTGACGCAACTTTTCTAACTCTTCGGGGGCAATAGTGCAATAATATGCATGTC
>CAYUHI010000109.1:0-1651 GCA_964444485.1 uncultured Gammaproteobacteria bacterium | reverse complement strand
TATGGCCCATACCAAAGCACAAAAAGCCACCAAAGGCAATCGTGACTCATTCTCCAAGCGTCTTGGGGTGAAGGTGTATGGGGGTCAGGCGATAAAAGCTGGTAATATCATCATCCGTCAGCGGGGAACGCGGTTTAACCCAGGAGAAAATGTCCTCTGCGGCAACGACTACACCTTGATGGCCCTCAAAGACGGAACTGTCAAATTCTACACCAGGCGTGACAAGCAGTATGTAAGTGTTGTTTGATATAGTGTATACTACTTCTGTATGATGATAGATGACAACCTCAGACAGAGGATTAATGCGATTAAACTACATACCGATCCCATGACGCAAGCACAGCTCGTGGTAGAGGTTCTTCGCGATTATCCAATACGTAACTCCGATCTTGCAGAACATCTCTCGTTTCAACCTTCTTACCTATCCCATCTGATTCGAGTGACGAAGCTTCCTGAGATGGTGATTGACGGATACTGGAATAAGCAAGTCACATTCACTCATCTGATACTCATCTCACGGCTAAAAAAACCTGAAGATATCGTAGCACTATACGAAGAAATTTTAAAAAAAAGCCTCAATGTGTCTGCGACAGAACGCAGAATAAGAGAAATACTCTATCTTATCGATAGCTCAGGCAAATACATACAGAAAGATCGATTAAACATGATTAAATCACGTATTGAGTCGTCACTCGGATATGATGCCAATGTTTCGATCATTCAAACAAGAATAAAAACCAAAATCACAATTGAGATCCCCGGCAATCTTGTCAAAACATCGGAATTTATCGATCAATTCGCAAATCGATTCCGTCAAAAACGACAGAAAGATACCTCTAACCTCATAGCTTCAGCTCAAGATGTGTCAACTACCACACGTGAGGCGTCGGGTATATCCGACCAACTCACCACACAGGGGTTTCAAGATGACAGCAGCACTGAAGGTGATGACTCCGAGAAGAAATACCGCTTCGATCCAGATTTCTGAATGTCTTTCTTCATTTCGCAGAATATGGATTCTTCAAAATTCCTATAGTATCTGAAGGAAAGTAGCGGAAAAAGACGACCCCAATAATACTATCCTGAGGAACAGGTCCAAAAATCCGACTGTCCAGCGAGCCTGTCCGATTATCGCCCATCACGAATAGCGATTTATCGGGCACAGTGAGTTTTTCACCTTCGGTGTAGATAGAATTTTCGTACAGCTGGGTTTTGTCTTTAATGTAATTCTCTTCTAATTTTTCGCCGTTTACATAAATATCACACTCGGTGCGAAATGGAGGGGAGCAGTCATCAATCATAATCGTATCACCAGGGAGGCCGATGACACGTTTCACAAATTCGATCTCTTTATTTTCGGGAGAGTTCAGAACCACGATATCACCTCGCTGTGGCTGGCGAAGTTTGTATGTGACACGACTCACGAAGATGCGGTCATTGTCGTGCAGGGTGGGCAGCATAGAACTCCCGCGTACCTGACTAGGTTGTAAGATATAATAATTGACTACGATAAACATGGCACCAACAAACACTATTGTCTCGAGCATATCCATCACGAAACCGATGATTCCCTTGAGTAGCGACATGGCGTTCATTCTATCCAATAACAAGATATAATACAAGGTAGGACAGTAGCAAATAGCGAATGGCT
>CAYUHI010000108.1:0-1741 GCA_964444485.1 uncultured Gammaproteobacteria bacterium | reverse complement strand
ACCCGGATGCAACCTGGACACAGGTGCGCGATGCTATGGTCGATCATGGAGAGACGCTCGGCAACGGCCACACAGACCCTTCAGGCAACCACCCGGAGCCTGTGGTGCGTAGTTTTGAGTAGTTTTTATCTCAACCTACTTCTTCTTATCTTCTATAGAGGCCCCCACTGATACATAACAGTACTTACGCGCCATTGCGATCCCGAGTGTGTCGAACGATGAGCAGAAAGGGAAGAAGGTAGATCAAGAATACCTGCCGAAGAATTTGAAGGGGAAGAGGTACTATCGAGTTGACTGATCTATGTCCCTTTCACCGGGTTCCATGTGCTTGCTTGGCCTTCCCAATGGAAAATCTCCCCACATTGAGGACATACCCCAATAATTTTTTTTCTATTTCGAAATAAAGCATCTCTATAAGGCTTCAACTCTACTTCAGTGGGGGGGAAAATATCTTGGTTTCCGTGTGAGCCAACCCTTTTCGGTCTATGAGCTGGTAGTAAACTACCTTCTGCATCAGTCACTCTTTGCGACCAAATACCAATGTTCGTACTTCCAGGACCGGTAGAATATTCTCCTTTTGCTCTTTTCATATGTTAAACCAATAATAACTAATATGTGCGACTATCTATGTCTCCTGGATATATGAAGCACCTTGCACACCTGCCAACATCCGAAGCATCACGTACGTGTATATAGTATACGCGATAATCTGCAAAGTGTCCATGGTATTTCGCAGACCAAAGAGGGCATACACAACAGATCCTGTCAGTGTCTCGCGCGCGGGGATGAAGAATAAGTTGAGTCTTCCGATCTCGGGGATCAATCCATACTCTACGAGCTCATGAATCCCCTTGGCGAGAAGACCTGCTGCAAAGAACACGAGTAGATAGGTCGTGACTCGAAAGACCATGCGCACGGGGAGCCGTATGGTCGCTGTCAGAATGAGCGTAGTGAACATAAGTCCCGCGAGGAGCCCAGCACCAAATCCATGCGCTATCTCTACGGGTTTTGTGGTAAAGACCATGGTAGAAAGGAGCAATATGATCTCCACGGCCTCACGAAATACCGAGGTAAAAGCAATAAAGAATATACCCAAAGTATCATGTGACTGTATTTGTGTAGTAACTTGCTGTATGAGGTGTACTTTGTATCGACGAAATTGTCGGTCGAGTGTCAGCACTGCACCTGTCACGAGGGCAGCAGTTGCAAGAGCGAGTATACCCTCAAGAAGTTTTTCATTTTTCCCCTGATACCAGTGCGCAAACTGAGCACCAATCGCGAGTGTGCCCGTGCCGAGGATGAAGCTCGCAAGTATCGCGATGAGAACACCCACTATCACCGTACGAAGCCCCTTATATTCACGCATCCGGACGAAGATCCCCGCGATCATAGCCACCACAAGTGCCGCTTCGATCGTCTCGCGGAATGTGATGAGTGCTGCTGGTGCCATGGAGGCTATGTTAGCAGGTATACGTCCCAATGTCTGGATGGGATTTTACTATGCTGCTACGTAGGGTATCTTCATTATTGACTTCACCAATTTCTGATTTTCCAATACAAATCGGATAGGGGGTACTTCATTTGAAACCACATCCTTAAGTGATATATATTTCAACTTTACCCATGCGATAGTATCTATCACAGATTCTGCCTCCTCCTTCTTGGCAAGGAGCTTTCCATTTTTATACATGCAGAGTCTCGCAGTGAGGATTATCCTCGTGATTCCCGCCGGTTTGTGGAC
>CAYUHI010000107.1:0-1827 GCA_964444485.1 uncultured Gammaproteobacteria bacterium | reverse complement strand
GGGGAGTTTTGTTTTACTTCTGCTATCTCTATTGATAAGATAGGGAATACATGGTACAGTTCATTCTTGCCAGAATGCCCTCGTAGTTCAGTGGATAGAACGACTCACTCCTAACGAGTAAACGTAGGTTCAACTCCTGCCGAGGGCACAAACGAGCTGTTTTTATCACTTATACAACATTATCCAACATCTATGTCTGCTCTCCGCATCACCAAGGTCAACGAACAAATCCGCAAGCTCCTCGGAGAAATCATGGAGCGTGAGCTTTCTCTCAAGCCAGGGGTTATTATTACTATCCCCAAGGTTGACACCTCCAAAGATCTCCGCTATACTCGTATGTTTGTCAGTGTTTTTCCTGAATCTGAGACAAACTACGTCGTCGAGACACTGAAAAAGGAGCTCTCGGGTATCCAAAGGAAGCTTTACACCAAACTCTACATGCGTCCCATGCCCAAACTCGCCTTTGAAATTGATACAACGGCTCAGGAAGCAGACAAGGTGGAAAAGATTCTTTTGGAGCTCAAATAAGCGATAGTGTTAGGTTATACAGCTTTATCCCATCTGCTATGCGTCGCTTTGACAAAGATTTTCGAACTCTCTCCTATATTATTTCCAAGGCGGAACGTATTCTTCTGTTTGCTCATAATCGACCGGATCCCGATACCGTTGGTGCTAACCTAGCTTTTGAAGAATACCTCCTTTCTCTCGGAAAGCAGGTTGATATCGCTTGTTTCAATCCTTTTCCTGATACCCTCAAAGGATTGGCCGAACATACTTTTCTTCATCCGGATCAACTCGACCTTGAAAAATATGATGCTATCATCGGGTGTGACAGCGTTGACCGCGGCCTCCATACGATTATCGATCGTTTCCGAGAAGAGCAGGTCATCGTTTTGATTGACCATCATCCGGATATTTCCCTCACGGGCGATCTGGTCATCATCGATCCGGAGTATTCTTCCACCTCAGAGCTCCTCTACTTGTATCTCAAATCAATCGACGCTCCCGTGAGCAAGTCGATGGCTACGTTACTCCTCATGGGTATTTTGTTTGATACTGGTGGCTTTCAGCATGGGGGAGTATCGCCACAAGTGATGGAAATAGCATCCGAGCTCATGAAAAAAGGAGCTCCTCTCACGAGAATTTCACAAACTATTTTCGGCAGCAAAAATATTGGGGCACTGAAACTGTGGGGCAAAGCTTTTGAAAAAGCACGCCTCAACAAAGATACCGGGATGCTCGTCACTGCTGTCACACAAAAAGATATCGAGGAGTGCGAAGCCTGTGCCGAAGATGTCTACCAAGTCGCATCGATTCTCTCTACTGTACCAGATGCCAAATTTGCCATGGTACTTTCTGAACGCGATGCCTGTATCGTCCGCGCGTCACTACGCTCTATGGAACATCATGGTATCGATGTCTCACTGATCGCCCATCAATTTGGCGGGGGAGGACACAAACTAGCAAGCGGCTTTGAAGTCCCCGGCAAAATTATTGAAACCAGTGATGGATTCGCGATTGCCTGATGAAGAATATGGACAAACAAAAAGCACTCACGGCACTCAATATCATGATGGATGCCTCGTGCACTTGCACTCTGAAAAAAACAGCGACACAGGCCGTACCAGGGGAGGGATCAGCAACAGCTGAAATCATGTTTATCGGTGAGGCTCCCGGGAAAAAAGAAGACGAACTCGGTGTGCCATTTATTGGTGCTGCTGGAAAATTTCTCGCCGAGATGCTCGCCGCTATCGGACTGAAGCGTGAGGACATCTATATCACCAACATCGTAAAGTATCGTCCACCGGACAATCGCGATCCGCTCCC
>CAYUHI010000106.1:0-1831 GCA_964444485.1 uncultured Gammaproteobacteria bacterium | reverse complement strand
TAGATGGGATTGCGAGTATACGCAAACGGCCCATCTTTCACGAGATATTTTTGATTTGCAATTTCGTGCACTCCCGGGATACCCCAGTTGTCCTTCATTGTTAGTTTCGCCCATACTGCAAGCACTAACCCTACCGTCAGGATGGTCAGACCGAATGAACGTATTGGCACATCAAATGGTAACGGGATCGGGAAAAGTATGCCAGAGACGAAATGCAACAAATTCACAAAGACCTGCAATCCCCTCGTACTCCATGAGATAAGTCGCAAACTCACAAGCTTGTGTATCGGTGTTGTAGTCATCCACACCCATGCAACCACAAGATACGTGATTGCCATATATGCAAGGGTGAATGAGAGTGGGTCCATAATCCTAAGGTATAGGTATTATGCCTTGCGCAGGACAAAATTACCATCCTTTTTGTCTTTGACAACATACCCCATGCCCAGTATCTCTTGTCTGAGTTTGTCTGCGGTTTCGAAATCGTGCTGTATCTTCGCCTTCATGCGAAGTGTTGCGAGTCTTGTGACCTCTGTGGGGATCTTATCCTCTGGAGGTGACCCGAGATCTAGTCCTAACACTGCGTTGAACCTATCTACATGAGCTCGTTTGTATGCGTCGGGCAAATCACTTTTTAGTACTTGCCAGAGGATACCAAGACCCTTAGCGGTGTTGAAATCATCAGAAATCGCCTCGGTAAAATCTCCCACAAATGATGAATCGTCAATCATCACGGGGGTCGTGGTCACATGTAACGTATGATACAGTTGTCGTAGTCTGTCCAATGCTTTGTCTGAAGCTTTGAGTGCCTCCCAGGTGAGATTCAATTCGCTTCGGTAGTGAGATTGGAGAAAAAGTAATCGGAGCGCAAAAGGGTCGATACCGCGCTCAACTACTTCATCTACCGTGATAAAATTTCCCAAGGATTTACTCATCTTTTGCCCCTCCACCTGTACGAAGTTGTGATGCACCCAGTATTTCACAAAGGGAGACTTGCCTGTTGCGGCCTCAGATTGAGCAATCTCATTGGTATGGTGGACTGGAATATGATCAATGCCCCCCGTATGTATGTCTATTTGCGGACCCAGATACTTCATACTCATCGCAGAGCACTCAATATGCCACCCCGGGAAGCCATCTCCCCATGGACTTTCCCAATGCATGGTATGATCTGCGAATCGACCAATTCTCTTGAACCAAAGCGCAAAGTCATAAGGATGTTTCTTCGCGGCATCTTCTACAACTTCCGACCGGACCGTGTGTTTTTTCTCTTCCAGTTTTTGTCCGCTGAGTTTGCCGTATTCGGGGAACTTACTAGTATCAAAATAGACTGCCTCTGCAGTGTCATAGGTGAAGCCCTTTTTTCCCAGTAGTTCGATAAGCGCAATCATTTCTGGAATATGTTCTGTCGCCTTGCAAGTGACATCTGGTACTTGGACACCGATAGCACGCATTGATCGAGAGAAAAAGTCTGTATAGTACTCGGCGACCTCCCAGACAGTCCGGCCAGATTTACGTGCTCCCTTCTCTAGTTTATCTTCTCCATCGTCTGCATCGCTCACTAGATGGCCAACATCGGTAATATTCATCACGTGCTCCACATCGTAGCCAAGGTATGTGAGAATACGCCGAATACTATCGTCCATAGTGTATTTCCAGAGATGACCGAGATGAGTAACATCATATACAGTTGGGCCACAGCAGTACATGGTGACCCTCTTTCCACCGCCAAGTGGCACAAACTCCTCAATCGCGCGAGAAAGTGTATTATAGATTTGCATGGAGTTATTATAGGGGAAAAACCGGAAAGTAACAGTAAACAGTAACAGTA
>CAYUHI010000105.1:0-1855 GCA_964444485.1 uncultured Gammaproteobacteria bacterium | reverse complement strand
CAGTAAGTAAGGTGAGAAGAATGCTGATAAAACCTGTATTCACCCCTGTAGTTTTAGCGTATTCTTCATCGAAAGTTGCAGAGAAAAAGTCCCAATAAAATATGAATATTATGAAAAGGACGAAGAGAGATATCACCATAGTAAGAACAACCTCAGCTGTACTTATGGATAATATGTTGCCAAATAAGTAGCTCATGAGATCTACGGTAAACCCTTTTGATTTGCTTGCAAACATCACGCCGCTTGCTATGCCGACTGCAGATACAATACCAATTGCAGCGTCACCGTAGACTTTTGCTCTCTCACTAATCTTTAAGACAAATATTGATCCCAGAATCACGATTGGAATAGCAACATAGAAAGGGTATATACCGAGAAACAGTCCTAGTGCAATGGCACCAAAACTCACATGCGAAAGACCATCACCGATAAGTGACATCTTACGCAAAACGAGAAATAGTCCGAGTGTCGAACACATAACAGCCACAAAACCGCCCGCAACTAGTGCATTTCGAATAAATGAGTATTGGAGGAAAAGAAACAAGTCCATTTCAATTAAAAATTATTAGTATTATCGTCCGTACTATCAAGGATTGGTATTGTATTTGCTCGGCACATAACTCGTCCAAGCTCATGTTCTTTGTACCCTGTACCTTGAACTTTGTACTCGCTGTTCTCAAGACACACTCACAATCTTCATAATCCACACTACATAATTCCCAATTCTCTCAAATCCAACATCAATCCTCTCTCACGCACCTGACTTCCCGATCACCTGAAATTCTTTTCTCCTACTCTTACGGTGAGCTATTTGCTATTTGCCTTTCGCTATTCGCAATATTTCCTGACGACCTATCTATGTTGATGACATATCATGTGATGTTCGCGTGTACCAAAATAAGTGTTCATCTTTTCAGACTTACAAAAGTCAGAAAAGTTACCATAATAAACAAGTCGTCTATCAATGTACATGAGCTTATTGGCATAGGTGCCGATATAGCCAGTGTCGTGTGTGATAAATAGTATTGATACTTGTTGTTCCTTATTCAAATTCTCTATAAGTTTGAAAAATGATTCTCTTGAATCAGGATCAAGGGCTGTTGAAGGTTCATCAAACACAAGAATCTCTGGTTTAGACACGAGCGCACGAGCAAAGAGTACTTTCTGTTGTTGACCTCCTGAAAGTTCTGAAAACATCCGTTGTTTCAAGTCATTAATGTTGAGCTTGTGAAGTATGAAATCTGTCTGACCCTCATTATTGCCTGAGGTTCTTTTGAGAGCTGTGTGTCTTGACGGGAGTCCCAACGAGACTATCTCATGTACGGTGGCTGGAAAAAGAGGATTGATCGTTGATGCTTTTTGAGGAAGATATCCTATCTTATCCCATGCTATAAATTTTTTTTGAGACTGTCCAAACAATTCAATACTCCCTCTTGATATGGGGACAAGTCCAAGTATTGCCTTCACAAGTGTTGTCTTTCCTGCACCGTTTGGACCAGCTATTCCAACAAAATCTCCACGCTCTATAGTGAACGAGATATCAGATATTGCCTCAGTTTTGTTATAGCTAACCGATATGTTGTTTGAGGTGATTACCGTTGACATGATTACTTTTTACAGCGGAGACCAACTTGTAAATTCTCCAGATTCTGTTTCATGATTGACACAAACGAAATGGTATTCTCATAATCTATTTTTGATATGTTGTGTGCAGCATTCAACAGAAGAAGTTTTGCGCCTGTTTCACGTGCAAGAGTCTCTGCTATCTTGGGAGAGGTTAAT
This sequence comes from uncultured Gammaproteobacteria bacterium, assembly GCA_964444485.1. Taxonomy (GTDB): domain Bacteria; phylum Patescibacteriota; class Microgenomatia; order UBA1406; family GWC2-37-13; genus JAGOLU01. The sequence continues at coordinate 73 of CAYUHI010000105.1, read as the reverse complement.
TCTTCGTAAAATATATATTGAATGTTATGATCTTTAATCTCTTTGGTGAGTCGAATAAGGTCTTGTGCCGTAG
>CAYUHI010000104.1:0-1878 GCA_964444485.1 uncultured Gammaproteobacteria bacterium | reverse complement strand
ATGAGAAACGAATGCTACAGGAAGCAGTAGATTCTCTTATTGATCTCCAGAAATCCCGAGGCAAGTCACGGGTAGTGGGCAGTACACAAGCCAAGGCATTGAAATCACTTTCCGATATTCTTCGGGGGAAACAAGGACGTTTTCGACAGAACCTGCTCGGAAAACGGGTTGATTACTCAGCACGTTCGACGATCACTGTTGGGCCTAATCTCAGTCTTGATCAGTGTGGTCTCCCCAAAGAAATGGCACTTGAAATTTTCAAGCCATTCCTTCTTCATGAGATCATGATACGCGGTCTTGCCCCAAATATTAAAGCTGCCAAAAACTTCCTCGAGGAAAAGCAACCCATTGTGTACGATATCCTCGACCAAGTAGTGAAAAATCATCCAGTATTGCTCAACCGGGCACCCACATTACACAAACTATCAATACTTGGTTTCTACCCTGTGCTTATTGACGATCATGCGATACGATTACATCCTACTGTTTGCGCAGGATACAACGCAGATTTCGACGGTGATGCAATGGGTGTCTTTGTACCTCTTTCTGCTGAGTCGATACAAGAGGTCAAAGACCACATGCTCGCAAAACACAATTTATTGAAGCCTGCTGATGGCTCACCAATCGTCATCCCCAATAAAGAGATGGCACTTGGGGTGTACTATATGACCTCACTTGACCAGGGATATAACGATACAAAGGATGAACAACTCGTTTTGTGTGAGTCACGTGATACAGCAATTAGTCTGTATCATCTAGGCAAACTCGAACTTCGACAGCCAATCTTCGCCCGTATAAACGACGTAACGGTACGTACCACTATTGGACGTATTATGTTTAATGAGCTATTGCCAGTAGAACTTCAATTCATAAATGATGCAGTGAAAGCCTCAGACATCAAGTCGCTCATTACCAAAGCAGTAAAGTTATACAACGATCATGACAAAGTTGCGCTCCTTATTGACAATATTAAGTCGATAGGATTCTGGGCATCAACAATCGCAGGAGGTCTTTCCGTTTCAGTATTCGACTGTGCCATCGCCGATCAAAAGGAAGATGTCCTCAAAGAAGCACATAAAGAACTTGGTGTAATAGAGAGGAACTTGCAGGATGGTCTTCTTACCGAAGATGAGAAACGCAGATACTCCAACAAACTTTGGATGGAGACAACCGAGAAATTAGCTGATATGACCTGGGATGCCATCGATGAGGAAAATCCTGTGAAGATCATCATCAAATCGGGTGGAGCACGCGCATCTCGTGAACAACTTAAACAGCTTTCCGCAATTAAGGGACTCGTGGTGGATCCTATGGGCAAGATCATTGAAGTACCCACCAAGTCAAACTACCGCGAGGGACTTGATGTGTTTGAATACGTCATCTCTGCTCGTGGTGCACGCAAAGGGCTCACCGATTCTGCGCTCAAAACTGCCGATGCAGGATACCTGACCCGAAGACTCCATGATGTTGCACATGATATGATCGTGAGACAAGAGTCGTGTGATACAAAAACCTATCTCACTGTCTCCAAAGACGGGGAACGGGGGGAACGATTCTTAGACCGCATACGTGGACGCTTCGCAGCGCGCGATGTCATCTCAGAAGGGGTGACTGTTGTTGCCGAGAATGAACTAATCACTGATGAGAAAATTGCAGAGATAGCGAAAACAAATATATCAAGCGTTGACGTATACAGCCCTCTGTATTGTGGCGCAAAACAGGGACTTTGTCGACGTTGCTATGGAACTGATTTATCCAATAACGAGGTAACCGGAATCGGCACACCTGCTGGTGTCATAGCTGCACAGTCTATTGGAGAACCAGGTACCCAACTCACCATGCGAGTCCGACACTTTGGAGGTATCGTGATTTCTGATG
>CAYUHI010000103.1:0-1892 GCA_964444485.1 uncultured Gammaproteobacteria bacterium | reverse complement strand
TGGGATCCGCATATGTATCGTGCAGTAGGTCTAATCTTTGACCCTCCAATAGTAGGGGTGATGCTAGGGGTCCTGCTCATTGTTTCACTGCGTACGGCTTTACCAGACGACCTGGACAATGAACAAAACAAGTACACAAATTCATTAAATCGAGTTAAGTATTATGTTCCGGTACTTCTTAATTTCTTGGCGGTAATATTCCTTTATTCCCGAAGTACATATATTGCAGTTATTCTATCGGTATTTATGTTTTTCATATTACGAAAGCGATTTGGGTATGCGATGGCATGGCTTGTGGTAGTAACCACTTGTATATACCTTGCTCCAAGGACCATACCTCCATATTTTGTTTTGGAAAGCGCAAAGATTGAACGTGTTTCAACTGTTATGTCTCGAAAGGTAGAGATACAGAATGGATTAAGGGTGTGGTTTGACCATCCAATATTTGGAATTGGGTATAATCGTGTGGCAGAGTATAAAAAGTCGCTTCCTACTACCTATGGAGCGGGTGTTGTATCCAATCATTCTTCATCGGCATTTCATTCTTTTTGGCTGACACAGCTCGCTACAACGGGAATCGTCGGCTTTGTCCTACTTGTTGGAGTTTATATGCTATCTATGAAAAGAAGTTTGTATTGGGCGCTCGCACTTACTATTCCCGCATTAGTGGGGCTTCTGGATAACGTAGTCTTCCATCCATTTATTCTCACGGTATTTATACTAATATACTTCTCGAAAGTTCTTGATACTCAGAACAAATCTTCTTTTACTTGAATATACGTTACAGAAAATTGGAGGTTGAAAATTGAAAATTGTTTGTGAGCCTTCCCGGAGAATTGAACTCCGATCGACGGTTTACGATACCGCTGCTCTGCCGTTGAGCTAGGAAGGCGTGATACAGGTATTATAATCTGGGGCACTGCTAAAAGTCATTGAAAAAGAGGTGTTATCATATCTCTGATTCTTTCTTTGGAGAGGACTGTCATATCATCTCCAAGAAATACATTGCCGTTCAACTTTCGGATTGCATCACGTAACTCTCGCAGTTTGTCGTCTCCGATGCCGAGCTTTGGGCTGCATACGAAAACGTCGGGGTCAGGGTTCCAGTAGTCACGAGTCCAACCTCGAGTCCTGATATTATGAAGGACCAGATTCACTTTGTATGTATGAACTAATGTACTGAGTACTGGTATCCGTTCGACACCAGGTGAGATGACGTCAGGTCCGATACGAAGAGAATCAACGACACCAACTGCCGGTGTGAGTGGAGTTCCGCACGCGATAGTGTACACGTGTGGATACCTTCTCCGCACCTCTGTATAGAGTGAGTTAAGTATATATCCCGCTTCTTTGGAGGAGATACCAGGTATGAAATAAATAGAGTACAAGAAGTCTAGCTTCAGTAGTTCAAACTTACATTCGACGAGTAGGTAGTCAAGACAGTGGAAGATATGGTCGATGACTTCGGGTCTTCGGACATCGAGAATATATCTAGAGAAAATGAGCTGACCAAACGGTACGGCTTGGTGACCATCGGCGTAAGAAAACCCATTTTTCACGACCCAATTTCTGTGTACACGAAACAACTCAGATTCAGGCTCCACCCAAAACGGCGCAACCCATATACCTGGCTTCTTACCAAGTACATGTATCTGGGTGCTTAGCTCGTGCATGCCACAGGGGAACTTTGTTTTATCTGCGGATATCCAATCTCCACACTTAGTCCACCCGTCGTCGACTATGATGTAGTCTATGGGTAACTCAGGGTGTCTCACAAACCACTCCGTCTGTGCAAGGATGCGCTTTTCGCTTATATGCGGGCCAAATGCATACCATGAGCACCAACCTCTCGCAGGGGGTTTGCCATAGGACGACTTTTGAAGATGGGGGAG
>CAYUHI010000102.1:0-1921 GCA_964444485.1 uncultured Gammaproteobacteria bacterium | reverse complement strand
CAGTAAGTAAGGTGAGAAGAATGCTGATAAAACCTGTATTCACCCCTGTAGTTTTGGCGTATTCTTCATCGAAAGTCGCAGAGAAAAGATCCCAATAAAATATGAAGATTATGACAAGTACGAAGAGAGATATCCCCATAGTAAGAACAACCTCAGTTGTACTTATGGATAGTATGTTGCCAAACAGGTAGCTCATGAGATCTACAGTAAACCCTTTTGATTTGCTTGCAAACATCACACCACTTGCTATGCCGACTGCAGATACAATACCGATTGCAGCATCACCATAGACTTTTGCTCTCTCACTAATCTTTAGGACAAATATTGACCCCAGCATCACAATGGGAATAGCAACATAGAAAGGGTATATACCAAGAAATAGTCCTAGTGCAATGGCACCAAAACTCACATGCGAAAGACCATCACCGATAAGTGACATCTTACGCAAAACGAGAAATAGTCCGAGTGTCGAACACATAACAGCCACAAAACCGCCCGCAACTAGTGCATTTCGAATAAATGAGTATTGGAGGAAAAGAAACAAGTCCATTTCAATTAAAAATTATTAGTATTATCGTCCGTACTATCAAGGATTGGTATTGTATTTGCTCGGCACATAACTCGTCCAAGCTCATGTTCTTTGTACCCTGTACCTTGTACTTGCTGTTCTCAAGACACACTCACAATCTTCATAATCCACACTACACAATTCCCAATTCTCTCAAATCCAACATCAAACCTTTCTTTGTGCTCTGTACCTTGTACTTTGTACTCGCTTTTCACAAGACAGACTCACAATCTTCACAATCCGCGCTACATAATGCCCTGATCTCCTGATTTCCTGAAATTCTTTTTTCCTACTCTTACAGTGAGCTATATGCTATTTGCCTTTCGCTATTCGCAATATTTCCTGACGACCTATCTATGTTGATGACATATTATGTGATGTTCGCGAGTACCAAAATAAGTGTTCATTTTTTCAGATTTACAGAAGTCAGAAAAGTCACCATAATAAACAAGTCGTCTATCAATGTACATGAGCTTATTGGCGTAGGTGCCGATATAGCCAGTATCGTGTGTGATAAATAGTATTGATACTTGTTGCTCTATATTTAGAGTTTTTATAAGTTTGAAAAATGATTCTCTTGAATCGGGATCAAGAGCTGTTGAAGGTTCGTCAAATACAAGAATCTCTGGTTTAGACATGAGCGCGCGAGCAAGGAGTACTTTCTGTTGTTGACCGCCTGACAGTTCTGAAAACATCCGTTGTTTCAAGTTGCTGATATTGAGCTTGTGAAGTATGGCATCCGCCTGACTTTCATTATTGCCTGAGGTTCTTTTGAGGATTGTGTGTCTTGACAGAAGTCCCAGCGAGACAATCTCGTGTACAGTGGCCGGAAAAAGAGGATTGATCGTTGACGCTTTTTGAGGAAGATACCCTATCTTATCCCATGCTACAAATTTCTTTTGAGACTGTCCAAACAATTCAATACTCCCTCTTGATATGGGGACAAGTCCAAGAATCGCTTTCACGAGTGTTGTCTTTCCTGCACCGTTAGGACCTGCTATTCCTACAAAATCTCCACGCTCAATAGTGAACGAGATATCAGATATTGCCTCGGTTTTGTTATAGCTTACCGATACGTTGTTTGAGGTGATTACCGTTGACATGATTACTTTTTGCAGCGGAGACCAACTTGTAAATTTTCCAGATTCTGTTCCATGATTGACACAAATGAAATGGTATTCGCAGAATCTATCTTTGATATGTTGTGTGCGGCATTCAACAGAAGAAGTTTTGCACCTGTTTCACGTGCAAGAGTCTCTGCTGTCTTGGGAGACGTTAATTCTTCGTAAAACACATAGTGAATGTTATGATCTTTAATCTCTTTGGTGAGTCGAATAAGGTCTTGTGCCGTAG
>CAYUHI010000101.1:0-1925 GCA_964444485.1 uncultured Gammaproteobacteria bacterium | reverse complement strand
TAAATGAGGCTATTAATAAAACTTTCAAGACGTTGGGTAATCTTTCTTTTTCTGGTGCATATTATCGATCCAAAGATGACTATCTTTCGCTCGACTACCCAACCTCAATATTGAATAGACTGAATTATGGCCTTGATAGAGGTCTTTATCAGCTTGCATTCAATGTGAAAGTGGGAGACATACGGTAGATAGTATTGTTGGGATGACACATTTCTGGGGTGTGAATATGCAGGCTTATACGTAGAATATTTCTTCACATATTAGTTGATAAAACATATGGTATAGTGCGTAGGTGGGGAAATATAAGAGAAATTATTTTCTTTCATTTGTTCTGCCCTTACCATTCTTGTTTCTGACACTTACTATCAGCTTCATATGTCACATAATATTTCTGATTTCACAGGGCAGTGATATTGTAGTTTGCCACGAAGCAAGTAGCATCTGGGAAATTGTGTGTCTCGTCAGTCTTGACACTCTATATTTGCTGTTTGTCCTTTCTCGATATTCCAACTTCATATTGAAAACTGTTGTGAATTTTTCTAACTCCCCCATTTCACTCTATGGGTACTTTTATCAATTTCGTATTTGGCGTATACATAACGCGCATTATGACGAAATGGGCGGATTAAAGCTATGAAGGAAAACGTTTATATAATCACTGGGGCCTTGACCCACAACTTTAATAAGTTTTCGTGATATAGCTCAGATACTGTACGTGCTTGTAGGAAAAATGTTATGTGTGGAAATATCGATATGGGAAGAGAGAAGGAGGAACGACGTATATTCACCAGAAAACAGAAACAAGTAATGGCAGAGCGCCAAGATTATAGCTGTGGCAGATGCGGTAATTCTTTTTGGCGAGAATCACTCTCCGTCGTGGAAGCGCACCATATCTGGCCATTTTCAAAAGGTGGAATTACCAAAGTGTCCAATGGGGTTGTTTTGTGTCCTGAATGTCACAAGATAGAAAATGATGCAGTTATTAGGAAGGGAGTGGTATATGGGGGTGACGGTTATACACCAGCAGACATACAGCGCGTCCAAAAACGAAAAGGGTGGTAACGAGGGGAACACTTGAACATCGCAACTCAAAGAATCGAGATTAATATATTACCTGCAGAAGTGGACAGTTAAAGCCCATGAGGACGAAACGACTCAGACCCTAAGTGACCCACGGAATCCTCTCGCAGCATAGTAGGAGTCTGCTCCGTTGTGATACACAAACACCGTGTCGTATCGACGATCAGCGAAAAGGGCACCGCCGAGTTTTCGAATATTTGGAGGTGTTTGTATCCAGCTTGAGGTCTTTGTGTCGAAATCTCCCAGCTTCTGCAATTCTCGATATTCTTCTTCTGTCAGAAGTTCTATCCCCATGGTAGTTGTCATATCCAACACACTGTTTGCAGGCTTGTGCTCTTTCCTTGATGCGAGGGCTTGCCTATCATAACAGAGACTTCTGCGACCCGCGGGACTTTCTATCGAACAGTCATAGAAGATATATGTGTTTGTCTTACGGTCATAACTCACTACATCTGGCTCGCCTCCGGTTATCTCCATTTCATGTAATGACCATAATTTTTCAGCATTGGTATCCAATTTTGTCTGCACGTCAGTCCATGCAAGACCCTTGTGACGATTCATATTTTTGGCATATCGGGTTTCCAAAACTTTGAGTAGCTCTTCACGTTGTGCAGGCGATAACGTTCTCTGACTGCCTGGAATTTTTTTCATAATTACCTATTTTACTTCTATTGAAAAGGAGAGTAAAGCGCACAAGCACAAATGTAGCATTATTCACGTTTTGACTTCTTTGTCGTATTTCTTTCTAATGAAGTCTATTACTAATGGAGAAAAAAGCGTCATCCCAAGGACGCCGCTTAGCATGTGTTCGACTGAAGGAAGGATTTTGTTAGTTGCTCCATCTA
>CAYUHI010000100.1:0-2021 GCA_964444485.1 uncultured Gammaproteobacteria bacterium | reverse complement strand
GTGTGTCCTGCCCCAGATGTATGAGCTTGCCCGTATCCTCCTCCAAATGCACCCTATGTATCCTGAACTCTTTTTCTCCATACTCTTTCTCTTTGTTTGCATTTTGATTTGTATCTTTGATATTAGATTTTTGATATTTAATCTTCACACTTCCGTTTATCCCTATCGGCTTATCGTACTGACTGATCTGATAACCCTTTGGGAGATCGGGGTAGAAGTAATGCTTACGATCGAAGTGTGAGTGTTTGTTGATGGTACAGCCAAGTGCCTGCGCGATCTTTATCGCATATTCGACAGCTTTCTTATTCGGAACGGGCAATGCACCCGGTAAGCCGAGGCACACAGGGCAGGTATTTGCATTTGGTTCGTATTTTTGCCACGATGCATCACACTGACAGAACATCTTGCTTTTTGTCGCAAGTTCTACGTGGATCTCAAGACCGATGATGGGCTGATAATTGTTCATAGTTCGCGAGACATATAACATATAACTCAAATGCGTGTGACTTATCACAGATGGACAGAATGATCCTCTGTAGTGGTCGCAAATCTGCGACCACTACCATGCATATGGAGTGACAATTCATGAATTATCACTACTGCCTACATATTGAAATCGAGGAACTATCTTGCCATTTAGCACTACATTCTCTGCAAACATCTTACTTGGTCGCACCCAATATTTGCCATCAGGGTTGTCGTAGAGCGCTTCATACACTACCAACTCCTCCAGTGTCTCTGAGTGCTTGGCTACAAAGTGCACCTTGTAAAGCTTACCTTTTTTGTTATGACGATAAATACCTGACTTGATCATACACCGACAATAATGTCTAATAACTCCGGAAATTCTGCGGTATGCATTTCTTTCACGGTAAAGTGACCACTGTCCACAAACTCATGCACGATAGCCTTTGGATACCATCCATAAATTGTACTTACAGACTCCTTTACTCCCGATGAAATATCATCTGTTGAATACAGTATGTGAAGTGAGCTTACTTTCGACAACAATGCTGGGTCGTGTTTGAACTTGAAGAAGTCACCCGTCACATGTTTGATTGGGTCAAGCCAAGGGGCTACCAGAACAAGTCGACTCACAGATATTTTGTGTTCAGAAAGGTATCTGAGCAAGAATCCTCCTCCACAGCTGTGACCCACCAGTGAAAAAGTCATGTCGAGCGGAAATAATTCCAGTACTTTTTTCCACTCCTCATACACTGGCGCATATGGTGTGGGCATTTCGAGCACCTGGGTAAGAATTCCTTTCATAACGAGCTGTTTTTGGATCCACGGAAACCAATGATGATTGGATGGTGAAGGATGATCTTTCGAGAAGTATTCGGCCTTGGATGGTTTGCCGGGTATCATGATGCAATTTTTCATATTTTATGCAATGAACTGGGATCAAATACTACATGCTTCACTGCTTCAACTGGCGCGATGTCGGTCCAGTACATAAGAGTCGCCGGATGTGGCGAGTGATTCACGATAGCATGCTTCATGTGCGACTGAATAGTTACTAATACCTTTTGACCGTGCTCAGGGTTCAAAATGAGCGACCTCGTTTGCCTATCTTCATCAACATAATACAATGTTAGTTCACCTCCGAAGGCTACCACAGTCTCCTGATGTGTATGTTCGTGGTTAGCTGCAAAACTGTTGGGTCCAAACTCGACAATCCTGTGCTCAAATCCAGCATATGGCACATGTTTCGCCATCTCACCCACATCATATACATCAATATTATTGGGTGCTGGACGACTGAATTTCACGTTGATTTTTTGTATCGTTATAAATGTCATTGGATAGTCTAATGAATTTTTTGAAATTGCATCACAAAAACAGCGAACAAGCGTCTTTTCTCTACTCGCAATGACAATCCTTTCGCTATTCGCCAGGAGTTTATCCTGCTTGCCCGCCTTTGAAGAGAGCTTGCCGAAGGGCTATTACCCTTACTTCCTGACTTCCTGAATTCCTGACCGTCTATTTACCCCCATTTCTCAATATTCTTCTGCACGATC
>CAYUHI010000099.1:0-2043 GCA_964444485.1 uncultured Gammaproteobacteria bacterium | reverse complement strand
AAAGTATGAGAAACATATGAAGAATTTTGAGTTCTCTCATGCTCTTGTGGAGATACACGAATTTATTTGGCATCGTCTTGCCGATGTATACATCGAACAGCTGAAAGTACAAGCAAAATCAGAAGATAAAGAGATTGCACAATCACTTAGTGATGTATTTCAATCGTGCCTTGAGATGTTGTATCCCTTTGCTCCTTTCATTTGTGAAGCAATCAAACAATCTTTTTCTCAGGAAGAACAACCAAAAGAATGATATAATGCTTCGTCTTATTGAAATTAGACTTGAAACGAAATAACAATTCTATGAATTTGTGTCATTCTCCCTGTCCCGATATATCGGGAGACCTGATCGAGAATCTCTTGGTTGAGGCTAGGATAACCAGCAAAGAGATCCTCGCATTCGCAAGGATGACATGTTTTCTTTTTCCGCTACAAGTCTGATTTATTTTCATTTTTAACTTATTATGAAGCGTACATTCCAACCAAAAAAAGATAAACGCAAACGAAAACACGGATTTCTCACACGCATGGCTTCTGCCGATGGCCGCAAGGTCCTCGCACGTAGGCGTGCTAAGGGCCGCAAACGACTCACCGTCTAATATCGGAACATATATGTTTGACACACTCATCATCAATCCCTTCCTCAACATACTCGTTGTGTTGTATAAGTTTTTTCTATCACTTGGAGTTCCTGGTGCATTTGGATTTGCAATCATATCTTTGACCGTAATCTTTCGACTGATACTCCATCCTTTTTTCAAGCAGCAGATTGAAAGTCAGCACAAGCTAAACTCGCTTAAACCCCGAATGAGTGAGCTTGAGAAAAAACATAAAGATGACAAGACCAGACTGCAACAGGCCCAACTTGATCTCTATAAAGAACATGGGATTAATCCCGCATCAGGATGTCTATTCGCGATCGTGCAGATCCCGATATTTATCGGTCTGTATCAGACGCTAAGCCGATTTGTAAATGCAGCAGGAAGCACCGTCGTGGTGAACAAAATAAACAGTGTGCTCTATAGCAAAGCACTTGCTCTCCAGACGCTTGATCCTAACTTCTTCATATACAATTTGGCAGTTGCGCCCCAACACTATAAAGTGGTAGAACTATCGCTCAAGTCTGGCGTTCTCTTTCACCCCCAAAATCTGCCCTATCTTCACTATATGCTTATTCCACTGGTGACCGGGCTTCTCCAATATGTACAAGCACAAAAAACACTCGCAGGACAACCGCAGACTCCGAAAGGAGAAATCAAAAATGAGGAAAACAACAAAGGAAAGAAAGATGAAAGTTTTTCAAGTGATTTTCAATCAGCGATGAACACTCAAATGAGATATTTCTTCCCCGTTATGATTGCATTTTTCTCATACCAGCTACCGGTCGGACTGAGTCTCTACTGGAATATCTTTTCGATCTTTAGTATAATACAGGCTGTGAAGACAACGAAAACAACAATTCCAGATTCCAAATCCTAAGATCATTTATCTTGGAGTTTAGCATTTAGAATTTTGATTTTTGAAATTATATGGATACCGTCCAGACAATACAAATATCCGCACAAACTATTGTTGACCTTATGGTGACTGGCGCTACGGTCGAGGTGGTTGAAGAAGACGCAATGTTTAAGATCTTCATTCAGGCTGGGGACAATGCGCCTGCTATCATCGGTCGTCACGGCGATACCATAAGATCTCTCCAGAAAGTGCTTGAGGTTGTATGTTTTAACAAGCTGGGAACTAGGATCGATCTTATGGTCAATGTGAATGACTATCGCGAAAAACAAGTAGAACGACTCCAAAATATCGCTCTTGAAATCGCAGATAAAGTCAGAGCAGAACGAAGACCTATGCCGTTTCGAGGACTTAACTCATATGAGCGTAGGATTGTACATGAGTACATCACTAAAACTCATACGGATCTCACGACATATTCGACTGGTGAAGGTAGATTTCGTGAGCTCGTAATCGACTTGCAAACAGGTTCTCCTCGTGCGTACAATGAGACCGATGTACACTCAGTCACCCCAACTGACGACGAGC
>CAYUHI010000098.1:0-2058 GCA_964444485.1 uncultured Gammaproteobacteria bacterium | reverse complement strand
AACATTTACCATTACCTCGTTGCAGTGTTGTTTCAAGCTTTTTATGGCTTCCCTGCACGAAAGCTAAAGATTATTGGGATCACGGGTACTGACGGTAAGACAACAACATCATCTCTCGTTTATCACATATTGAAAACTGCGGGCAAAAAAGTGTCGATCATCACCTCAGTCTCAGCAGTCATCGGAGGCGCAGAGCTTGACACTGGGTTCCATGTTACTACACCCGACCCCCACGATATCCCCAAATATCTCGCACAATCGGTGAAAAATGGCGATGAATATTTCGTCCTTGAGATCACTTCCCATGGACTAGATCAGAACCGAGCAGCAGGGATTCAGTTTGAGCTATCGGGCATAACTAATATCACTCACGAACATCTGGGATATCACAAAACGTTTCAATCATATGTCCGTGCCAAATCAAAGATAGCCGGGATGTCTAAGATAGTGGTAGTAAATGCAGACCAGCCAGATGTGGTGAGTATGCTTCGACGTTTCATTCCGGAGAGAAAATTTGCGACGTACGCTTTGGAACATGAGGCAAACTACTCTCAGGATATAAGTCGTGTATACAATATTCAACTCGAACAATACAATAAATCAAACTACTTGCTTGCCTATGTGATCTGCTCAAAGCTGGGGATAAGTGATGCAGAGTTTGGCAAAGCAATACTCACCTTTCGGCCCCCTCCAGGTCGGATGGAGGTGCTTTATGATAACGAGTTCACCGTGATAAGCGACTTCGCACATACCCCAAATGCCCTGAATCAGGCTCTGTCCGCAATACGTGAAAAATACCCAAATTATAATCGTATCATCCACCTTTTCGGCGCGGCGGCTTACCGTGATGACTCAAAGCGACCGCTCATGGGTGCGGCCTCAGCAACATATGCTGATATTGTCATACTCACAGAAGAAGACTATCGTACCGAAGACCCCGAGAGAATTTTTCGAATGTTGGCGCAGGGGCTTCAGGAAAAAGGATTCACTGAGATTGCATCTTCGACAGAACCTGCAAAAATTCAGACTAAACAATTTTTGAAAATCCTCAATAGGGGGGAGGCGATCCAAAAAGCTATATCTATTGCACGACCCGGGGATGTCCTAGTTCTCACAGGAAAAGGTGTCGAGAAATCTCTGTGTCGCGGGAAAAAGGAATACCCATACGATGAAAAAGAAGCAGTAAGACATGCGCTCCGTCTCGTCAGAACCGCCTCAACATAAAGAGGCTGCCAGCGAGGGTGATAAGACAAGCTAACCAGAAGGTAATCTTTATGGGTGAAGGATCATTGTGGAATGCATACGCAACTTCAAAGACCGCCCCTGCGAGAAAAAGAATAAATGTGTATCGAGTATAAATATATAAGATATCCGCCATGCGAACCTGATATTTCGTATTGATTGAATTCATGAGAGTTGAGCAGAAATCCTTCGCAAAGGTAAGCTCTTCCCCAATATAGTTTCTCTGGTAATTAATGACCGAATTTTCGTAATTGCGGATATATTCCTCAGCTTTGTTGAGGAGTTGGTCCTGGTTGTCATAAATTAGTTTTAGAGTCGAGATGTTGTTCAGGTTGTTGGTGAGGTGGCGGATAAGGACCGCTGCATCTCTTGATGACTTGTATTCTTCTTTCACTTCCCGAGTATCCTGGAGAATATGCTCGATGATTTTTGCTTCGTCATCGAGAAGGATGTTCAGGATGCTTTCGAGGAACTTTCCAAAAGAATTGAACTGAATGGATAAGATCTGTTTTTCGTACTTTCGGATGACATGGGAAGTGTGGAAAGCAAAAAGAAACGCCTTGTTGAGTTTGTTGTCATAGAAGATATTTACCTCAACTGACTCGATAGTTCGTGAATTGACAATATATTCGGGGATGTGAAATATCACAAACACATACAACTCATGACGGTGTATGTCGAGTCTAATATTATCTGTCTCTATTTTCTGCATTACTACTGGGTCGATAGATGGATATGAAGCGCGGAAACGAGAGAGCTCTTTCTTCTGTGGATTAATATACAGTTTCACTTTGCCCATATGATCAATATAGAGGA
>CAYUHI010000097.1:0-2149 GCA_964444485.1 uncultured Gammaproteobacteria bacterium | reverse complement strand
ACTTCACAAAGCAGGATTTGCCGTTCACTGTCACATATTCAAAACTGATGAACAGGGCGTCAATTTGACAAATATCGTAAACTGGGGAGTAGATCAATGTACTATTGATGACATTGGATTAGTGAATTCGAGTTATGTTCATTAATACTTTGACATGATTCAAATATTTATCATCGGAAGTAGCACTGTATACGGAGTAGGAGGAGAAAACGGAGGTTGGGCTGACATGGTAAAGCGGACATTTCACCAGAAGATGTACGCTACAGGTGGCATTGGGGAGAAAGTTGAAGTTTTTAATTTCGCAAAAGCAGGGGCAGAAATTAAATTCTTTATAGAAACTTTCCCTGTGCTTATAAACCATTACGGGCGTGGAGGTAACATAATAACTATCGTTTCTGTTGGCGGCAATAACATAAAGGCTGAAAATAGACCAGATAATTTTGTCTCAACGCTTGAGGAATACTCGGAGCAGATGTCAGCATTATTCGATACGCTTAAAATGCATAGTGACCACGTAGTTGCTGTCGGTGGCGGGTATTACGATGAGTCGAAGACCAATCCAAAAGACAATCCACTGACCGGAGGCACATCATACTTCAGTAACCAGAGAAAACAACAGTTTGAGAAGCGACTGCAGGGTATATGCCTGGACAAGGGAGTTGTGTTTATTCGCCCAGATGTCTCCGAAGAAGAGTGGAAGCGAGAATACTTATTTCGCGATGGTTTACATCCAAACAACAAAGGACACGAGTTGATTGCAAGAATGGTAATGAGTGAAATAGAGAAATTGAACTTGAACAATAATGGGAAATAAAATCTCTGCGTAATCGCTATTCACTTGCTACAATGTCGCCCATGCGAGTACTCCACGTCACAGCGACCTTTGATCCCTCAATAAACGGTGTGGCAATCACAGTAGACAAGCTCAGAGAAGAGCTCACGACTCAAGGGGTAGATGTGACGGTGCTAGCTCCAAGATCTGCCCGCATCACAAAAGAAGCGTCGAATATTATCCGTTTCTCGTCTCTTCCTAACCCGTTCAACCAAGACTACCCTATCCCACTCTACCCTGGTCTGCGTACTGTCCTCAAACTCTTGCGAGGCAAAAAACCCGACATAGTCCATACCCATCACCCATTCTATATCGGCCTTCTTGCACGGTTTATCGCCAGACATTTCGATGTGCCTTTGGTATACACCTACCACACCAGGTATGACATGCATTTGGGAAGCTACCTGAGTATCCTGCCACCGGATCTGGCTACCCGTATGATACGTAACAATGTTGATGCATTTTGTAAGTCGGCTGACCTCGTAATCTCACCTTCACGTGCTGTAGCTCAGGGCCTCATACATCGAATGCCCTATCTCAATGTCGCCGTGCTCCCGACAGGGCTATCGGAGATACCGCCAAGTACTCTCACTCCCACTGAGATACGCACGAGACTGCAGATACCTATGCATAAGACGGTTCTTCTCACTGTTTGTCGTGTAGCAATCGAGAAGAATCTTCCTCTTCTTGTCCAGGCCATTCGACAGCTTGATGAACAGTACGTATTGATGATAGTTGGAGGAGGTATTTTTCTACAGACCATGCAGTCTTTGGCACGCCAAGTAGGAGTCCTTCACAAAGTGCGATTTGTAGGTATGGTACCCCGTGATGAGCTTGGAATGTATTATCAGGCTGCAGATATCTTTGTGTTTCCTTCTATCACTGAGACACAAGGAATAGTATTTCTTGAAGCATTGAGCTTTGGACTTCCGATCGTTGCAGTTGAGTCTGATGCATCACGCGAGTGGGTCGCGCCTGATGTAGGCATCCTCACCCAGAACGATCCAGTAAGTTTGAGCCACGGTATCCGTATGATGAAACAACAAGATCGCGCTATCATTGAGCCCAAGGCTCTTGCAGTAGCAAAAACACACACCTTTCCCTCATCTACGAAGCTCCTGGTCGACCACTATCAGACACTGATCCGTCAACACTCGTTGAGCAAAAAGCTCCTTCAGACTGGCTGGCAGTCATGGAGCCCCCGTCCGAGGGGTATACTGCGTGTTCCTGCATGGAATTATGCCCCAACAAACGATACGTACCTCCCCCATCTTCAAAAGTCGTCCTATGGCAAACCCCCTGCGAGAGGTTGGTGCT
>CAYUHI010000096.1:0-2214 GCA_964444485.1 uncultured Gammaproteobacteria bacterium | reverse complement strand
CTGATATCATGCACAACAATAAGGGCTTCACCCTTGTCGAACTCCTGGTCACCATAGGCATCGTTGCAATCCTCATGAGCATCGTACTCGTTGCCCTTAATCCTGAGAAACAGTTTCGAAGTGCCCGTGAAGCAAAGCGCATGGCAGATGTGTCGGTAATTCTCGATGCCACCTCTCAGTATCTTATTGATCACAAAACACAGGAGGTGCTCCCCAAAGACAATATATCCCGATATATCGCGGCAGGAGTATATAAGAAAAAGTGGGCGTTCGGTCCAGAACCTGTTCAGACACCCAACATAAATCTCTGTGAAATACTCACCCCCGAATACTCAGCAAACATCCCGAGTGACCCGTCATTAGACACAGAAGTCGCTGACTGCGCAAACTACGATAGTGGGTATATGCTGACGATAAGTCAAACAGGTAGAGTGATTGTTTCCGCCCCATACTCCGAGATACAGCCGATTGTGCTTATTCGATAAGCTCAAGTCATACTCTTCCAAATTCCATGCTGGAGTATTATCTCAACCCCGGTATTTTCAGCACCTGCACCGCGAAGAATTGAAAGACGAAGAGCGCAAATAACGAGAACAATACCCCCACGATTACATTAGTTAGGGTTTTTTTACTTTGCCGAATTTTCTCAGGATCACCCTTACTGAGGATAAGTTGCACAGAAGCCGCCATGACAAGTAGAAGCCCCAAGCCCCCCGTTGCGTTTCTAACAAACACAAGAAGCTTGTTAATAACATCTACAGATGCATTGGGATCAGAAAATTGCTGGTTCCCTGAATCAACAGAAACACATCCAACATCGGTAAACATTCTGCCGGGCTGAGGGATTATTGTGGGGGCGTTCGGTTTATTTTGCAAAGGGAAATAGGGAGCCATAAGCAGGGTGTCACATCGACTGTTTGTCGGAGGTACTGCATTACCATCAATATCATGGATGACTGGTATTTGTCCAAGCACGTCTTGCTTGCACTCCTCAGGTGTTCCAAGCGCAACGCTGGGGTATAGACACTGGAAACACTCCTGCCACCTAGCTGGCTGCATGTAGTAACTCTCTGAGGATGTCGACCAGTCTGTGACCTTACACATGCCACACTCGTCACACTGAGCGTATCGAGGGGGTGGGTCTTGGGCATAGATGGTCCATGGTATAGTAAAGGACACAATGAGAAACAAAGAAACAAAGAAGAAAAATCTCAGCATACCACACTATAATATGTTTTTGTATCAAACTCAACACTATCATTTTCTCTGTTACAATCTTTCGTATGCACAAATATTTTATATCTCTGCTTGTGCTCATGGTTCTTCTCACGTTTCCTCTTATGGCATGGGCTGATGAGTATGATGACATCACAAAAGAACTTGAAGACACCAAAAGACTCCTTGATATGTCAGTCTCGGCGACAAAGACCAATGAAGAACAAATGAACAATCTTAACGCAAAGATCGCGGATATCCGTTCCCGCGTTGACCAGATGGAAATAGACTTAGCGCAGAAAGCAAAAGAAATCGAAGAGGGCGACGCAACGTTTGCACAAACTCAACAAGTACTAAGCTCCAAGATAATAGCTCATTATAAACATCTCATTACTCGACAAAACACTCTCATTACCTCACTTGTTTCCCCCAAGTTAGTAAGTGCAATCGATGCAGCGGTCTACCAACAAATGACTGTAGAGAAAGACCAAAAACACATCATACAAGTTGCACTCCAGATAAAAAATCTCGAACAGACACAAGCAGAATTGCAACGGCACAAGGACCAGCTTCAAGGTATCAAAGACGAGCTT
Source organism: uncultured Gammaproteobacteria bacterium (assembly GCA_964444485.1). Classification (GTDB taxonomy): domain Bacteria; phylum Patescibacteriota; class Microgenomatia; order UBA1406; family GWC2-37-13; genus JAGOLU01. The sequence continues at coordinate 406 of CAYUHI010000096.1, read as the reverse complement.
GCGCGCCAAAGCAGCTTCCTTGCCGGTGAAGTCGCGTCTGCCAAGACATACCAAGACAACCTCACACAAAAGATAGCACAGTTGTCCGCACGACAACAATCGATTATCGCCGCACGTTCAGCACAGGTATCGGCGAGTGTGGGTGGGGATGATCTCGAATATGATGATTTTAATGCCTCCCGTGACCACTCACCAGGATTTTCCCCGGCATTTGCAGTGTTTTCGATCGGAGCATATACTCACCGCAATGGCATGAGTCAATATGGGGCAAAAGGAAGGGCTGATGCGGGGCAGTCCGCAGAGCAAATACTTGCATTCTACTACCCTGGTGCGACGCTGAACAAAAGCTATGCTTCTCCTGACACTATAAATGTTGAGGGTTACGGTACACGGAGTTTTGAAGACG
>CAYUHI010000095.1:0-2228 GCA_964444485.1 uncultured Gammaproteobacteria bacterium | reverse complement strand
TTTGGCTCTTTGCCAAAGTACTTGGTGACTTCCTCTACTACTTTGGGCATACGGGTCATACCACCGACGAGGACTATCTCATTCACTTTGTCTTTAGTGATTCCTGCATCCTGGAGGACTTTGGTCACTGACTCAAATGTCTTGGTGATAAGTCCTTCGACGAGCGACTCTAGCTTCGCCCGTGACAGGGTCATCGTGATGTGGAGTGGTCCATTGGGTCCGGCTGATATAAACGGGAGCTGGATCTGAGCCTCCGCACCTGATGAAAGCTCTATCTTCGCTTTCTCTGCTGCTTCCTTCAGACGTTGCATAGCTTGTGAGTCGGCAGTGAGATCTATCTGATTTTCTTTCTTAAATTCATCGATCATATACATGATGATCGCCTTGTCGAAGTCGTCACCTCCTAGGTGGGTGTCTCCTCCTGTTGCTTTCACTTGAAATACTCCATCGCCAAGCTCAAGCACCGTCACGTCGAAAGTACCTCCTCCGAGGTCATAGACGATGATAGTTTCGTTCTTTTTGCGATCGAGTCCATAGGCGAGTGCTGCTGCGGTTGGCTCGTTTATGATACGCTCTACTGTCAGTCCTGCGATCTCTCCTGCTTGTTTTGTCGCTTGTCTCTGTGCATCGTCAAAATATGCGGGGACGGTGATGACGGCTCGTGTCACGGGTGCACCAAGATATGCCTCTGCATCTGTTTTGATCTTTTGCAGTACCATCGCTGCGATCTCTTGGGGTGTGTAGTCTTTGCCCTCGACTGAGATCACTGCCATATCTTCACGACCTGCCTTGATGGTATAGGGGAGCCACTTGATATCGCTTTGTATCGTCGCGTCACTGAACCGATGTCCCATGAGCCGCTTCACCGAGAAGATCACGCGCTTGGGGTTCATCACCATTTGACGCTTTGCGACGTCCCCCACCACGCGTTTCACGACATCTACGACTGAAGGGATGACATTGCGGCCTTCTTTCGAATGAATAACTTTGGGGGATCCTCCCTCCATCACTGCCACACACGAATTGGTTGTTCCAAGATCTATACCGATGATTTTTGACATAGGGTATTTGTATAAAATGATAAGTAATAATAATCTAAGTATTATTGCTGCCTAAAAAAAGGAGGGGCCTACTTCTAATATATGATCTCTAGTAAGCTCAGCGATCGCTCCTACATCTAAATTTTTACCTCCCACATTCCATGTTTGATCGAACATTTGCTCAATAGGTCTAGCCCACATATCGCTCCCGAGTACAACTGGTTTTTCAGGTATTGTCGTGTCAGGGGTTTTAGCGCTCACAGGTTTGATGGTTTGTTGATCTTGTGCTTCTTCAGACATTTGAACCAATAGTTTCTCAACTTCTTTGAGTTTCTCAATACTATCCATTAAATCCCGAAGCTTTCTAAGATTAGTCAATAATTCATTCGAAGAGGAATCCTCCCTTGACTCGATCTCACTCATTAGTTGCTCAAGACGTGTCCTGTCATTTCTACATTCTCCTAAGATCTCATAAGTATTTTGAGCACTGCTGACTAATCTTTCCAGTTCATCAATTCTGATTCTCAATCTTCTTTGCACATCGATATAATATTCAGTCCTATGGTTCTTCGGTACTTTCCGAAAACCCATATCTTCTAGAACATGACTAATATAATCCAATGAATATTTATCTCCAAGGGATTGTTGGATCTCTCCAAGTGTCACTGTGGCTGCTGAATCTTTCGTGAGATAAATACACATTGCAACAATGGCACCTTCCCGACCCAACTCAGTTTCCAGCCTCGTCGATGCTTCTGCTCTTTCGGTGGTCTGCACCACATCTTCGTCACCTACTGTCTGTAGTTCATCTCTGGCATGAATATTATCACCAGTATCTCTTGCTTCAACTCCCATATTCTATAAATTAACTTTTCACTCCACCGGTGCGGTTGTCACCGAGAATTCATTTAGTTTATTAAGCTGCAATTGGCTGTATTGTTCTTCGCACTGTTGTTGTGTGTATGTCGTTACACATTGATTCATGAACTGTGCTTTTGCGGCCTGTTGCATCCGCCCTGCTGGATTTATCGCAATCAGTGTGATAAACAAAAGAACTGCTAGTATGACAAATACTACGGGGATAGATATAAGAAGCTTTACCCACCACTTCCACTTCGGCCAAATCCAAGCGACAATTAACCCGATCGGATAGGCAAAGATGAGCAAAAGCACTGTCACGATAGTCTT
>CAYUHI010000094.1:0-2239 GCA_964444485.1 uncultured Gammaproteobacteria bacterium | reverse complement strand
CGTCTTCAAAACTCCGTGTACCGTAACCCTCAACATTTATAGTGTCAGGAGAAGCGTAGCTTTTATTCAGCGTCCCACCAGGGTAGTAGAATGCGAGTATCTGCTCTGCGGACTGCCCCGCATCTGCTCTTCCTTTTGCACCATATTGACTCATCCCATTGCGATGGGTATATGCTCCGATCGAAAAAACCGCAAACGCCGGGGAAAAACCTGGCGAATAGTCACGAGACGCATTAAAATCATCATATTCGAGGTCGTCCCCACCCACACTTGCCGATACCTGTGCTGAACGTGCAGCAATTATTGATTGTTGTCGTGCAGATAGGAGCGCTATCTTTTGTGTGAGGTCATTTTGATATGTCTTTGCAGATGCCACTTCACCGGCGAGAAAGCTGCTTTGGCGCGCAAGCTCGTCTTTGATACCTTGAAGCTGGTCCTTGTGCCGTTGCAATTCTGCTTGTGTCTGTTCGAGATTTTTTATCTGGAGTGCAACTTGTATGATGTGTTTTTGGTCTTTCTCTACAGTCATTTGTTGGTAGACCGCTGCATCGATTGCACTTACTAACTTGGGGGAAACAAGTGAGGTAATGAGAGTGTTTTGTCGAGTAATGAGATGTTTATAATGAGCTATTATCTTGGAGCTTAGTACTTGTTGAGTTTGTGCAAACGTTGCGTCGCCCTCTTCGATTTCTTTTGCTTTCTGCGCTAAGTCTATTTCCATCTGGTCAACGCGGGAACGGATATCCGCGATCTTTGCGTTAAGATTGTTCATTTGTTCTTCATTGGTCTTTGTCGCCGAGACTGACATATCGAGAAGTCGTTTGGTGTCTTCGAGCTCTTTGGTGATATCGTCATACTCGTCCGCCCGCGCCATAAGCGGAAATAGGGCGACGGTTATGAGTAATACCAGGAAAATGACAACTTTTCGCATACGAAAGATTGTAACAGAGAATGAAACGGTATTGAGTTTGATACAGAAACATATTATAGTGTGATATGCAGAGATTTTTCCCGGTTATTTTATTGGTGGTCGTCCTTACCCTGAGTGCGCCGACTGTGTCTCACGCCATTACACCTACTCCTCCTCGGTATGCTCAATGCGATGAGTGTGGGATGTGTAAAGACACGACAAAGACGTTGGGAGCAACTACAGGGGTTAGCTACTACATCCAACCTGCCCGGTGGCAAGAGTGTTTTCAATGTCTATACCCTACCATTGCTGCGACCGGGACACCAGTGACGTGTTACCCTGACGAGCTTGGGCAAACACCAGTGATCCACGATATAGAAGGTAATCCTGTACCGGCAACAAGTAACCGCTGCGACACTCTGCTTATGGCTCCCTATTTCCCCCCCCAGGATAAGCCAAACGCGCCTGCGATCGTTCCACAGTCTGGTCGAATGTTCACTGATGTTGGGTGTGTGTCTGTTGACACGGGAAGTGGGCGTTTTTCCGACCCCAACGCATCAGTAGATGTGGTAAATAAGCTTCTTGAGTTTGTGCGCAGTGCAACGGGGGGGATAGGACTTCTGCTCGTCATGTCCGCTGCCGGACGACTCATACTCAGCAAAGGCGACCCTGAAAAGATACGCCAGGGGAAAAAGACGCTTACTAATGTGGTGGTGGGGGTGCTATTTTCATTGTTTGCGCTCTTTGTCTTCCAATTCTTCGCAGTGCAAGTGCTTCGTATACCGGGATTAGAGTAGCAGGACACAGTAACAAAGTGTATAATCTGGAAGGGCCTAGTAGAGTTCTACCGAATAAGCACAATGGGTTGTATCTCTGAGAAAGGAGCGGAAATTATTACTCTGCCTGTCTGACTCACGGTGATCATATACCCACTGTCGTAGTTCTCACAATCAGCAATCTCAGTATCAAGCGAAGGGTCACTTGGGATGTTGGCAGAGTACTCTGGTGTGAGGATTTCACAGAGGTTGATATTTGGGGTTTGTACGGGCTCGGGACTCAGTGCCCATTTTTTCTTATACATCCCTGCCGCGATATATCGCGATATGTTGTCTTTAGGTAATACTTCCTGTGTTTTGTGGTCAATGAGATATTGTGAGGTGGCATCAAGAATGACTGATACGTCCGCCATACGCTTGGCCTCACGTGCACTCCGAAATTGTTTTTCAGGGTTCAGTGCAACGAGTGTGATGCTCATGAGGATCGCAACTATGCCAATGGTGACCAGGAGTTCGACAAGGGTGAAGCCCTTATTGTTGTGCATGATATCAG
>CAYUHI010000093.1:0-2257 GCA_964444485.1 uncultured Gammaproteobacteria bacterium | reverse complement strand
AACATAAACAAAAAGTATTAACTATGAATCAAAAAGTCTCAACTGGTTTGGGGACAGCAATATTACTCGTTATGGCTTTTACGGCTGGTTATTTTGTTTGGATGATTGAGAGAAATAATCATGAGCAAGAGTATGTCCCCAATAATATTTCTTTAAATAAATTAACAAATCCAATACCTCTAAAACAAAATGAAAAACAAGGTGCAGGAGAGCAAATCGTCCCTGATAGTAGCAAGACAACGAGTTGGACATCTTATCAGGACAGCAATCTAGATGTAGTCTTTCAATACCCAAATTCTTGGGTTTTGTCTACGGCAGATACTAATTTTGGAGCAGATGATTTTGAAATTAAATTTACTAGGAATAGCGAAGGCTTTAACGATGATATTAGGATTCTCGGGAACAAGAGTTTAGCTACTCAAAACGATGCGATACAGTCGTATTTCGGTGAATGTGCGCAGGGGACTAAAGGATTGAAACAATTTTGTGCCGATGGAAACTGTGTTGAAATAAATGAGCACACAAAGGTTCGCTATGAAGCACCAATGATGGGAGAAAGAGTTTTCATTGCCTATATATACACAGATTTAAGTAACAAGTATCCGAACTTATGTGTGGAGGCAACTCTAGGAGAAATGCATAATATTGTAGGGGATACAAGAGAATACTTTGATGATGGCAACGGGGGATATAATGTCCGTGCGTATATAGACAATAATGCGATAAATGAGAATATGAGAAACTTTATTGCAGATTTAACTAAGTTTGCTGGGAGTATAAGCAAGAAATAGCTATCGGTTACTTGTATAAATCAGGAATATAGAAGTGCCCCTGTTCCTGAATCACCGTTCTAACGTCCTTCACGATGCGGAGCACCGTAAAACAGAGAGGCACGGAAGTGCCTTTTTGTGTTTCTATAAAGCCAATATCATCAGTTCTGAAACGAAAAAATGATCATTTTCTTAGTGACTTATCCGAGCCTTTCTTTTTGGTATGCGCATAGGATTCGAACTTTCTCTAGACAAAAGGGTAAAAATACAGTATCCTATGTAGTCCAATTCGGACACATAGCAACTTAACAAGGAGAGACGCCATGCCCTTGGTCGTCGTGCGTTACAAGCCTGATCGGGTGCCTGACCATGTCATGTTGACACTCACCCAAGCCCTTCCTGAAATCGTCGCTTTGGCGCTGCATGTCGAGGAAGATCCCGAAGCCCACCTCACTGTCGATGAGATCTTTGTTGATACGCAAGAGGTTGGCCGCTTCGCGGTGAATGCGAACTGCCTCGACATCATGATTGATGCCAATGACCGTCCGGGTCGTGCCATCGATTTCGATGCGCGGCGACAGGGCATTGCTGCTGACGTTCGCGGAGTGCTGTTCGACTACAGCGACCTGAACATCACCTGTGGTGTCTATGTTCGCCTCGTCCGCGGGTCCTACGAAGAAGTTTGACCATCCATCAACCCAAGTTCAAGGAGTTTACACCATGGAAGTCGGAGTCATCATCGATGCACCCACCTCGAAAATCATCGACTACGCCGAGCGCATCATCATGCGGGCAGTGGATCTCTTGGAGCAGCCCGGCCACCCCGACAAGTGCGGTGGCTATCTCGCTGTCTGGACCGTCAATCTCAACAACGTTCCGGGTAATCTGAGGCTGCTGGCGCCGGTCGGCTATTCCCCGGAAGACAAGTGGCGCAAGCGGATGGAAGTGGCCATGGAGAAGTGCCAGCGCCTCGACAGCGGTGACGGCACGGGCCACCTCACGAGCTACGAGAGCCGGAATCCGGATATCGGCCGCTGGGGCGGTGCAGTGCGTGGCCCTCAGCACATCTACGGCTTTTCCGGCCTGCCCGAGCTCTGGGACGAAGCGGCGATGTTTGTCCTCGCCATCCGGCTGCGCCAGTTGCGGGCGGACGATGTCCTGGTGCTGATCAGCGAAGAGCGCAATCCCCACCTCCGGCCGCTCCTCGAAGCGTGCCACTGGACCGAGTAGCGTCTCGGCAACGGTCACAAAACACTCAAGAGCCTGACCAGCTCTTTTTTCTTAACCAAGTTTACGCCTGCAAGAATTCTTTCGCTAGTTTGAAGCTCATCTCGAAGTTTGGGTACGAGGGCAGGGGATCAAAATTTCCGAAAACATCCCAGCTTGTGAGCATAAATGAAAAAATCCTTCATCTGAGGGATTTTTTTATTTCTATTCAAGACGTTACGTTTGTTCACTGAGTTTATCTTGAACCCATAAGCTCAAGA
>CAYUHI010000092.1:0-2343 GCA_964444485.1 uncultured Gammaproteobacteria bacterium | reverse complement strand
AACGAAATCCTATCCCCATCATCATCCCATGCCACAGGGTAATAAAGTCGAACGGAGAAATAGGGGAGTATTCCGGGGGGAAGGGTCAAAAACAAAAATTACTCGGGCTAGAAAGGAGGTAACATCGATCGAACCCTATCTTATCGATGTGCTCAGGCAATAATATCCCGACAGATTTTCTGGGATTAACGCTCTAAAAATTTCAGTATGGTTGTTTGAGCTGGACATTAAAAAACACCCTCTTTATCCACGTAAATTCTCCAATCTCTTCTTCTCCAATTCCTTTGGTAATGAAGTTTTGCAAAGTTGGTAATGGCTCACAACTTCATGCAACAATGTGTGGGCGCTTTTGCGTTTGCCAATTTCGCGCGTACGTGATTTGAACTCTTGCGCGATTTCCCTTGCCTGATCTTTGGTAATTTGATAGTTTTCTATTTCTTTCAAATGATAGTAGATGGTGTTTGCGCCCATGAGATGATTTAAGATAAGCTGTTGTTCGCTTACGCCAAACTGAGCAAGGCTATGTGCTTCATAGACATTACTATCGTAATTTACCGCATTCTGATGGACACCTGCGATATGCGTTCTATTTGTGAGAGAGACTGGCTCGGTGATCGGGATTTGCATATTAAGAATTGTTGCAAGAACCACGTTTAGTGGATAACAATTAATCAGGTCATATCCTGCGACCATCTGTTTATCTGTTTCGAAGAGGTTGAGGAGTAGACCTGTCGTAGAGGTTATGCCCGATCGTTCTGCGAGCCCCCATACTGAACAGTCAATATACCTGGCACCACTCACCGCTGCTGTTACTGCATTAACGAGCGAGTACCCTTTGTCATTATGAAAATGACACTCGATATCAACCGCGGGAAATGCGGACTTCAGAGCATATATACGTGCCCTCACAGACTCGGGATCGGCTATACCGACCGTATCCGGGGTCCCTATCGCATTCAAGTAGTGTACAAGGGGTGAGTACACAGAGAGAAGAGCATCGATATCTGTGCGGAATGCATCCTCCCCGCTAAAGCGTATCCATAGGTGAGGATATGATTTTCGTAGATTTGAAATAGTATCGTGTGCGATAGACGCAACCTCTCGGATGTTTTTCCTATGATTTCCGCTTACTGAATATTCTGAAGTACCCATATACAGATTAAGTGCGGTGAAACCGGCTTCAAGCGCTAGTTCAACATCTTTCGCGTTGCATCGGCAGTGTGCGTGAAGCATGACATCGTGACTATGGATAAGGATGAACTTTTTAATTTCTGCAAAATCCTCAGACTCTTTGGTACCGACGATAGGAGAGAAAAACTCAAAGTGCCTCACACCTACAGCCAAGAGAGCCTCCATTAATTCAATTTTATCGATGAGGGTCGGAGTATATACACCTGAGTCATACCATATTGGAGATTGTAGTCCATCCCGAAATGTAGTGTCGATGATTTCTATACGTGACATGAGGGACATTTTATCATCTCTCTTGCTTCCACAGAGCTCAAAAGCTATAATGTCCCTCTATGTCTACCCACACTTGTGATGCTCTCGTCGTATGTTGTATTGACTTTCGTTTCCAAAAATACCTTCAGAACTGGCTGAATACGAATATGCAAGGAAAAACCTATGATCTTGTTGGGTTTGCAGGGAGTACTAAGAGTCTCGATACTATCATGGGTCAACTTGACATATCGAAACGTCTCCACCATATCAAAGAGGTTGTGCTCATACACCACGAAGATTGTGGAGCATACGGGGCCGAAAGCACCCCCAAACGCCACGGGGAAGACCTGAACAAGGCAAAAAAACAAATACTGCGATTGTATCCCGACCTGCAGGTATCTCTCTACTATCTTCACCTCGATGGGGAGTTCGAGAGCGTAGCTAGCTTATAACGTTTCAGGTTTGTAAAGCTTATAAGGTTCGTAAGGTTGAGGGTGTGTCATTCTGGAGTCCGCTCTGTGTCATCCTGAGCCAGCTTGCCCTGAGCTGAGTCGATGGGAAGGACGACGTGATAATTCTCACGCGATAATGAGATTGCTTCGTTATTCACTCCGTTCACTCCTCGCAATGACGAACTATTCGCAATTTGCCTTTTGAGCCTAAGGCTCATCCGTCTCCGCCATAGGCGGACAGGTCTGGAGGACGCCATTTACTATTCGCCATTCGCCAACTTCTCTTGCTATACTTTCACCCCTATGCCAGAAGTTTCCCCCCGCAAGCTCAATTTCCGTTCAAGGAGAAGATCTCAGACCGACAAAATGAAGCCAATAGTCGCGATTTGTATTGCCTTAGCTGGTATTATTCTGGCCATTTTCGCTGCATCGCGATTCCAAACGTATA
>CAYUHI010000091.1:0-2384 GCA_964444485.1 uncultured Gammaproteobacteria bacterium | reverse complement strand
TATGGTCAAGATTCGTCGCCATATCCTGTCTTCCTGCAGTCCGCTCAGACATAGCTACATCCCAGAATCCTTCACGCACCATGCGAGAGATCTCACCTGAGATACTCAGCAAATATGCAGATATTCGCGCAACCTCATCCATAGGTATATACGAGTAGTAACTAGGCCATATTATAGCACCATTTGACGCGAAGATAATGCTACATCCTTAGTATGTCTGGGGGTAAATCTGAAGATAGTTGACGTGATATTGTTCCCGACTCCCATCCCCGTGAACATAATATCCTGTTCGCTTATAAGTCCTGCTTCCATCATTGCCAAAAGGGAGAAAACAGTAGTTGCTCCGCTCACATTGTTGTGGTGGAGAGTTGATTCGTTCAACCACGGTGTCCATACGTGATTAATGGTCTCGCCAAGCCTTGACACTATTCTATTTTCGGTTGGACTCTTCCGCACATCTGATCCGATAGCACGTGGAGTCGATTCGGTTAGTAGCTTCACAACTGCATCTAACACGGGCTTACTCGGTTGGTGTATCACACCATATCGATTGAGTTTCTGAATGCCCTCCTCACCTACCCTCTCTAAATATTCATTATATATTTGCTTCATAATTTCGGGTGTTCTTGTTGCAAAGTACTGTAACAGCCGTAAGCCTCTCATAGTAGCTTTGTCTATGTGCTCTTGAGGCGAATGGCGAAGGGGTTGATGCGTTCCCCCTCTGTAGGTGAATACATGATTCAGCTCACCCACTATCGTGCAAGTTGAGTCTCCTTTGAATGCTTTGCGACCTCTCTTGGGGGCAAGAGTACCAGCCCTGGTATGTGGTAAAGTCAGTACACCTTGTGTATCTTGTTCGAAAATAGTACGCGTTCCAAGCACAGTCAAATCACCAGTATCGAAAGCAATGGCTGCGACACCATCTCCAAATAGTTCTTTGATCTTTCTATCAGTGTTTTGGGTATATGGGCTGGTGTGCTCAACCGTGGCGATAACTTGGCTCCCTGCTGTAGATTGGGCTGCTTGAGTTAGTGCCCACACTGTCCCATTACATGCGAGCGAGTCTCGAGTTATAGTTCCTACTTTCAACTTATACTGACTACTCAGAATCTCCTTTATCTTCACTTCTATCCCAATAGGCGCTGTGGCAGAGCCGAGTCGTATAGAATCAACCTTACCATTGAACCCTCTTTGTTCGCATACATGGGCGATTGAGTCTGCGACCCTGAGAGCAATATAGTCAATGTTTTGCTCAATCGATATTGTAGGATCGAGCCCACTAGCCCACCTGCCAGGAAAACCCAAACTTAGGTCATTAGTATCATGGTAGGCGCCTAACCCCCTTGCGTGAAATACTACCCCACCGATACTCCCTGTGAGGGCTTGAACTCGTCCTTCTCCATTCGGTATCCTGTGTAATATCTTGGCTTCAATAGATGCCATACGGAACTTGCAGTATGCGCGTGCGGGTCGGGAGATGCAAACGAAGATTGAAAATTATTCCGTCTCTCTCCCAAATATATACAATTCCTCCTCAGCTCTTGTGACTGCAGTATAAAGCCATCTTTTCCACTCATCATCGCTCATTTTCTTGAACCGCTCTTCAAACAGTATCACGCGCTTCGCCTGGCTCCCCTGCGCCTTGTGGACGGTGATCGCATATCCAAAGTCAAATAAATCCCCGTGCATCGTCTGCGAACGTTTATCGGTGAAGTTAAGGCCAGACGGTGCATTGAACTGTTTAACTGAAATGAGATCTTTATATACATTCTCTTCATCATCCATCGCGATCTCTGCCATGTACCAGTTGTCATCTTCCTGCTTGATACTTTGAATAGTTCCGAGCATTCCATTGAAAATGTGTTTCTTGTGATTGTTCCGTAGGCATATCACTCGGTCACCTGAAGTGGGTACCTCCGACTCGTATCCGAGCATGGATCGGATATGTTTGTTTAGTTTGATGCGTGTGGAGTTGTATCCGCAAAGCACGAGTGTATCGGTGGTCACATCGTCCAAAAGTTCCTGTATGGCCTCCTGCGCCTCAAGTGCTGCCATATCGTATTTGATGACAGTATCGGCATATCTTCCTTGTCGTATGACGCCATACTCACGCGCTTGTATCGAAAGACCGATGATTGGATTTTCTCTTGCCTGTCTATATATCTCATCGAGTCTAAGTTCCGGATTTTCAATAAGATTGAATGATCCTTTGATCGGTGGAAGCTGTCCATGATCGCCAACCACTATGATAGGTATGTCGTATGACAGGAGATTACTCCATATCATCTCATCCACCATAGATGCCTCATCGATGATGATGAGCGATCTCTCGAGTTTCTCTTTTTGTTTCCACCCGACTATCTCATGCCTGTCATTCACAATAG
>CAYUHI010000090.1:0-2447 GCA_964444485.1 uncultured Gammaproteobacteria bacterium | reverse complement strand
AAGGGACATATCTTCTTATACACTCACACTACCATCCCCGATAATCCGCTAGAGAGTGTCCACGCATGCCCAGACTGGGAATCTGTGGTTCGACAGGTAGAGAAGGTATTCTCGAGCATTGCCAAATGAGCTTCTTGCGACAAGTAATGAGTGATTTTATGATAAAATAGCGTCTGAAAGCGAAGTTATAGCAAATAGCTAATGGCGAAAGGCAAACGGCAAGTTGTTTGCGATACAATTCTTTTTTCTGTTGACTGAAGACTGATTACTGTCGACTAGCTTAGGTGGTATTAGCTCAACTGGTTAGAGCGCCTGCCTGTGAAGCAGGAGGTTGCCGGTTCGAATCCGGTATACCACCCATTCGCCTCGTCCTCTCTCTTTATCCCTCTTGTAATTATATTCTCCGTGTTTTATAGTAGTTTTCATATTATTTATCTTATTTTCTATACTTTATGGATAATAATGCGACACATATACGCAGTTTTCTCGAATTATCCTACGAGAAACTAGAGCAACTGAACCTCGAAGCCAAAAAGAAACGTGCAGCTCGTACTAACGAAAAAGAGCTTAAGGACTTTTACACAGAGTACCTAAAAAAAGAAAAACTTATTAAGGCTGTTACTATCGGGTTTTCAGACCTTGAGGGCAGGTTCCATATGCTCGATTACGATAAAAAATTTTTTCTCGCTAACTACGACAATCTTACATTCGATGGGTCTTCTATCCGTGGATTCTCCCGACAGGCAGAATCAGACCTCAGGCTGAGTGTAGATTGGGGAGCATTCTGGTGGTTGCCAAGCGATGTCTTTGGGGCTGGCAAGGTGCTTATCATGGGCGGAGTGATGGACAGAGATAATACTCCATACGAATATGACATACGTGGGCTCCTCAAAACCTACACACAATCGCTATATAAAACCAAAGGATATACGGTACACGCCGCTAACGAAGTTGAAGGATTCCTTCTACAGGGTGCAGATGCCGAGCGTTCGTTTAATGAGCGTGTAGGGTTTGAGACTGTTGCAAAGGGGGGATATTATCACTCGCTCCCAGGAGATGTTCTCCGGAAGTTTATAGATGCCAACGCAGAAGCCCAGCGTGCCATGGGATTTGAAAATGAGAAAGATCATCCCGAAGTTGCTCCCTCTCAGTTTGAGTTGAACTATACATATTCCGAGATGGTGAACGCGGCAGACCAAATACAGCTTTATAAGCTGATAGCCCGACAAATCGCACATAATATGGGGATGACTGCTACATTTCTCCCCAAACCAATTGTTGGCATAAACGGCAGTGGGATGCACACCAATATTTCAATATCCAAAGCGGGGAAGAATCTGTTTTATGATCGCAAGGGGAATGCACAACTCTCTAAACTGGGATGGGATTTCGTAAACCGGATTCTAGGTAATGCTGGCGACGTATGTCTTGTTCTCAACAGTAGTGTGAATGCATACCGAAGACTAGACCCACATTTCGAGGCTCCCAATGAGATAATTGTTTCTGCGGTTGACCGTGGTGCAATGATCCGAGTTCCTCTTTTCAATGAGAAATCTGCCCGTATTGAAGTACGGAGTGTAGGACCCGATGCGAACCCATATTTTGTCATGTATACCCTGCTCAAGATTGGTCTTGAAGGACCTATACGCGACGAAGATGAGGGAAAACGACCAAGGGTCAGGTTTCTTCCGAGTAATATCCACGTGGCAATCCAACAGTTCCGTCAAAGTGAGACAATGGAGAAAATATTTGGTGAACGACTAAAGAAACAGTTTCTCACGCTCAAACAAACAGCCGCAGAGAGAAGCCCGCTCGAACTCGGTACGAAAGTAAAAACAGGAGAAGTAATTTATCATCACGAAGTGTATAACCAGATTCTTTGGAATGATTTCTAGATCACCGCATAACTCTGGTATACTCTCCCCTATGTCTCAAACTATTCTCTTTATCGATGGGGAGAATTTCATGTTTAAGCTTGAACACGTCCTCAAACGCAATCATGTGAAAGTGCAGGAATTCGATATGTCCCCTGTCCGTTTTGATAGCCTGTTTGCCACGGTATTGGAAACGCATTCGATAAACCGGAAAATATTCTACATTGCACGTCTACATGTGCACAAAGACGAAGAAGAGAAATCCAACGAACTTATCACGCTGCAGAAGAAACTTATCGACACGCTCGCGAGTCAGGGTTTTGAGATTGTCGTCGCTGGTAATGTGCGTGCTCAGAAGATACGCATGGAGAAAGAAACGAAGACGGTCTTTCGAGAGAAAGGTGTGGACGTGCAGATCGCGGTGGATATCGTCTCACAGAGTGCAGACCACAAGATACACACTGCCGTACTTTGTAGCTCAGATTCAGACTTACAGCCCGCAGTTCGCGAGGCACAGTCTCGTGGGGTGCAAGTGGTGTATCTTGGCTTCCAGATGCAGCCCAACAAAGGACT
>CAYUHI010000089.1:0-2485 GCA_964444485.1 uncultured Gammaproteobacteria bacterium | reverse complement strand
TACCTATAGTATATGGTACAATAACACCATCCCTCCTGGTTTCTCGCGAAGGTTGAGAGGCTTCGGAGGATTTTTTATCCCCAAAAAATATCTCGAAATATCTTCTATAATTTTTTGAAAATAGTTGTACAATACCCTGTTTACCATCTCATTGCGTAAATCTTATGTATACGTATACGGCCAAAAACCTTCCCAAGCACACCAAAGAATTCCTTGTTGAAATTGCTTGGGATACTATAGTTAGCAAGCGAGAACTAGCATTTGATGAGATGGCACAAAAAGTTATAGCACCCGGTTTCCGTCAAGGAAAGGCACCACGGGAAGTTGTCGCGAAATATATTGATCCGCAAAAGGTGTATGAACAGGTTGTGCGTAAACTTTTGCCTGATATTTATCGTGAACTTATTGATAAAGAGAAACTTCGTCCAGTAATGAACCCCTCTGTAGAGCTTACAGAAGCTAAGGACGACTCTCCATGGAAAATAACTATCCAAATCGCTGAGATTCCTGAGGTGACTCTCCATGACTACAAATCAAAGATATCAGAGGCACACCATGCTTCACACGAACACAAAGATACCCATGAAACTAAGGAGAATCACTCAAAAAATGCCAAGAGCAAAGCTAATAAAAAGACCTCAACAAAACAAAATGATCATGATCACAAACCAGCTCCACTTTCCGATATTTTTACTGTTCTCCTCACTCATGCTGCGTGTGAAATACCTGACATGCTGATACAAGAGGAAGTTAATCGCAAGCTATCGCAACTTGTAGACGATGTCCGCAAAGTAGGCCTGACGCTTGACAAATACCTTGAGTCCCGACAGTCAACTCTCGATTCACTCAAGGCGCAGTTTGCGAAAGAGAGTGAAGAAATGTACAAAATAGAGTTCATTCTCGCTAAAATTGCTGAAGAAGAAAAAATAGATGTAACCCAGCAAGAGATTGATGGTATTATGTCTGGAGCTAAGACGGATAAAGAGAGAGAGGTGGCAAAAGCCAATTTGTCCTGGTACGAGGCTCTGCTCAGAAAGCAAAAGGTTATTGACTTTTTAAACAGCCTATAGTATAATTTGGCATGTCAAAAGTGACTACTCATTCGAGAGGCAGTACCGCCTCAAATCGCAATAATCGTGCCTCGATTGAAGTTGAAAAAGCCCTTGGGCAGGGTTCTGCACGTCGGAGACCATCTACACCTTCTTCCATGCAAGATTATGCATATAACGTCGCACAGGGAATCGGAAATGCTATGAGTGATGTTGCCTCGGGTTTTATTAACGAAGTAACGGGCTTTGGTTCTTCCGGATCTGATCAAAATAGCCAAAGTGCCAACACACAAGAAACATATCAAGCACCGCCGTCGAATCCTGATCGTGGAGGGGTGCGTATTCCTACCTATGCCGAATTTCAAGAGCAAGAAACTGCGAGACAAAATCAATTCTATTTGGAACAACAGCGGGCTGCAGACGCCGTCGCCAAAAAAAGAATGGATGAAGACCGCAAGCGAATAGATGAAATCCACGCGATGCTTCGAAAAGAGATTGAAAAATATGAAAAGGCACAGCACACAATGAATGAGAATCTTGAAAAGATTAAAAAGATGCTGCTTTTAGAGCAACAGCAAGCGAAGAAAGGAATCTATCACATCACTCATGCTGAAGTATTGGTGATGATGTTTCGTTCATTCCTCGCTGATATAAACGAATCAAATACATGGCTTGAGGCACTCATTTCCAAGAAGAAAAAAAGAGGGAGCTTATTTGCGGTGCAGTCTAAGAAAAAGGGCACACAATATTCCATGTCTCAAGAACTCTCGATCGCACGGTCAACTGGCTAATACCCTCGCTTAGGCTATAACTTATCTATCTGCCGATATACCCACTCGATTTTAGTTGCCCAAACTCCATTTGGTGAATTTGGTGTGTAAGCTTTCATAATTGCACTCGGCGAGGACATACCTTTGTCATAATATTGTGTGCGTATACCTCTGGTTATGGTTCTAATTGCGTCTTCATAACTGTCAAATCTTGTTACCATGTCTCCGTATATTCCCCATCCCCAGCAATTATAGGAGGTTTCATGTATATTTTTGCACAGGGTTGACTCGTTCATGGCTATAGCAGGGATTAGTCGGTAGTCTATACCCTGCTGTTCTGCTTGCTCCACAATAAGTCGAGCGTAAGGGTACAGAGGAGATTTGTTTTTCGCAAAGAATGATTCTAGTTTGCGGATGTTCTCACGACGGATTGTGTATAGTGCTGATTCTCTTTGGGTGAGATTTTGTATGCTCGATGACACTGGGTGTAGCGTCGAGTTAATTACTTGCCAGTTGTATATGAGTAGTGCAATTGTCAGAAAACTTATTATGAGGAGTATAAAAAGGAAGACATCTACGTGTCTGTGTGAAATTGGGTGGCGTGCTGAAGTATCTTCGGATTTGTGTTTCATAGGCAGGCTAAGGATAGTATAATAGCAGGAAGTT
>CAYUHI010000088.1:0-2536 GCA_964444485.1 uncultured Gammaproteobacteria bacterium | reverse complement strand
TTCACGCCGCGTTTGCCCTCTATCTTGGACTATCCAAAATGGGTAAGACTCCCGTGATTGCTGCCAGTGCCAAAGTAAACTATCCTATCAAAGATATTGACCTTATCCGCACAAGTGTTGGGTCAAGTGGAGATAATCTTGTCATATCTTTTCCTTATACAGATGGAAGTATCGATAAGGTCGATTATCGCATAGAGAATAATACCTTTAATCTTATCGTCATTCCTCGACCGGGGTTCCCCAAGGTGACCCCCGAGCAGATTGCATTCTCTTACTCTGGGGGGAAGATTGATTGTATTATTACTCTGAATGCTCTTTCAATGGGATCGATTGGAAAAATTTTTACAGAAAATCAGGCGACATTTGATCAGTTACCTCTTATAAACATCGACCGCCACCCCAATAATATGCAGTATGGGTCTGTAAACTACGTAATTCCTGCAGTTGCTTCCGTCTCACAACTTGTGTTTGATGTGATGCGCGGAGTGCAAATCGCGATAGATGGTGTGATGGCGACACAGATCCTGAATGGCATCGTGGTCGCTACCAATAACTTCACTCTGCCGACTGCAAATGCTGAAGTGTTTGCAGATGTGGCAGAGCTTATGAAGCTTGGGGCAGTACGCGAAGAACCACAGCAACCTCAGGTAGCCTCTACCAATCCTGCTGCAGGACGTCAGCCTGTCCAAAGCCAGCGCGCTCAGAACCAACAGCCGGTAAACCAACCACAAAACCCGCGATCAAGACCCCAGCAACAGGCACAGCAACCCAAACAGCAGTCTGTACCCAATTCCCAGGATCCTGGAAATAGACCTCAAGCACAGCGCCAAGTGCAGCGGGGTTCCGGTGGACAACCTCCCCAAAGCAGCAGACAGGCTCAAAATCCGGCTCCTCCCACGAAAGCTCAGCCACAGGCTCCTGCCCAAAACAAGTCGTGGATAGAAGAAATTCCTCAGGACGATACGCAACCGAGCGTTGCTCATAATACACAAGCAAGTGGAAATGGCAATACTGACAATGCTCCGCAAGATTGGCTCAAGCCAAAGATCTTTAAGGGAAATGGGTTTGTCTAATCCATCTGCTACACTTCCCTCATGAAAGTCACTGTCAGATCGAAGCTCCCACCGAGCCCCACCATACAACAAGTCTTCGATCTCCTCCTCAACAGTCGGGCTTCCATTCGCAATTCGCCATTAGCCATTAGCGATTACCTATCCCCTCCCCACCCCTCTACTCTTTCACTTATCGACTTTGGATTTGAGAAAGAATACATCGACCAGGCGATGGATATGATATGGCGCTGTCACCCTGCACATCCAGATAACGTAGCTCCTGATAAGCCCATCATCGTGTACACAGACTATGATGCAGATGGTATTACAGGTGGCGCGATACTTTGGGAGACACTGCATACTCTCGGGTTCAAGGCATTCCCCTACACCCCCAATCGTATCACCGAAGGGTACGGATTCTCCACCCAAGGGCTCGACTTCGTGAAAGAAAAGTACGACCCTGCTCTCATCATAAGCGTTGATCATGGGATCGTGGCTGACGCACAGGTGACCTATGCGAAAGAAAAACTTGGCATACCGATCATTGTCACTGATCACCACCACAGGCAGGAAGAAAAAGTGCCAAAGAAGGCGGTAGCGATATTCCATATCCCGGCACTATCGGGCTCGGGGACCGCGTATTATGTAGCTAAAGAAACCATGAAATATCAAATTTTCAATTTTCAATTTTCAATAACCAAAAATGTTGGTTCAAATAGTGTGGAACTTGGAACTCGGAATTTGGAATTTGCTTTTAAGTCTGATTATGTGGGTATTGCGGCGATTGGGACTATCGCTGATCTTGTGCCCCTGCAAGGACCCTCTCGGAGCTTCGCCTACCACGGGCTCACGGAATTAACTCGCACTCAAAGGCCGGGGCTTGTGGCACTCAAGAAAGTCGCTGATCATATTGGTAAGACCGTCACAACCTATGAGGTAGGTTTCCTACTCGCGCCACGTATAAATGCCTCAGGTAGACTTGACGACGCTCTTGATGCACTGAGACTCCTTTGTACCAAAGACACAGCAAAAGCCCAAATGCTTGCTACCAAGCTTGATCGTCTCAATAGAGAGCGTCAAGACATGGTGAAGCACGCAGTTGAGGAAGCGGTTACAGTCGTCGAAGCGCAAAAAGATACAGATGGCAATCTCCCCAAGATCCTCATCGTCCACCAATTTCATATTTCAGAATCCTCACAGCCTGACCGCCTGAATACCTGTATGCCTAATATGTGGCATGAAGGCATCATCGGACTTATCGCCTCCAAGCTGTGCGAGAAATATCACCGTCCAACCATCGTACTCACATCATCAGAAAAAGAATCCTCTGAAGATCGTAAATTGAAAATTGAAAATTGTAAATTATGTAAGGCTTCCTGCCGCTCAATCCCCGGCTTTCATATGACTGACTATCTGACTTTGCATAAAGACCTACTCATAAAGTTTGGGGGACATGAGATGGCTGCAGGATTCTCAATAGGCAC
>CAYUHI010000087.1:0-2572 GCA_964444485.1 uncultured Gammaproteobacteria bacterium | reverse complement strand
TGAGTGCCGACTCCGTCGTGCATTCTCGATATAGTCGGAACCTGTCGAAGCATCCCTTTCGAGTAAAGGTAACTGTAGTTGTATAATCATGATATGTCACCCGCATCTGCACGCACCATCGAACAAACACTGAAATCCAATGCTTCAACACAGAGAGCCATACTCCTAGCCAGATTCTTCAAAACAGGCAAAGGCGAGTACGGCGAGGGAGACAAATTCATGGGCATTGTTGTGCCTAACATTCGCAAAGTTGCAAAAGCATATTACCAACAGGTTACATTTGAAACTGTTCACGAACTCATCAGTTCACCTTATCATGAGGTGAGGCTTTGTGCGCTTATCATGCTTGTGTACAAATATCAAAGAGCGCAGAGCTCAGAGCCTAGAGCGGAGATATACAATTTTTACTTATCTCATACCACTTATATAAATAATTGGGACCTGGTAGATCTTACTGCCCCCAATATCGTTGGCGACTATTTATTACATGAATACCCGCACGAAAGACTACCCCTCAAATTTTCTAACCATTCGCCATTAGCTATTCGCCATTTGCCAATCCTTATACAGCTTGCTAATTCTTCCTCCCTCTGGGAGCGACGAATCGCAGTCCTTGCAACATTCTCCTTCATACGTGCAGGTCGCCACCAAGAGGCATTTGCAATCGCGGAATTACTGTTACACCACAAACATGATCTTATTCATAAAGCGATCGGCTGGATGCTTCGCGAGGTGGGGAAGAGGGTAGGGAAAGACACGCTTCGTGGATTTCTCGACGAGCATGCAAGCACCATGCCCCGCACCATGCTCCGCTATGCTATTGAGCATTTTGGAAAGGAAGAAAGAGTAAAATACATGACTATAGATCTAAGAATTACAAATATACATACTAGTCTATGAGTAATACTGTGAACCCCAATATACTCAACAATAAGATATCAATCTTAATATACATAGTGACAATTTTTGTAGGACAACTTTTTATATTACCTTTTGGCAGAACCATTGTTTTACTTTATGCTATGGCGGGGCTTCTTACAGTAACATATTTTCCTATGCTTATCGTAGATAAACTATGTAGTAAATTCTTAGGAATAAGTCCAAACCCAAAGCAAAGGAGAATCTCATTTTTGATCTTTCTATTGGCAGAAGTATCATTGGGTGCGATCGCATTATATTATAATCGGTAAATACCGACAGTCTCTTCTCTGATGCAACGATATATCGTCACCACCGGACATACCTATGCTGATATTGATGGGCTAGCATGTGTATTCGCATACCACGAACTGCTGAACAAGCTAGGCATGCATTCACTTGCACTCATAATGGGAGAATGGAACCATTCTGTGCCACGCGAAGTGTCCGGATGGAATCTTCACTTTGAAAAAGAATATCTCCCCCTACCAGACGATAAGGTCGTCATGATGGACGTTTCAGATGTTGGCTATCTACAAACAGGTTTCGACTTACGTAAAGTCCATGAGCTATACGACCATCATTTTGGATTTGAAAAATACTGGCAAGATGCCTTGGATGACAAATGTCATATAGAATCTGTGGGTGCGTGTGCGACCCTTATTGTCGAAGAGTGGAAGAAAAGACTGCCACAAGGAGTTATGTCATATGAAAGTGCTCGGCTCCTCGGTTGGGCGATCATCTCCAACACCCTAAATCTCCAATCGATCTTGACTACTCAAAGAGATACCACTGCCCTTGCTTTCCTCGAGCAGAGTTTAAAGAAAGATTCTCATTGGATCGCAAAATATTTCAAATCGCAAGATGAGTCAATTAGAAATAACCTACAGTATTCAATCGAGTGGGATACCAAACGCGTTCTTACACCGTTTATGTCTGAGACGTTCTATCTCACACAACTCGAAATGTGGGATGGCTCCGATGTTCTTCAGAAATACTGTGCGACAATCGATGCACACTTCAACAAGCACCCCAATATTCATTGGCTCTTGAGCGTATTGAGTATCAAAGATAATGCCAATTACCTGTATACTTCGAATCAACAAATACAAACATTGCTCACCGACAAAATTGGGGCAACATTTCAAGGATATTTCGGCAAAACACCTAGGTTAGTACTTCGAAAAGAAATACTCAAAGAGCTTAAAGCTTAGGGTGATTCACATTGTTGAACATTTATAAGGTTTATCAGAGTGCATATGAGATATTTTCATCATTTGAGTCAGATAGGGCCAATAACGATCACGCTATCATCCGACAAAATCACATCTGTACTTTTTGGGAAAAAGCAATTTCATTCGAACAAGGGTGAGGTATTTTTGGCAAGATTAACAAAAAGGATTTGTAAACAACTTGATAGTTATTTCGCAGGAAAATTGAAAGTATTTGATCTTCCGCTTTTTTACCAAGGCACTCCATTTCAGATGAAGGTTTGGAGATATCTTCAGACTATACCCTATGGGAAGATTGTCAGTTATCAAGAAGTAGCAGAGGCGATTGGGCATCCGAAATCCGCACGAGCCGTGGGCACAGCCTGCAAACGAAATCCTATCCCCATCATCATCCCATGCCACAGGGTAATAAAGTCGAACGG
>CAYUHI010000086.1:0-2747 GCA_964444485.1 uncultured Gammaproteobacteria bacterium | reverse complement strand
GCGCTCGTACTTGAAGCTCATCTGATATCGACATATCAGCCGAAATATAACATAAGATGGCGCGATGATAAGAGCTACCTCTATATAAAAATATCTATAAAAGACCAATATCCGAAAGTAACAATTTCCCGGAAGGAACATGACGGGAGATCCCGATATTTTGGTCCATTTGATTCGATGCGTTCGGTCGAACGTCTCCTACGAGGGATAAGGAAAGTTGTTCCTTTTTGCACCCAAAAGTCACTCCATAGAGGAGGCTGTTTCTACCATAAGATCGGCCTATGTAACCCATGTCCGAATATTATTTACAAGATGCAAGGAGTGGAAAAGTACCGTTTGGAGAGGCAATACCGCGCCCAAATCCGAATTATCATATGCATTCTTGAGGGTAAAACAGAGATTGTCACTCGATCACTAAAACGTGAGATTGCGAAACATACAAAAAATCAAGAGTACGAAAAAGCAATACAAGGTCGCGATGCGCTTACACAACTGGAATTTCTGATTATGCAGGGGAATTTTGTAGACGGTACAATACGCTCGTACAATAGCTCGCGCCAATCTATCGACGGGCTCTTTCAACTACTCAAACCATTTTATGCAAAGCTAGATAAACTGCAAAGAATAGAATGTTATGATAATTCGACACTCAGTTTTCAGCACTCTACAGCAAGTATGGTTGTTTTTACAGAAGGAATGGTAGACAAGAAAGAGTATCGACGTTTTAAACTGGATACAAATCATAATAACGATTTTGACATGATGAAAGAGGTGATTATGAGGCGAATGAGGAATACTCGATGGCCGTTGCCTGACCTTATCGTGATTGATGGTGGAAAGCCACAGGTAAAAGCAGTCTTACAAGTCCTAAGTCCTAAGTCCCAAGTTAAAAGTGTAAATCTAAGTCAAGGTGGCACTCGGCATTTGGAACTCGGCACTGTTCCTCTCATTGGTCTTGCAAAAAACCCAGACCGCATCGTAGTTGGTGTTGAAACTCTTCCAACGATCCGTCCTGATAGACATAATCCGGGGTATCGGCTCTTACAACATATGCGTGATGAGGCACACAGATTCGCCAAGAAATACCATTCCTATTTGCGTAACCATGCTCAGGTGGTACAATAGCTCCGTATATGAAAGAAGCCATCATTATTGTCAACATACTACTGTGTGGAGTGATTGTTATTTTTATCCTCATGCAAGGGCGTGGTGCTGGGCTTGGTAGTGCCTGGGGGGGTGGGGGAGAGACATTCCAGACTCGACGCGGAGTGGAGGTGGTCATCATGCGTCTCACGGTCGTATGTATTGCGGTGTTTTTCTGCATTTCTGTACTGGCACTTCTGTTAAAATAGAAGGATGATACGCAAAAAAATCCGTTTGTACTATTGGCTGACTCTGGCATTTATCGAAAAGTATTTGCTCTACGTATCGATATCATTTTTTGTTACTTCGATCGCGATCGCATTTTACATTTTCTTCTCCAAGGATATTATCCAACTGCTTATCTCTGACGTGCACACCGTCGGTGTACAAGGTGTGTATACGCTCGACAACCTCCCACCCACTGTGATGAAAGAGGTGACCGTACCGCTTTTCTCGCAAAAACCTGACGGAAGCTTCGAAAGTGAGCTCGTAAAGTCATATAGTCACGATGATAAATTTACTAAGTTTGAGATCGTGATCTATCCTGATCTCGTATTCACGGATAAAACGCCATTTACGTCAAACGAGATAGGGTTTGTTTTTAAGGATGTTAAAGTATCTCGTCCAGATAAGACCCGAATTGTGTATGAATTACAAAAATCTTTTCCACCGTTTTTGTCCTACCTCACTCAGCCCGTACACACAACAAATCCTTTCCGCGGGATTAAGGGCGACTATATCATAACCCAAGTGCGCTATGTCCCGAGTAACGACAGACTTGAGAAAATAGTGTTAACACCTCTTGTTGTGGGTAAGCCCAAACTTGTATTTAAATTCTATCGGAGTGATGCAGATCTTGTGACGGCGTATAAACTTCATGAGATAGATGAATTTACGACGACCGGAAGCGTTGCGCTAGACACTTTCAAGCCGTGGGCGAATACCGTTGTGACAAAGCTCAGTGACTACTCTCGTGTGGTGACGTTATTTTTCAACCTAAAACAGGCGCTTCTCAGCGAAAAAGATATGAGGCTTGCGCTTTATGGAAGCATTCCTGTTAAATTGTTGGAAGAGTCAGGTAATATTGCGGTTTCCCCGGTATCTCCTCTTTCACCCAACTACGATCCATCTATCCCGCGAATTGCTGAAAACCCAGAGGTAAACAAAAATATTCTGAAACGATTTTTCTCTCAGGCAAGTGAATCAGCAAAGCTAAAACTATCCACCTCTATTGAATTTATCAATCTTGCTCATACTATCAAAGATATTATCGAAAGCGCGGGGGGCAGTTGCACGGTTGATATCACTGGACTACAACCAGGTGAGCGCTCGGACATGACTCTGGGTATGTGGAATATTCCCTCAGATGTGAATCAGTATTTTGTTTGGCATTCAAGCCAGAAGGCTCGATCGAATATCACTCAATATGATAATAAAAAAGTCGATAAACTACTTGAAGAATATAGGGCTACAGATAGCGCTAAACTACAAAAAGAAGACTTAGGAGAATTCCAGATCACTTTGGTCGCAGATGCTCCTGCGGTGTTTCTGTACTATCCGTACACTTATACTATTAGCCGCAAGAAATGATATAATTTGGTGCT
>CAYUHI010000085.1:0-2807 GCA_964444485.1 uncultured Gammaproteobacteria bacterium | reverse complement strand
CGCTACACACTCATGATGCCATCCATATGGGATGACTGGCAACATAAGGAAAATATACCCGACTAAGATGATAAGAAGAGAAATTGCTTTAGAACTACGAAGTACACCAAGAAGTTTTTTCATATAAAAATAATCATACCGTGTGTACATTAGACTTGTAGCGAAATAACAATTTCATGATTTTCTGTCATTCTCGACCTGATCGAGAATCTCTTGGTTGAGGCTAAACTTATTAGCAAAGAGATCCTCGCATTCGCAAGGATGACAAGTTTTCTTATTTCACTACAAGTCTATTGTC
This sequence comes from uncultured Gammaproteobacteria bacterium, assembly GCA_964444485.1. Lineage (GTDB taxonomy): Bacteria > Patescibacteriota > Microgenomatia > UBA1406 > GWC2-37-13 > JAGOLU01. The sequence goes on along the minus strand of CAYUHI010000085.1, from coordinate 2,509 downwards.
ATTCCGAGAGAGTTGGTCGACGAGGAATCCCTCTTAATCTATTTTCTAAAAGTTTATTAGGTTTTACAGTCACTATTCGAAAGGGATGCTTCGACTTCGCTCAGCATGACAAACCCGGCTATTCGCTATTCGCCATTTCCGCCAGACTTGTCCGCCTTTGGCGGAGGCGGACAAGCGCTATTAGCTATTTGCTCTGGCGTAAATCGGTCTTACGAGCTTTATACCCAGGTCCGCGAGTTTTGCCCCAAGATTGAGCAAAAACCCCATAAAGAGCAAGAATACACCAAGGTTTGCGGGGCCATTGAGTACTTCAGCGGGGAGTATCTCAGTAGCACTTGCAGATTCGGCAATCGGCTTAGAATTACCAACTGTTAGGTTGAATTGCTTTTTGATAGCATCCAAACCAGAGGTGTCCACTTGAGGCGCTAACTTTGTCAGATCAATTTTAATACCAGGAAAGTTAAAATACTGCATTGGCTCGGCCTGTCGAGTGAAGACTCGATATACCTGTACACAGCTAAGGAGCATTATCAGTATGCCAAGTGCGAGCAGCGCATACCCGACGATCAGGTGGGTTATCTCTTTTGAATCTGTTTGCATATCGAAAATAGTATCAGTAAACAGCGACAGTAGCAAGCTTGTCACCTCGGCAGGAGAATCGAAAAGCTCTCGACTTCGTTGCGCTCCGCTCGAATGATATTGTGGGTGCTATTGCTTATTGTTACTGCTTATTGCTACTGTTTATTGTTACTGTTACCATAGGTATTCCTATGAAGTATGTAGTTGCCCCGGATATCAAAGAACGCATCGATGTGCTCGTACATCAGATAGAATTTGAGCACATCGACAAAAACAGGATATATTGCATCCGCAGTCTCGATGCGAAGACCCGTGCGATTGCCCGTATTTGGGGCTTCAGCAAGATATTTCATGAAGTAGCAGGTCTGCCCGTGACCTACATCATAGAAGTAAACCGCAAAAGGTTCGATAAACTGGACTATCGTGAGCAAACTAAAGTGCTTATTCACGAACTCATGCACATCCCAAGCACGTTCTCTGGGGCTCTACGATCACATAAAGGCAATGGCTTTCATATCTGCGACAGAGAGGTGGAGAGACTTTGCAGAAAATATGGTATCTAGTCCAATAACTTAAAATCTACATGGGTGAAATCCCTACGAACGTTTAGACAGAATAAGAGTTCAACCTCAATCAGAACTTATGTTTGTTGTTTCCTCTCTTCCGTATGTTAGAATTGCAATCATAACTATGTTTATTGTCATTGAAGGTATAGACGGCGCCGGCTGTGAGACACAAGCTCAGGCAGTTATAAAAAATCTTCAGCAACAGGGTAAAACCGCACAATACTTTAAATTCCCTCACTATGATACGCCAGTCGGAGCAATGATTAAGGAGTTCTTATACACGCACGCCACTCACAGTGCTGAAGAGCAGTTTCTCCTCTACACCCTTCAATTCATATTCGACAAAGCACAAATTCGCAAAGCACTTAATAATGGGATTGTTATCGCCGATCGCTATTTCACTACTACTCTTTGCTATCAGACTCTTGAAGGATTTCCCGAAGACGTTGCTCTTCGATATGCAAAGGACTTTGGTATAATCGAGCCTGACTTAACTATCTATCTTGATGTACAACCAGAGACAGCAATACAGTGGAAATATGGGGAACAAAAGGCGAAGAATTTCCGTGAGAAAGATCATGCATTTATTCGTAAGACGTATGATAAATACAATGACTTGGTCAATAGAAATGTATGGGGTAATTGGAAGCGAGTGAACGGAAATGCCCCTATTGAACAAGTGACTCAGTCAGTACTCTCAGTTATCAGATCGGCTACCAAATAAAATATGTCTAATTTAGAAAGAACAGTCGTCATTATGAAACCAGACCTTGTCAAGCGTGCGCTTGTAGGTACGGTGATTGAGACTCTCGAAAATGTCGGACTTAAACTCTTGGTCTTGAAAATGATTCGTCCAGCAGCAGATGTGATCAAGAACCACTATCCTGGTACTAAGGAGTGGATCGTAGAAATGGGCGAAAAAACGATCGCCAGCTTCGAGAAATCTGGTGTCGATGTCGAGAAAAAGATGGGTACGAAGGATACATACAAATTGGGTACATTCGTCTACGAAAGACTCATAAAATACTGGCAAGAAGGGCCCATTATAGTCTCTGTGTGGGAGGGTCCAGGTGCGATAATTATCACGCGTAAGCTGCGTGGTCATACCATACCTATGTTAGCTGATTGCGGCTCTCTTCATGGTCAGTACTCATACGATTCGTCACTCTTGAGTTCAGATCTAGATCGTGTAGTTAAGACATTTATTCATGCCTCTGGATCTGCAGAAGAGGCTGAGCGAGAAATACGATATTGGTTCCCAGACTTGGTCACTAAAAACTACCAAAGAGAAATTGATACTTTATATTTAGGTAATTAGTTGATTTCGTAACCACTCAGTTATATATTCAACTGGTGGTCATGCT
>CAYUHI010000084.1:1737-3055 GCA_964444485.1 uncultured Gammaproteobacteria bacterium | reverse complement strand
GATGGAAGATCGGAATGACAGAATTCAACACACAGTACTTCGGATACGATCATGCCGGAAATCTCCTCATCAAAGAAGGTAATAACACATACAACATCAACTATCTCGCAGAGAAGCTTGGTACACCGCTTGAGATATTTCTTCCCTTTATCGTAGAAGAGCGTGCAGAGGACCTCATGGATGTAACGCGTTCCATCATCGAACGAATGGAATACAGGGGACACTTTTACTATCACTACCCAATGAAGGTGAATCAGAATAAAGAAGTCGTGATGGCCCTCATAGGCGAAGGGGCGAATGTCGAGTCTTCATCGTACAACGAGCTGTGGCTCGTAAAAAAAATGCTCGAGCAAGGGACCTTCAACACTAATATTCGCATATTGTGCAATGGTCCAAAAACCGATAAGTATATGCAACTTATTGATGAACTCCAAGCACGAGGTTTGCGATTGACCCCCATAATAGAAGGTCCCAATGAACTCAAATATCTCCAATATTCCAGACACGATGTAGGTATCAGACTTGATATGCCGGTGAAAGCAGATTCACGCTGGAATAAGCCAATTGACCGTTTCGGATTCCCCGCTGAGGATTTGCTTGCTCTTAGTCCTTGCAAAAATCTGAAAATTCTCCACTACCATATCGGGTCCCAAATAAACAACGCCGAAGATATGCTTGAGCCGGTAAGATATGCGCTCGATGTGTATTTCAAACTGAAAAAGAAAAATCCATCGCTTGATACACTTAACATTGGTGGTGGTATGCCAATCCCCTACGATCGTAAAAAGGGATACTCCGCAGAAAAGCTTCTCACAAAAATCTTTGAGATACTCAAAGAAGAGGCGGACAAACGCGATGCTCCTCATCCCAATCTGATATGCGAATGGGGAAGGTATCTCATCGCTCCCGCACAGATCACTGTGTATCGTGTTATTGACACTAAAAATGTTACTCATGAAAAATCTCCTGCGAAAAAGTGGTATATCATCGATGGTAGCTTTATGAATGACTTGCCTGACGTCTGGGGTGTCGGACAGAAGTTTATGATTGTCCCATCGAGTAACACCCGCGATAGCGCCATGACTGAGGTGTGGCTCGCAGGATCGAGTTGCGACTCAGATGATGTCTATAAGGGGTTCAACGGCAAACTTACTCTCCCCGATTACAATATTACTGAGGACACGAATCCATATTACCTCGTCGTACTTGATACCGGGGCATACCAAGACCCACTCGCTTCACACCATTGCATGCTTTCCTCTCCAGCCAAGATCATTATTCAAAATGGTCACATCATGGTACTTCGAAAACGCGAGAC
>CAYUHI010000084.1:0-1637 GCA_964444485.1 uncultured Gammaproteobacteria bacterium | reverse complement strand
GTCGCGCACACGCATTACAAAGATTTTCCCGATTATCGGTATTTCACCAAAGAAGACGATACAAAAATACTTGAGAACCGAATGCGTAGAGTAACTGATACAAGTATCCCCGAAGATGAAGCATTCAGGGCTGTTGAAAAGTATATGATACCCAAGTGGAAGGACGCATCAATAAAGGGAATATCAAGGTTTTGGCATGAATATTTCTATGAACTCATCCTTGAGCTCGATACGACAATTTTTGAAGGTAATCCGCAAGAATGTTGGCTTCTTGAAGCTGCGAAAAAGAATATCCCTATCGTCGTTCCTGGATACGAAGACTCAACATTTGGGAACATATTCGCGTCATATGTGAAGCACAGAGAGTGCAAGGCAACATGTGTGAAGTCAGGTATAGAATACATGGCTGCATTCTACGATCAATATCAGACACTGTCGAAAGCTGCAGGAATCGGCTTTTTCCAAATCGGTGGGGGTATTGCGGGTGATTTCCCGATATGTGTCGTACCATCCATAAAATATGATCTTGAAGAAGAGGTGAGGCCCTGGGCATATTTCTGTCAGATATCTGACTCGACCACATCATATGGCTCATACTCAGGAGCTACACCAAACGAGAAGATCACCTGGGACAAACTTACCAAAGACACCCCTATGTTTGTGATTGAATCTGATGCAACAATAGTGGTACCACTCATGCTTTCTGCTCTCCTTGAGTGTAAGAGACACCCCAAAGAAGCAGATGTGCTTATTACAGAGTACAATCATTGATCGGATCATTTTATGTCTCCTCAATCGCTACTATCCCCAAAGCCTATAGAAGAATCAGATGTTGTGATTATCTGTGCGCCGTATGAGAAGACAGCATCTTCACGCAAAGGGACGCTGTATGGCCCGAAAAAGATTATCGAATGTCTTGAGTCAAAGCTTGAGTTTTTCTCCCGTGATTATTTGAATGAGACATGTGCACGCGTCGTCATATCAACCTTACCTGAGTGTGATCTGACCAGTTGCACACCCGAGCAAGCACTGGAAATCGTACAACAAACATCCACTTCGGTTTTGAATAAAGATAAGTTTCCTATTCTCTTGGGGGGTGAGCATTCGGTTTCTTTGGGTCTCCTTCAGGCGTTAGGCAAAAAATACAATCCACAGGATGTAACGATATTGCAGATAGACGCTCACTGCGATCTTCGCGACAGTGATGCAGACTATAGCAACAATCCGTCACGACTAGCTCACTCATGTGTGATGAGGAGATCCCATGAACTTGGATATAGGCTTGTTCAGGTTGGTATTCGTACATATTCATCTGACGAGTATCAGTATTTCACCACCAATAAAGACACAATCTCTGTTTTCCAGTGGGGACGCGGAGTAGCTCCTTCGATCGGGCAAATATTGCAGAATATCAAAACAACGTATGTGTATCTCACTATCGATGTAGATGGATTTGATCCTGCACATATGCCTGGCACGGGTACTCCCGTGCAAGGAGGACTTGAATGGTGGTATGGACTAGACCTCATCAAGTCACTGATACAAGCACACACACTTATAGGGGCGGATGTTGTGGAAGTCTCACCTATGCAGGATTCGGTGCTTACAGAGTATGGAGCTGCGCAGCTCGTCTACGA
>CAYUHI010000083.1:0-3114 GCA_964444485.1 uncultured Gammaproteobacteria bacterium | reverse complement strand
TTTCACCAGACAGATGCTCCTCCAGATCCTCCGGAGCTTCCTCCTCCAGAAGCCAACTCTGCCACAGAGCGTTGGTGAGGAGTGGCCTGCCGGTCGTAGCCTTGGCGAAGACTGGTGGGAGAGGGTGGGTTAGTCCTCGAGCGGCTTGATGGTGCCGAACCAAGTTGAGTTACGAAGTTGAGGGTATTTTTCCCAGGCGCCTAATTTGGTTTGGCAGAAAGTACGGATTGGTTCATCAGAAATATTATTGCACCACTCAAGTTTTTTATCTCTCTGAGCAAATGAGCTTATACAAACAGACTTCTCTCTTGGATCTTTGAAGTCGTCACAATTTTTACTCCGTCGAAAGGTTCCGTCTTCATTTCTACAAAAGAAAATGGAATGATCTTGTTCATCAATTGCACAGATCACACCTCGTGAGATGTCTGGCCACGTGTTGCCGATGCACGCTAATCCATACTCACTCGGCAGCAACAGTTCGCATGCCTTTGTATCCTTCATAATCTCAGCAAGCTCATAAATGCACGAGCTTCTTTGCTCGCCTTCCGACGGAGCCATTACATGAGGTATAAGGTGAATAATCTTAAGACAATCGTGAGGATCGCGGCTTGTCTCAGCAATTTGCCTTGCAACCCTCCAGCCAAGACCATCGGGATAATAGCCAGCTATCTTTAACACAAAGTTTGTCCCTACATATAGTATGACAATACTTGCAATTACAAGAATTGCATTTCGTATCAGCTTGAGAAACTTTTTTGTCATATACTCTCTTCATCAATTGGTACTGGCTTTCCAAAATAAGAAGATCCTCGGAGCTCAGGGTAATTCACCCAAGTACTTATTCGAATTTTGCAATACTCTTTGCGCTTAACATCTCTCACAGCAGAGCAAAGAGATGCATTCTTTTCCTTGAATGCAAGACCTGTATTGCACGCATCCAGTGCTTCGGCACTTGACATGCTCATGCACTCGTTAACGTCTTTATATTGATATGTTCTTATAAAGTGACACCATTCTTGCGCATCTTTTCGTTTATAAAGGGAGCAGTTCTGTATCTGAGGTGTCTCTGTCACAAGATCTGCTTCCCCATCGCCTTCACAATACAACGCTTTTTCTCCTGTAAAAATGTGGCATCGAATGCCCGTTTGCAATAATCCTCCCACTTTACTTAAACACGCCAATCCATATTCACTCGGCAAGAGTAATTCACATGCTGTGGGATCTTTCATCTTCTCCGCATACTCATAGACACACCTTGCCTGAAGCTGCCTTGTAGTTGGCCTTGGCAGTACATCAATCGTCCGGAATAGGAAACAATCTTCTGCAGGCCTTCCTTCTTTCACCAAAATATTCGCAAGTGTTGTAGGTGATCCTGTCAGCTCATATCCCATTGCCCACAGCATCACCCCATATCCCGCCCACAGAATGAAGGGGAGTAGGATGATGCCAATAAGTGTAAGAAAGATTTTTTTCATAGTTAGCTTGAAGGATACATCTCGATCTACTGCGTGGTAAGGTCAACTGTTGTAGGTACCGATTGCCAATAGTCACCATCATTTCCTTGTACTTTCCTCGTATCCATGTACAAAGTTCCTTCTGGTGCGTATGGATCAATCCGAATGCCGGCACTTCGTCCGTGCACTAAATCATCTATGCTCAGTAAGTTGCCCAGGGGCGCATCTCCTTGCCCGGCAATGAGATTTGCAAAATACGAGACGGCATATCCATGTTCCCAAAGATAAGCTTCCACACTGTCGCCAACTGGTTTTATCAAATTTTGATCACCCGCTAGTCTTTCAAGACTTTCTGAATGAGAAACAATATCAAAATTCATGCTTGTTCGATTGGATCGTTGAGAAGAGCCAAAGATACTACTTTGCAATCCCCAAGATATTCGTGATACATCATTAAATGATATTGCACTCGCCTGATAATCGCTGGTTCCGAATGGATCTTTTGCTGTATCTAAGGCAACGATTCCTTGGACGCCAAACCCATTGCCACCACTGCCATATTTAAAGTTTTTCCCTATCTCGTGCGCAACAAATGAGCCCCAGCTGTGACCAGCGACGATGATGTTTTCGCCATTTACACCAGCGGCTTTTAACTGATTTGCAGCCCATGCACCAACTGCCGGCGTCCAATTTGCGCCCTCAAGCACCACGCTATCGGCAGCTTTTTCCCAATCGATTGTTACTATCTGGTATCCTCTGTTGCTCAAAGCCTTCGCAAGGTGCTCGATGTTATCTCCAGCCTGGCTATCTCCTCGTCCATGCACCACCACCCATACTGGCTTGGTTGGATCGAGTGATGGCAATAGATTTGGATCCTCAATTCTTTCTCCTGTAGTAGGGTCAAACCTCGCCACACTCATCCCCACCGGCATCGTCACATTACTACCTTCAATCGACATTCTTCCCTGAATATTTCCCGATGAATATTTTTCAATCTGCATTTCTAGCTCAGTATCAAAACTTGTCGCTGACACCACATGCCCATTGTGAATCTGTCCGTACCACGGCGTACTGTCCTGCACCGTCACTCGGTACTCCACGCCTTCTTGTAGGCGAAGGCTGATCGATTCGCCGTTTTCTCCTGCTTTCCCTGATACATATCCGCTACTTGGTAAGCCCGCCCCCTCGATCCTGAGAGTGATGTCTCTATCTTGCATTCCCTCCATCCAAAAATTCGCCATCACATCCTGTGTCGGTGTGAAGGTAATAGATCGCGATCCTCCTGCTTCCAGCCGCAAGGATGGACTGCCTTCCAGTTCCGATACTTCTCCCAAATCACCTCCATACCTCATCCGAAGGCTTTCTTCAGGGCTTAAGAGCGTGTCAAAGATGGCACCCGATCCTGTGACATAACCAGAGGAAGGTTGATCATTCGCTGCAATAGAGATGTCCTGCGGCAGGAGTGTGAGACGACCAAAATCATCGACAAAGAAACGAGTTTGTTCCAATCGTGGGTCGGTACTTGCCATCCATGTTCCATCATTACTCTGCACAAACCCATTCGCGAGAAGTTGCTGTTCACGCTCTTCTCGGTTCACTAACTCTCCCTCTGCTACCACTTGCGCTTGCATCGCTTCCCACTGCGTCTCATTGCACTGCA
>CAYUHI010000082.1:0-3189 GCA_964444485.1 uncultured Gammaproteobacteria bacterium | reverse complement strand
CGTTCAGATACGATCGGTGGATGAATACATTTTGGATAAGATCCGGCTGCTCGACCGCGACGCCAATCTTGTCAAAGAGTTTTGCAAAAGGCTGTGTTGACATAGATGAGTAAATTCTTCAGCCAGAGGCTGATCCGCCTCCGCCATAGGCGGACAGGTTTGGCGGAAAATTCTAAACTAGGAACTTGTCCTGCAAAGCGGGATCCCGCTCTGCGGGAGAATTCGGAACTTTGTTTACCGCTATCGTTTATTGTTTACAGTTTTTGTTTATTATGTTTGTTATTGCTTACATGGTTCCTGAAACAAGTTCAGGAAGTCAATTGCCTACTGCTTACTGTTACTGTTTATTGCTACCGTTTATTGTTTACTGTTACTTTCCTCACTCACCACCGCTCCAAGTACTGCATTTACGAATGCGAATGACCGGTCACTCCCCATCTCTTTGGCGAGCTCTACTGCTTCGTTTATCACGACTTTGGGTGGCTCTTTCTTCTCAATCACAAGCTCATAGAGCGCAAGGCGCAAGATCGCAAGGTCAGCGCGTGCGATCTGGTCTATCGGGTATTTGGGTGCATGGGTTCGGATCATCTCGTCGATCGCATCGATATTTTCTATTACGTGTTTGAATTGTGCTTCCTGCACTCTGTTGAGTTTATAGACGAACTTTGGGTCAAAGCTATACGAATAGAGCTGCTGTACAAGTGTGATTCGCTCCCGGTGTCGGGGGTCTTTGACTGAAGTCGGATCATCGATCATATGATGGTAATGATACCACAGAGAATAAATCCAATGGTACAGTCGTCAGTCATCAGACAAACCACCCCTTTTATTCCCCTCCTAATTTAGGAGGGGACTCGAGGGGAGGTCTACCTAACAACCTAAATCGTCCGTCGTCCGGCGTCCAAAGTCCATCTAATCAAACATCATAGAAATGAATTAAGGTAATCCCCCTTTGATTTCCTGATGAATATCAGGATCCATACGATAGTGAGCTCAAATATAGGGTATTTTCACCCTCGCGCACACGTCATCCAACATTTCCACACTCATAAGACTTGGAATTCGGAACGTGGAATTCGGAATTTGGAACGTGGAACTTAGTGCATCATCCGCCGCCATAAGACTAGGAATTCGGAACGTGGAATTCGGAACTTTCCTGCACGCCATTCACCTGATTTCCTGAAAGCCTGAACTCCTGATTGCCTGACCGCCTGTGTGTATCACTTCCCACACGCCTTGCAGACGATGTGAGGGAATTTCTTCGCGTTGCAGTTTTTGCAGTCTACGAGCTGAGGGAGTCCGACGGCCCGCGCTGCTTTGCGCTTGCCGCTTCGCATGGTTGAGAATTTGCGTTTTGGAAGTGGAGTCATACCGAATTATATCAAATTATGGTGATATCTCAACCAATATCAGTAATATCTCCTAAATATTGTATGTATTGACATACATGTGTACATGGAAGATTAACTATTTTGTCCCCATGCTCCCCCCCTCAATGGCCACAGAATAGAAGTTTTATTTGCTGCATAAGTCTGAGCTTTTGAATTATATACAGCTCCACGATAGGCTTGTCGTACAGTACGATCGTCGACCAGAGATGCAATCTCTATGTGATTTCTTTGTGTACCACTTGGATAGAGTAAAAAATTGAATATGCCAGGAGTGTCTAAAAATCTCCCTTCAAAAGGGAATGTTACTGAAGTGGGGATATAATTTCCTTCCCCTGGTCTAAAAGTTCTAGCATTAGGAATGGTATCGGGGAAATATTCATCAGCGGTCGGAATTCTAACAGCCATGAAATTTCCAGGTACGGCAGTACGTAATTTTGCAATAGCCGTTTCAATCCGTCTGGACGGCAGGTGTTTCATCCAGCTATTGTCAGGGTTAGTATCTGTTAGCCCTATACGTCGAGAGAGGCAGACAGCGAAACGTTGCATCAATTTGTCTAGAGAGCTTAAATCACGTCCACCTGCATATGTTCTTCCAATTGGCAATTGCACTTCAAAACCTGGCACCACCTCATTATCGTTCAATTCTGTGAGGCGACGATCTAGTATTTCTAATGCCTGTCTATATTCAGTTTCGAGAAGCATAGTATCTAATAAGCTTAATGTGGGAAAAATTACAGGGTATATATCCTATGCGAAAGTATATAAATACATGATATAAAATCAAGTGCTACATAATATTTTGACGAAATAAGGAATACTAGAGTGCAATGTACATAGGATAGTTCTTCGTAGATGTTACATTACATCATCACGGCGCCAAGAATTATCACTACTGGCACGATGATCCAGAACAGCCACCTTGCATCACCCGCGACTGGTGCACTACCTCCCCCTGGGGTCACAGACGTCACACCTGCCGGCCGTGTTGGCGATGTCCCCTGCCCTGTCTGAGGGAGTGAAGTAAGGATAGTTTTGGGTGTTGCTGTCGGTACACTTGCGATTCTATCTTCCTGACACTGCGAATCCTGCGTGCAGTTGCCCTCTGTGCCATATCCGCTCACCATAGTGCATCTCCTCCCTACACATGTCCGATAACAGCACGCATCACCCGACCCGTCTATCTTCCCCTCAGGATGACATACTCCATCCGTATCCCGCCAGCCACATGATCCGCATGTCGTGTCACAGAATGACGCGAGGATAGGCGTCGGAGTGGCAGTGGGGATAGGTGTAGCGGTTGGTGTCTCTGAAGGGGTATATGTCGCTGTCGGGAGCGATGTAGGGCTTGGGGTGCCGGATGGAGAAGGAGAGAGGGTTGTATTCGTTTGACCTGTTGGTGAAGGGCCAAATAATAGTTCGTCGCAAGCTTCTGCTGGAGTCATCGATCGGGGCAAACATCCTTCTTTAGTAATAGAAAAGAAAATACATCCAAACCACCTACAGCTTGGGATCTCCTCACATGATGTCTCAGTTAGTAATTCGCGACATTCTTGAGGTCCTATCGTGGCCGATGGGGTAGCGGTTGCTTGACCAGGGATAGGTGTAGCAGTGCGTGTAGGTGTCGGGGCATTGGGGTCCACAGTTGGGGTACGAGTAGGTGTTGGGGCAGCAGGGTCTGTCGTTGGTGTCGGCGTCGGTGTGCCAGTCTGTGCTCCCCCACTCGCCATGCCATACCCCACAATAATCCCCTTCCCTACTACAAGAAGATGGTTATCATCAAAATACTCCATATTGAGCA
>CAYUHI010000081.1:1549-3245 GCA_964444485.1 uncultured Gammaproteobacteria bacterium | reverse complement strand
TCGGATGTTGCAGTAGCAAGAATATTGATACCCCCCGGTCCAAAAATCTCATATAATATACTATGAAGTGAGTCCTTATCGGGACCGCTTCCTTTTGCGACGGCACGCTCGATGTTATCCTTTGGCATACTCGCCTCTTTTGCCTTTTCGATGGCTACGCGAAGTCGTGGGTTGAAATTGGGGTCAGGTGATGCTCCCTCAAGCACTGCGATGGTGATCGCTCGGGAGAGCTTCCCAAAGCTTTTAGATCGTTTTGCGTCTTGTGCGGTTTTTCGACCGAGGTTATTTTTCCATTTGGAATGTCCAGCCATAAGAAAAATTTAAGATTATCACGCTTTTATTCTTCGAGTGACCCCGCCTTGGCGGGGGAATCGAGAAGTTCTCGACTCCGCTACGCTTCACTCGAACAATATTTGTTGTATGTTTACTTCTATGTCAAAGTTAGTCGAAGCTCATTGTATCATGGACCGCAGAGAAGGTGAAAGATCGTGGGGGCTTTTTTTTCAAGCCTGGCTGTAGTATCCTATACTTCTATGCAAAGTTACCCCAATACCAAACTCACAAAGATAGTCGCTACCATTGGCCCTGCCTCAGATAGTCACGAACTTATCGAACGTCTTATATTGTCTGGGGTGAATATCTTTCGATTCAATTTCAAGCACGGTGAAGTGGAGTGGCATAAAGAGCGTGTCCAACGTGTGCGACAGGTAGCATATAAGCTCGGTGTTGTTGTAGGGGTAATGATGGACCTGCAGGGTCCGTCATTCCGTATCATTCTCGACGAACCTACCAAAGAAATCAAGATCGGAGACCGTTTTATGTTTGGATCAGATACTTTTACCACAACCCATCCACACATTGTCCCTTCTCTCCACAAGGGACAAATACTTCTCGTTGACGATGGGACGATCTCATTTGTAGTTTGTGCAGATACCCTACCAGGAGGTACCACCGTAGAGATTGAATCTCGTTCCAATGCCGTTCTTTTGAACCGCAAATCGCTCAATATCCCCGGCGCTGACTTCCCCGTAGACTTGCTCACAGAACGGGATTTGCTGGGTATTCAGATTGCAATAGATGAACAGATGGAAATAGTCGCCTTTTCATTTGCGCGTACAGCACAGGATATTGTTGACATCCGCAAAAGACTGACTGAGCGTGGGTGCAAAGCACAGATCTGTGCGAAACTCGAAACTGCACAATCACTCAACAATCTTGAAGAGATAGTTATGGAAACGGATAGTGTGATGGTTGCCCGCGGTGATCTTGGAGTGGAAACGCCTCTTGAGCAAGTGCCATTACACCAGAAACGTATGATTGAAACTTGCCTGCGATATGGCAAGACAGTCATCACGGCAACTCAGATGATGGCCTCGATGGAAAAGTATGCTTTTCCAACCAGAGCAGAAGTATCAGATGTTGCCAATGCTATATTAGATCGGACTGACGCTATCATGCTTTCGGGTGAGTCAGCGAGCGGACTGTACCCTGCAGAGACAGTCGCTATGATGTCCCGGATATCTGAAGCTACTGAAGCCCAAGGCAAAGGCTATATGCGTGAGGTCACCAAACTCAAATTCGAGGACAGCGCATCTCGAGTTGCACATGCTGCTCACAAACTCTGTCTCGATTGTATTGACTCACAAAAGCCTATCTCTGCATTTGTCGTCTTTACCAATACCGGTCGAAGTGCCAA
>CAYUHI010000081.1:0-1449 GCA_964444485.1 uncultured Gammaproteobacteria bacterium | reverse complement strand
ATCCAGGCACAGACGATTGCGAATGCGTACAAAGCCATCGAAAAAAACCTCATTATCCTCCCTGTAGTAAATAAGATCGATCTTCCCAATGCGCAAGAACGTGAGACCCGTTTGGCTTTGCAGGAATTTTTAGGTTGTTTGGACAGTGAGATTTATAGTGTTTCCGCCAAAACGGGTGAGGGTGTTGTGGAGCTATTGCATGCAATACTTTCTAAAATTCCCCCACCTCGTATTTCAGATGAGAAAGCATCACGTGCACTTATCTTCGACTCATACTACGACACCCACCGGGGTGTCGTGGCATTTGTGCGTGTTGTGGATCATTCCATGCAGATGCACTCGACACTCAGGTTGTGTGCATCAAATGCTGTGTTTGAGCCGGTCGAAGTTGGCTACTTTTTACCAGACTTAACACCACAAGCGAGATTGGATGTAGGTGATATCGGCTATATCGCAACAAACCTCAAAGACATTCATCAGGTCACCGTGGGAGACACGATCGTGGATTCGCGTCATGGAGGCAAAGAACTCCCCGGATACCGACATGTGAAGCCTATGGTGTTTGCGAGTCTTTTTCCTACTGATCCTGCTGACTTCACCAACTTCAAAAAGGCACTGGAAAAACTAACCCTGAATGATGCTGCTCTGGACTATCAGTCTATTTATAGCCAGGCGCTAGGTGCTGGATTCAGAGTAGGATTTTTGGGGCTACTGCATGCAGATGTGGTACGGGAGCGACTTGAGCGGGAGTTTGATCTTTCCATTATCATAACCCCACCCCAAGTTGATTTCATAAAGGTAAGTGAGGGTCTATACAAAGAACCTATCGTAAAAATCCTCATCATAGTACCTCCCCACCATGTTGGTGCGGTGATGAAGCTCTGTGAAGGACACAGGGCCACATTTGTCACTATGGACAACAAACACCAAGTATCTCTCACCTACACCATGCCACTTGCTGAGATGATCTCAGACTTTTTCGACATGCTCAAGTCCGCAACATCAGGCTATGCAAGTCTTGATTGGGAGCTTACTACGTATCAGGAAGTGAAGGCTGACAAGCTTACCCTGTTGCTCAATGGTCAGACGATAGAAGAATTCTCCGAGATTGTCGTTGCCGCAAGGTCGTATGAAAAAGCACAAGATATTTGCAAACGTATGCGAGCACTCATACCTCGACAGCAATACGAGGTGAAAATCCAAGCACAGTACAAAGGGAAGATCATCGCATCAGAGCGAATTGCGCCATTTCGTAAAGATGTGTTGGGAGGCACAGGTAAGAACCTTGGCTCGGGAGATGTTGGTCGTCGCAAGATGCTCCTCGAAAGGCAGAAAGAAGGAAAAAAGAAAATGAAAATGGTCGGTAAAGTAGAAATACCCAAAGATGCCTTCCGGAAGATGTTTATGAACAATAAACAATAAGCAGTAACGGTAAGCAGTAACAGTAAA
>CAYUHI010000080.1:0-3461 GCA_964444485.1 uncultured Gammaproteobacteria bacterium | reverse complement strand
AGTGTATTACGTCTGAAAAGACTTTATCGGAAAACCACTTTACACCTGAAGATAGTTTATGATCAGTTGAGCCCAGCACAATCACTGGAGTGTTTGTAATGGCTGAAAAAATCGTCCCATGGTATCTGTCTGTAATAACTAGTTTGTGACGAGCCATCATCGAGAAGAACTTGCTCAATACTTCGCGACGGTGCGTTCCGAGATAATATGGATCCTCTTCAATTGTCGTGTCGGCTTGATTGATGGTATTTGTAATTTTACTTACCTGAAACTTAATTGAATCTACATCTTTTCCGTGCTTACTCTCTTTATCGTTTCGGAAACACATCAAGATACCTTCTCGATCACTACTCGTAAACATCCCTTCGGTATCAGCCGCGCCAATGAGGCTCGTCACGACATCTGGCATTAATTGTAGCTCAACCTTATTAAAATGCTTTCGAGCAGTACTATATGATTGCTCATCCCGACACATCAAGGTGATATCCCCATGATTATTGTAGGTTGCAGCTGTGCGTAACAGGTTGTCTTGGCTTTCAAAGTGTACAGTCTGCGGGAAGACTGTTATGTGAAAATCTGGGAATGTCTCGATAATGGTCAGGTTTAGTTTATTCTCCATGTCCCATAGGTCGGTAGTATGGTAACCAGAATGAAGTATGATTTGATCGTCTGGACGAATTGTATCTCTCACTTTTCTGATTAGATATTGGTCCATCTGAAATGCAGACAATGTATCGATAGATAGCACTGAATAGTCTGGGAAGTGCTTGGCATACCACGCCTCCATACAATATGTTTGTGCCTGATCGCCAAGATTACTATGGAATGGTGCTCCGAATATATATACCTTTTTCTTCCTACTCCTGCTAAACAAAGCAATCTTCTTGTAAAGCGCAAAAAATAACTTGCCCTCTTTACGAGCAGTCTGAACGCTACGAATCCTAGTCCGGATTCTTATTCGACGCCTCAAACTCGCAACCGTCTCCTTAATTCTAGGGACAATCGTGCTTATTGATTCATTAATCTGTGCATTAGACTCCGCTAGCGCAGCCCTATTAATGTGTGTTATTTCTTTCGTAATATACTCCACAGGATATCGATATGACTTAGCTACTGTGTACTCTTCCTTAAATTGCCCAATAGCAATAAATACTATTAATTTTTCATTGTCTGGGATATTGAGCAGTCTTCTAAACAGCTGCTCTTTATCGTGAGTAAAGCTAGCATGAAGAGGGCAGGCGGCAAGCTTTTTAAATTCAAGCGCATACATAAAACTCATAGCGAATAAACCGCCGTCAATATAGCCCTGATTCCGCTCACCAGCACCGCTGAAATTATAGTCATCAGCTACAATGAGCGTTAAGCATTTTGGTGGATTCTGAGAAGAGAAGCCCTCCTGAATGAACATGACCTCTTTGATTATTTCTGGATCATGCATTTCATACACTTTAATAGCTTGGCGATTACAGGCGCTTGGTGATTTTTGTGCCAGCCTGATCGCTTCCTTTAGGTCGCGCCTATTGATTGGTTCCTTTGAAAACGCCCGAGCCGACGACCGACCCTCGATCAACTCCTGGAAGTTCTTGGTGTTATTCGTCTGCTTTGATTGACGGGTAACTTTTTTAGTACCTGCCAAGTTTTTGTTACTTGGCGTCAAGCTATCAAGACAGGAGCTGATATTCGCGAACATATCCCGAATTGCATCCTCATATTCCGTGCCTCGGTACAGATCAACATGATTATTAAGTATTGAAAGCGCATTGATGTATGCGAAGTTTTTCGTATCATACCGACGCTTCACATACACATCAACCATGCCGGCCAATTCCATTAACCTTCCGAAACCATGCCCCAGCTCAAATACGTCACTGCTGAGACCCTTTTCCAGCGAATGTGCCGCAAGCATCATATGGCCGATAAGTTGGGGCTGACTATACGCCTCATAAGAACCTCCGTAGTTATGGGCCCTATACCGCTCTTCGTCTGCTTTATACGCAATGCTCAGTTCGTCTACTGGCTGCTTATCTACACGCTTGCCCATCATTTCCATTCTCCGCCCGCGCTATCCCCGATATAATAGCTCTCGTCTGGATGCCAGTGGATATCCCACCTATCCATCGCTTCGTTTCTAATTTCAAACTGAGCAATATTAAACAATGTGGCATAGTCTTGAGTCCTGTCGCGCTTTAAAATACGAAGATTTGCCGTATATACTCCTACCGGGAATATATCTTGAATCGAAAGATGAATTTCATTATCTATTTCAAGATTTATTTTTCGATCGATCTTCTGGTCTGTCGTCCAGCGATATATCTGATGACCCGTTTCATCCTCTAGCAGCAGCGCCACCACGGGGTCATCAATTGGCTGCTCTTGTTTAAGCTTAATAGTGAAATCAATTCTATCCGTTTCTTTATTTCTTGTGCAGTCGACTGTCGCTGATACATACTTGGAGACTGGGCTCTTCTTGCCTTTTCTCGCAGCAGATGATTGCTCTTCGTCTGGACTATTGAGCTCAACGTATTTTTGAGCAACCTTCGACGTACTACCTATTTCAAGAATTTCACCCTTATCAATCAACATAGCCCTGGTACAAAATCGCTGTACCGAATCCATCGAATGCGTTACAAGGATGACTGTCTTCTTGTTTCGCTTCAATTCAGCGAAATATTGATAGCATTTCCTCTGAAACGCCTCATCTCCAACAGCTAGCACTTCGTCGAGAACCAAAATATCCGAATTGGCACGGATTGCGATAGAAAATGCAAGACGCACTTGCATACCTGAAGAATAATTCTTCAGCTTTTGATCCATGAAGCGTTCAAGCTCGGCAAACCCGACAATCTCGTCATACAAAGCGTCCATTTGTAAGTTGCTGAAACCTAAAAGCGCACCGTTCATATAAACGTTCTCACGACCCGTAAGTTCAGGATTAAACCCAACGCCTAGTTCAATAAATGGCGTTAGAGAACCATTAACACTTATAGAGCCACTGTCCGGTACGTAAATCTCTGAAATAAGCTTTAAAAGCGTGCTTTTCCCCGAACCGTTTCGTCCAACAATACCAAAAAACTCACCTTTTTTTATATCAAACGAAACACCGTCTAACACGTGTTGCATTTCATAGCCACGCTTCTTATTCTTTTTAAAAACGTTAAGTATAACTTGTTTAATGCCGCTGTGCTGTTCATGAGGCAGCTTGAAGCTTTTGGAAACACTCTTAACTGATATAGCAATTTCTTGATTACTCATTTATATCTGCTCCGCAAACTTAGCTTGGTTCTTTCGGAAATACCACGTCGAAACAATAACAGTCACCACGATTATCACGTAGGGAAGAAAGAGCCAAAAAGGGTTTGAAAACAGTTGATCGGCTGTAATAACATTTTCATGACCAACTAATTGAGCGCGGGCGTTTTGAAATAACACAGCGATTGGGTTGAGCATTAGAAGGTGCCCCG
>CAYUHI010000079.1:0-3692 GCA_964444485.1 uncultured Gammaproteobacteria bacterium | reverse complement strand
GTGGAGTTTTCCGAGTAAGTTTTCATACCCTCTTTCGATCTGTGCAGCGCCGTCTACTACTGACTCCCCTTCTGCAGATAGTGCTGCCATGACGACCACAGCACCCGCTCGAAGATCATGTACAGTCATGACGCCGTTATGAAGCTTTGGCACTCCCGTGATACGCACCGCTTGCTGATAGCTTTTGTGCGGATCGTAGTTGAACTGATACAGTGATTGCGGATCCTCCACCTCAGGTTGGAAAAACTCAATCTCAGCACCTACTTTCTGAAGTTCCTGTACGTAGTTGAGTCTTGCCTCAAGCATCGTCTCATGAATAGTGGAGATCCCATCTGCGGTCGACATCATAAGACCCCACTGAGGCTGCCAATCAGTCATGTATCCTGGGTGTGGAGCTGTTTGGATATTGGTCGCTCTTAGTCGACCGACTGAGCGAAAGCGTACACCCACATTGGATAGTATAGTGACTTCTCCCCCCGCTTCACGAACTTTTTCAATAAATGCTTGCACCAGATGGGCGTCGAGGTTGGACACAGTGATATCCCCGCCTGTCGCGTATGCCATCGCGCCATAGGTGACACCTTCATTGCGGTCGACGATCACAGTATGAGGAGACTTTTGTTTGAGAGATGATACCCCGCGAATCGAGATTGTTCTCCCTTCTCTCTGTATCTTTGCACCGGCATTGTTAAGGAAAAGAATGAGATCATCTATCTCAGGCTCGAGCGCACAGTTATGTAAGACCACCTCACCTATACCACAGGTCGCTAAGAGTATCAAAGCTTCTGTGCCTGTGTGTGTGGGTTTTTCAAATGTGTAGTCTCCGGATACTTTGTTTTTCAATGTGGCCTCATAATAGCCTGTCTCATGATTGTACTCTACATCTACCCCAAGAGCTTTTACACCGTTTATTATGCGTTCGATAGGTCGCGCACCGATACGACAGCCCCCCGGATTGGGAATAAGCGCTTTGCCAAATCGATGGAGCAGAGGTCCAAATAGGAGAAACGAGGAACGGACTTTAGAACCATACAGCAGACTCACGTCATGTTTGCGTAACTGACTTGGGTCTACGGTCACACTACTCCCAACATACTTCGCAGTGACTCCGAGTTCATGCAATAGATTTATGAGTTCGAGGTTATCTCCATTTTTGGGCACTCTGTGTAAAAGAGTATGACTATCGAAGAGGACACTTGCTATCATGAGCTTGATAGATGCGTTTTTCGCACCTGAGAGCTCGACCTCGCCCTTGAGTGGTTTCCCGCCATGAATGATGTAAGCGTCGTGCATATGAATAAACTATAAACAGTAACAGTAAACAATATCTACTTTTTTCTACTATACCTATCAAAGATTGACTCATGAACACTTTCGAATGCATCTTCAATATCGATATTCAGTTGATTTGCGAGTCTGCAAAGTGCAAAAAACAGGTCTCCTATGCCATCGACAAATACGGCTTTCTGATCTCTGATTATCTGCTTTCTTTCTTTTTTAGATTTATAACGAAGTTTTCGCGACATCTCGATAAGTTCTTCATGCAAATGATCAAATTTGTCAACGCTCGGATAGTCTCTCCATCTGTCATCCCCCGTGGCCTTAAAACTTTCCTGAGCAAAGTATTTTACGAATGCCTGCGCATCCCGCATCTTCTGAATCCTGTGTTTCTGTGATTGTATCTTTGTGGACATATGGATATGTACTTTTCCACCTTAAATAATTTTCCTCCTTAAAGGTGGCAGAGCGGGTTATCCTGACTGCCTGAACGCCTGATTGCCTGATTACCTTACTATATTAATTTCCGGTTCGAGTCTGATGCCTGTCGCCTTCTCAAAATCTTCCTGCATCATTTGGATCACTCTGATTATATCACCTGGGTCCTGGGTTCCGTAGTTACACAGTACGAGAGCATGGTTTTTCCACGTACCTACATCGCCTACCCGTTTCCCCTTCCACCCTATCTCATCGAAGATATGCCCAGCAGCGATTTTATAGAGTTGCGAATGGCGAATGGCGAATGGCGAATTGACGGTGTATTTCATTTTCTCGGTTGGGTAATACTGCAATTTTGGAAATTTCTTGAGTAGCTCGGAGACTTTCGATCCCTTCACTATTGGATTCATAAAGAGACTGCCATTTGTCCCGACCTCTGACACTTCTGGGAGTTTCTTTTTGCGAAGTTTCACCACCGCACGATAGATATCCTGTATGGTAGGTCTTGCCTCCCCTAGATGTATCAGTTCAGACATGAGGCTTTCGTAGTTTGAGAAATAACCTGCTTCTATAGTGTGTTTCGATGGTTTTGCGAGTTTTAGCACGACCGACCAAATGACAAAACCGTGGTTGGTCGATTGCAGCATCTCTTTGAATCGACTAGTACGATATGCGAATTTACACTCTTCTCCTGTACACACTTTGCGTTCCATTGTCGGGAGAGTGATATATTCCACGCTCTCACACACATCTTCGAAAGCCCTTCCATATGCGCCAATGTTCTGTATAGGTGCAGAGCCGACCTTCCCGGGGATGTATGCCAGATTCTCAAGCCCTCCCAGATTCTCGCTTAGAACCATTCGCTTGACAAGATCTACCCAATCTTCTCCCGCCGCTATACGCCAATATTCATAGTCCTCGTCTTCTCTGATTTTCTCAACTCCTTTGGTATTGATCTCTATTACTATTCCATCATAGATTTTATGTGCGAACAGAGTGTTTGCCCCACCTCCAAGGATGTATCGCTTTTGGGATGTTTTGAATTCGGCTGACCTCACAAGTTCCGCAAGTTCTTGCTCTGATCGTATCTGAGCATAATATCTGGCAGAGGTTTGCACTTTCCACGTAAATTTATCACCAATGGGGAAGTTGTGTTTTATTTTGTTATTTTCAGCCAGAGGTTGATCAGCCTTTGGCTGAGATATTTGAGTTTTGATATTTGATATTACTTTGTATATGTCGCCTGCTCCCATTGTCACGACCACATCACCAGCCTTCAGTATACTTTTTGCGTATTCCACAAGCTCATCTCGCGATGCGAATCCTTTGATGTTCTTATGGCCCTTTTCTACTGCTAGCTTCTCAAGATCTACCGGTGGGACACCTATGTTTGACTCCCGCGCACTGGGGAATATGCGGTCTACCAGTGCGATATCTGCACCAGCAAGCGCCTCAACAAATGCATCCTTCAGTGCGTATGTACGCGAATATGTATGACTTTGGAAAAGCGTGATGATCCGTCGACCGGGGTGTCTGCGGCGTAACTCACTCAACACTACCTTGATCTCCGCTGGATGGTGCGCATAATCATCATAGAATGTGACTCCATCTGCTTCTCCATGATATTCCAATCTCCGCGCAACCCCACCAAACCGTACGAACGAACTGTCAATCTTTTCTTTCTCATATCCCAAGTCCGTCAGACATTTGCGCACACCCGTGAGGTTGCCTTCCAGTGTGGAGCTTTTGCATTCATACACATGTTTTGCATGAGTGAAAAATTCAGTGAATGTGGCAGTGACATGTCCGATATCACGATAGATATCCGGGTGGTCAAAATCAATATTGGTGCACACGATATGGGTAGGGTGATACAAGAGAATTTTCGGAGTCTTATCAGCAGGAGGGCACACTCCGTACTCATCCGCCTCAAACACAAAGACTTCAGACCCTTCCTCATAATGCCCCCCCGGAAA
>CAYUHI010000078.1:0-3708 GCA_964444485.1 uncultured Gammaproteobacteria bacterium | reverse complement strand
AGCTTACGGATGGGCTTTTTTTTGGCTGCTTCGCTCGTGCCTGCGCCTCGTCATAGAGACGCTGCTGTCGCAGGTGCAGCCACCAACCCAATAAGATGATGGACAGGCACACGAACGCAAGCGATGGGAGCGGGTTAAGCTCCCGAAGCAGCGCGTCGATTTGCGGCCATAGATCGCTGATCTCAGACATAACGCCTCCCTTTACTATAAAAGTGCCTATACTAATTATAATACAAATGCGCTTAAAATACTATAGGATTAATAGCTTCAAAATCTACTTATTACCGTCCTTCTTCTCCATTCCATGTGCTTCTTGGAATGGTGTATACTTATCACATGCATGTCTCACGACGAAGGTCCAATCGCGCAGATTTCAAGCAAAAACTCATTCTGTATTCACTCCTCGGTATTGCCGGAGTTATAGTTTGTGCGTTCGTGTTCGGCTTTGCACTTTTTGCGTGGTATGGTCGTCAACTGCCTTCACCGGGCAAACTCACAGAGCTCAACGAAAATGCCACTGTTTTCTATGATCGAAATGACAAGATATTATTTGAACTATACAAAGATAAAAACCGTGTTCCTGTAACTTCCGATAATATCTCGAAATATTTAAAACAAGCGACAGTAGCCATAGAAGACAAAGATTTTTATAAGCATAATGGGTTTTCGGAAAGAGGTATTATCCGATCGGCTCTTAACATGGTTCTGCATAAAGGTGAGATTCAAGGGGGAGGTTCCACCATCACTCAGCAGCTCATCAAAAATGTACTGCTCACTTCAACGCAGACCGCTTCGCGTAAGATTCAGGAACTCATTCTTGCCACAGAAGTTGAACGCCGGTATACCAAAGATCAGATCCTTGAAATGTACTTAAACGAAATTCCCTACGGAGGCACGTTTGTAGGTATCGGTTCAGCGGCAAAAGGGTATTTTGGCAAAGATCCAAAAGATCTCACCATCACAGAAGCTGCCATTCTGGCGGGCCTTCCTCAGAGTCCATCCTATTATTCTCCCTTTATCGGAGCCAAAGGAGCCTGGCGCGGACGCACCAAAGATGTCCTGCGTCGTATGCGCGAAGACAAGTATATAACTTCGGCACAGGAGATGAAATCACTCAAAGAAATAGAAACGATATCATTTACATCTCCGAAACTTGCCATCAATGCGCCTCACTTTGTATTCTATGTCAAAGAACAGATTGAAAAGCAGTATGGCAGTAAGATTCTTGATCAGGGGCTCAAAATAAAAACGACTCTCGATCTCGATATTCAGGATCAAGTCCAGAAGATTGTTCATGACGAAATCGTAAAACTGAAAAATATCAATGTAGGAAACGGCTCGGTAGTAGTTCTCGATTCTCAGAATAGTGAAGTCCTTGCAATGGTAGGTTCATATGATTATAACGAGGAAAAATACGGCGCATTCAATGCAGCCACAGGCAGCCGTCAGCCTGGCTCCACCATGAAACCGATCACATATGCTCTGGCTTTTGAAAAAGGATATACGCCATCTTCGGTTATTATGGATGTCAAAACATCATTTCCCAATCAGGGAAGTAAAGACTATGAACCAGTCAACTACGATGGCAAATTCCGCGGACCTGTACAACTCAGGTTTGCTCTCGGCAACTCGCTCAATATTCCAGCGGTAAAGTTAGTTGCCATGGACGGAGTCCGTGACTTTCTTCAGAAAGCCAATGACATGGGCCTCACCAGTCTTGCTCCGACAACAGAAAATATGAATAAATTCGGCCTGGCCGTAACGCTCGGAGGCGGTGAAGTAACACTTACAGACTTAACAAATGCATACTCAGTATTTGCCCGTGGAGGTACACGTAAAGATATTCAGTATGTCCAGGAGATCAAAGATTATACAGGTAAAACGATATTTAAGAGTGTGAAATCACAGGAAAATAAAGTCTTTTCACCGGAAGTATCATTTCTTGTTTCCCACATCCTCTCCGATAACGTTGCGCGTACCGACGAATTCGGTCCAAACTCATATCTGAATGTCCCGGGTAAAACAGTTGCGGTCAAGACAGGTACAACTGATGATAAACGTGATAACTGGGCGATTGGGTATACCAAAGCGGTCACCGTAGGCGTGTGGGTAGGTAATAACGACAATTCCAAGATGGATCCTCGTATCGCGTCCGGTGCGACTGGGGCTTCTCCTATCTGGTATAACGTAATGCGCACACTTCTTAAAAACCACGAAGACGGTATTATTGCAAAACCTGACAAAGTAAAGGCAGTACAAGTAGATAGTTACCTGGGTGGTTTGCCCAAAGATGGCAATCCAACCCGTGCTGAGTACTTCATCGAAGGTACTCAACCAACAGATATTTCACCGTATTACAAGAAAATAAAAATCTCAAAAGCGACCGGTAAACTGGCAAATGATGTCGAAATAAAACAAGGCAACTATGACGAAAAAGACTTTATTGTATTTAGCGAAAACGATCCTGTTTCGACCGATGGTAAAAACCGTTGGCAGGAAGGTATCGATTCCTGGGTCAAGGAACAAGGCGACTCCAAATTTCATCCGCCTACAGAAACTTCAGATGCATCATCCGATGCAGTCGTAGTCTCGATCAAAGGACCCAATGATCACCAGCGCATAGATTCAAACGATGTGCAGATTCATGTCAAAATAGCATCTGTATCACCCCTCAAAAACGTAAAACTGTATATTAACGGGAATGAGATAAAGAGTCTTGATGGTGACAATAAAGATGTGAATGAATCAGTCCATCTATCAGATGGTGCGTATGAGCTGAAAGTAGTAGCGCGGAACGATAAAGATAAAACTGGCGATTCGACCATTACATTCGGAGTAAATAAAAACTGGGATGAAGGTCCCACTCCAACTCCTACACCTTAAAGGTGTAAAATATACTGTTCTAATGCTATAAGTAGTACGTCCACGGTCTATTGTCTATAGTCCGCCGTCTTGATCATACCAGCTCAGTCAAATCCATCGGAGCCGTCCTTCCAGCAAGGGTATTCAGTTTCTTCGCAAGTTCTCCAGGAGATCTACGCTCGATCAGATAGATCATAAGTAACGTTACCAGTGCACCTGCAATAGGTACAACCAGTGATGTGTTACGTGCTTTTAATAACGGTACTACAAGACTCGTACCCAGACTTGCGATAGGCATTGCCCCAAAGATCATAAACGAATAGAAACTCGTGATACGACCTCGTAAGTGGTTAGGTACATCCATCTGCAGCATAATACCGCACGCTGAGTAAAACGTCGCCATCCCCCATCCCGCGACTGTATATACAAGAAGAGCAATGATAAACGATGGTGAAAGTGCAAAAAGAATATATGAACCTGCGAGCACAGAGGTAAGCACGAGTATAAATGTATAGATATGTTTTATACGGTCAAATAACATAGAAAATCCGAATGCGCCAATCATTGCTCCTATCCCATACACACTCTGCAGGAGACCAAATCCAACTTCTCCCTGCTTGTAAATATCATTCGCAAATACCGGCAGAAGCACCGCAGTAGGCCACGTTGCGATCGTCATAACCGCAACAAGCAAAAGAATAAAAATAATCTCCGTATGACTGCGTATATAGGTCAATCCTTCCTTAAAACCTTCCTTCAGAGACTGACCATGATGAGACTGCGTTACATGAGGTGGAATCTTCAGAAAAAAAAGACTCAATATTACCGCGACAAAACTGACCGCAT
>CAYUHI010000077.1:0-3754 GCA_964444485.1 uncultured Gammaproteobacteria bacterium | reverse complement strand
GGCATATATGCTCACATTATACGAAACCTTTTAAGAAAGCGGTGACATTCTTTCCCAAGTGCTCGTTATTGTACCCACCCTCCTGCACGATGAGAGTCGGAATAGATAGCGATCTGATCCGTTTACCCATTTGAGTGAAGTAGTCAGTAGTCAACCGAAACCCACCGATAGGATCAGCAATATGAGTGTCCGCCCCATACGAAACCACGAGATATTGCGGCTCGAATTCGCGGATAATCGCCAATGCTTGCTGGAGAACGATAGCATATTGCCTGTTTGTAGTGCCCTTATTCAGGGGAAAATTGTGGTTAAATCCCTTTCCTTTACCCTGACCCAGCTCGCTCGATGAGCCAGAGTAATAGGGGAATTTCCATGCCGGATCTGCGTGGATGGAAATCGTCAGAACATCGCTCCGTTTATAAAAAATGTGCTGAGTGCCATTCCCATGATGGAAATCCACATCCAATGTTGCTACTCTTCCATACTTTGACAAATACTGGGCAGCCACGGCAGCATTGTTGATATAACAGTACCCGCCCGCCATCGCATGCTCTGCATGATGCCCTGGAGGTCTGCACAAGGCGTAATACACTTCTTTTGGGTTTCTATGCAGGAGAGTGGCTGCGGTGTACGTAAGGGATGCAGAACGCAGCGCAGTATTGTACGTTTCACGCAAGAGAGGTGTATATGTATCAAAAATGTATCTGCCGAGTTGTGCGACAGAGTTTTGATTTTGATGGATGGAGAAGTTTTGGGTATACGGCCATACAGAAGGATACAGGTACTGCCGTGGCTCTAATGTCGCACAAGCGCTCCTGAGGAAGTTCAGATATTCTTTATCATGAACTTTCTCAAGCAGTACGCTTGGAACGAGACGAACACCTTCTATCACTTGAAATTTCGCTTTCTTTAGTGCCCTATAGATATTGACCGCCCGACTCGGGATCTCCTGGGCAGTATCGTGATCCCCATTGAACACCTCGAAAGGGGGATTGTGTACTGCATGTTGTGGATAGTAAATGCATATCATAGCTTACGATCTAACGTATAAATTCTATAATTTGTTCGCATACTTCAGGTTGGTAGTATTTACTAATTTGTTCATTATCAAGTTGGACAAGAAGAAAGTTTCGTAACTCACCACCGACGCTGACATGTTGGGGCAATACATGGTTCGGAGTCGATGTTGCAAGATCTGCCATTGTTTTAAAGCCTGCACGATGGGCTACCATGAATCCTGGTGTCTCGTCCGCCATATTCGCTTCAGCGTGTATACTCATCGTTTCTGTGGGGTTGGCATCGTTTAGAATCAATGCATTAAGAGCGATCGCAGCTATTGTGGCGTATCCATGTTTTCTGAAATCTGGATGTGTTCCCCATTCGGTCGACTCTATGATTGTGGTATCTCCGAGTCGAAGCATCTCGGCTTTTGCGGCAGCGCATAGGCTTCCATCCTCATCACGAACTCCAGCGAACCATCCTGCCTCTCCTTTGTTATAGCTTTCTATAAAAGACAGCACCCCTTCTCTGCTCCATCCGAACGGCTCCCATATAGTTTGTAACGAATCAGCGTCAGTGATATCTAATGATTTCGTTAGGGTATGACCATTGTCACGCAGTTTAGCTATTCGTTCAAGTGGGGTTATCCTAGGTTCCTGCGACCATACCTCTTGCACCGCCTGCCACTCTGACGGAAGATAATCATTTGATCCACGTCGTGGACGGTTATACCCCAGAAATACAACTCCATGGGGATCATTTGTATTCGGTCGCAAATATCCCTCTACGTGGGGGGCAATACGCGGATCCTCCACAAGGCCAGTGTCACAAGCAATTTTCAATTGTAATCTGGTAACTGAAGGTCTGGTATCATGAGGCGTTTTGCGGTGTTCGTTCACCAATGCCTTCACTAGATCGCCAACATCATTTAAAGTCTGTACTGGTGTTTCAGCGATAGAGACAATACGACCATCAGACCGAGGAGCGATCCCTACATTGCCGACACTTTCTACAAGTCCACTCATAAAAAAGCTTATTTTAGCCTTCATTCACTCAATGTAAAATAAAAATTGTTTATGTACAAATAATGTTATACATGTTAAAATAATAACACCATGTACTCAATATCACAGGCTTTAG
Organism: uncultured Gammaproteobacteria bacterium; assembly: GCA_964444485.1. GTDB lineage: Bacteria > Patescibacteriota > Microgenomatia > UBA1406 > GWC2-37-13 > JAGOLU01. Next base: position 1,615 of record CAYUHI010000077.1, on the reverse strand, counting down.
ATGACATTATTATGTCTAAGCCGTATTTTTCAGAGCTGCTTGAGCGTGATTTACTAAACATAACCCAGCTTGCTCGTCAACTGAGGCCTGAGATAGAAGATCGTTGTATGAAGAAAACGTCGGTTGAAGCGATAGCTATGGCCATACGACGTGCGCCAAAGCCGCGACCGTCTCCCAAGCTATCCGACTTCTTCAAACAATCACCCGACATCATGGTTCGCTCGCAATTATGTGAGCTGACAGTGAAACGTCATGCTAACCTCAATAAAATCCACAAACTTCTTGATAAGTCCGCTGCACTTGAGGGGCAATTTTTTACCATTACTCAGGGCATTTTTGAAGACACAATAATTGTCAGCAGACAATTTCGAAGCCAAGTTATTCAATTATTCGGCAAAGAAGACATTATCGCAGAATTTGACAATCTTGCTGCTGTTACTGTACGTCTCAAACCTGCAATTGTTTCTACCCCTGGTGTATATCACCTTATATTAAAATCTTTATTTCTCGAAGGTATCAATGTAGTTGAAGTGGTGTCGACATATCTTGAATTCAGTATACTCGTAGAAGAAAAAAATACCGAACATACCTTCTCAACGGTGAAGAAACTATTTACACAACCTTCACATCGACGATAGTGAACGTGTGTTTTCCGGAAGGAATAGCCACCTCAACAACGTCGCCCTTTTTCTTTCCGATGAGAGCCTTACCAATAGGGGAGGTGAGCGAAAGTTTCTTTTGCTTAGGATCAGCTTCGAATTCTCCAACAATGTGGTACTCTTCTCGTTGACCAGCCTTGTCTACCACAACCCGACACCCAAGATGCACAAGATCAGATTCTATCTTTTCTACCGTATCATCGACAATTTCCGCCCATCTGAGCATCTCTTCAAGTTCCGCAATACGACCTACTATAACACTCAAATCTTCTGTGGCAGCATGGTATTCGCTATTCTCTTTGAGGTCGCCCATCGCCCTCGCCTTCGCAAGTCTATCTTTTGCGGCGGGGTGACGATTTGTCCTCAGGTGTGTAAGCTCTTCAAGAACTTTCTGGTGTCCTGCCTTGGTGAATTGGATCTTTTTGGTCATAGTGATGTGCTAAAATATGCAACGCTATATTGTAGTAGAAATATATGTTTTGGCAATTGGAGTTTAAACCGAACTATTGGAATTTGAAAATTGAAACATTAATAAACAGCACAGGTCCCATCGTCTAGAGGCCCAGGACGGCAGGTTCTCATCCTGCAAACCGGGATTCGAATTCCCGTGGGATCACCGATTCCCTCGAAGCAAATGCTTCGGGACTAGTCTCGCAAGGCGGGGGAATTCGGTTGGGATCACAAGCGCGAGTTTCGATTGCTTGGTGGGGGATTGTTATAAGAAAATTTTATATTGTACAGGGAAGACTGTTTAAGAAAGAGATCCTCCGCTCGGCGGAATTTACAGTGAGTGAGGTCGAACTGCTCAGGATGACCCTCCAAAGGCGGGCAGACATGCCAGGAGGGATTCTTCGCTTGGCTTCGCTCAGGATGACATACCGCAAAGGCATGTCACTTCATCGCTGCTTCGACATCGGGTTTCATGTTTTCGAAGCTGTATGCCCCGGCAAACTTTT
>CAYUHI010000076.1:0-3854 GCA_964444485.1 uncultured Gammaproteobacteria bacterium | reverse complement strand
GAGGAGTCACCATGGGGGTGAAGTTTACCAAGAACGTCTCCAACCACGTGTGCAGATTTGACATATCTGCCACCCGCCACAATACCCATCTTGTGCATCATATAGAGTATCCGTCGATGCACAGGCTTAAGACCATCTCGAATGTCAGGCAGAGCACGGCTCACGATAACGCTCATCGCATAGTCAAGATATGCCGTCTTCATTTCGGCTACGACTCCCGTATCGCTAATTCCTCGGGATTGCAGTTTGAGTTGGTCTGACTTTGCTTTATCTTTTTGATCCATAGTGTACAAATTCTAAACTTTTTGTTTCATCCCTTTTCTTATTTCTGTTATTGCTTTGGCTTTTGAGAGGTACTTCCCCGTCTTAACCCACTTCCCTTTCTCAAGTGTCTTGTATGTGTCAAAAAAATGTTTTATCTTCAATCGTGTCGGCTCGTCTATGTCGGTGACATCTTTGACATGTGCATAAAATGGGTCTACCTTCTCCACAGGTACTGCGATGATTTTTGCATCAGGACCAGCTTCATCTTCCATCTCCAGCATCCCAACAGGTCGGACATTGATCCCGGTGCCCGGTGACATCGTAGAAGATGAGATCACAATCACATCAAGAGGGTCGCTGTCGTCGCCAAGAGTACCAGCGATAAATCCATAGTTGAACGGGAAGATATTTGCGCCATGGAGGAATCTGTCGGCCATAAGCACCCCCGTCTCTTTGTCAAACTCATACTTGACCCCGCTGTTTTCAGGAATCTCAATAACTGCAAGAACGATCTCGGGAGCCTTTGCCCCAGCGGAAAGTTTATTAATATTCATAGTATTAAAACAATAAAAAATTATAAGACTAAAATTCCTATTTGATTTTTAAGCGCACTGAACGTATAAAAGACACAAGCAATCTCCGAACGTGTCCAAGGATATCTGACAAAGATAGATAAGTATCTTGACCGATATATCTCAATTCAACCGCGAGTTCCAACATTGATCCAACCTCTCCTGACGATCCTTTCGCTATTTGTAAAAAATGCCTAAGCTCCTTTTTATTATTGCGATCAAACCCCTCAGCTACATTATTCATGATCGACACACTTGCTCTTTGTATTTGGTCTCGAAATCCATAATCTCTACAGTCTTTAAACTCCGCATAGATTCCTTTTGTTAAATCCTTTGCTTTCTGCCAAACAATTAAGTCTTTGAACCCATTTGAAAAGTACGGTTCATTTCCCAAAGTCATTATAAGATTATATTTTTATAATATTGTATTTTTATATATCCAAATTTGCCAGCTTCGTCCTCCATTGCTTGCCGTTCTGCTTAGCATATCCCCGCTGCGCATCACGGAGCGCTTATCGGCGGACTCCGCTCGCTTTATCATATATCTAAATTCGCGAGCTTCGCATGCGTGATGATAAACTTCTTCCGCGGCGGGACTTCATCTCCCATAAGCATCGAAAAGATCTGATCCGCTTCCTGGGCGTCTTCTATTGATACTTGCTTCATACTCCTATTAATCGGGTTCATGGTGGTCTCCCAAAGCTGATCAGGATTCATCTCCCCGAGACCCTTGTACCTTTGGACAATGACAGAATCTTTTTCAAGTTTTTTGCCATCTTTTACCGCTTGCTTTACCCATCCGTCTATCGCCGCGTCACGTTCTGCATCTGAGTACGCATACGCGGTTTTCTTGCCGTGAGTGAGTTTGAAAAGTGGCGGTTGTGCGATATAGACATGGCCCTTGGCGAGCACGTCCACGAGGTGGCGGAAGAAGAAAGTCAGAATAAGAGTGCGGATATGTGCACCGTCTACATCTGCATCCGTCATGATGACTATCTTATGATACCGTAATTTCCCATAGTCAATCTGTTCCCCTATACCCATACCGAGTGCGATGACGAGATCTTTGATCTCCCGAAACCCAAGCACCTTATCAAGATATGCACGTTCGGTATTCAGTATTTTTCCGCGAAGTGGAAGAATCGCCTGGAATTTGCGGTCTCTCCCCTGTTTCGCACTTCCTCCTGCAGAGTCTCCCTCGACGATGAAAAGCTCAGAAAGCATAGGATCTTTCTCCTGGCAGTCTGCAAGCTTGCCGGGCAGGCCGAGTCCCTCAAACGCCCCCTTGCGAAGCACTGCATCTTTGGCAGCCTTTGCTGCCATACGTGCCTTTTGAGCGAGCATAATCTTGCCCAAGATCTCTTTGGCGTCGCGGGGATGCTCCTCAAAGTACACATCCAGATATTCGTTTGTTGCCTGTTGGACGAATGTCTGAATTTCGCTATTGCCGAGTTTTGTCTTGGTCTGACCTTCGAATTGGAGGTTCGTGGATGACATTTTGACGTACACGACTGCAGTGAGACCTTCTTTGATATCGTCTGCGGTGAACGCATCTTTATAGTCTTTCTCCGCGAGATTTTTCTTGGCGTAGTTGTTGATTACGCGGGTGAGTGCTGTCTTAAACCCCGTAAGATGGGTGCCCCCTTCGGTCGTGTAGGTGACGTTCACATAGGTCTGTACTATCTCGCTTATCCCATCGTTAAACTGCACGGCCACTTCTACTTCTTTGTCGCCGTTTTCAGATTGCTTTTTGAAGTAGATGGGCTCATGCAATGTTTTTTTGTCACGATTGAGGTCGTTGACGAGTGAGACGATACCTCCATCGAAATAGTATGCAGTTTGATCGTCAGTTTTCTGATTCTCAATGTAGAAGTAGATGCCGTTTATGAGAAATGCGCGCTCTTTTATAAGCTTTTTGAAAGATGGGTAGTGTATCTCTATCGTTTCTTTGAATATTTGTGCGTCTGGTTTGAAGCTATACGCAGTGCCATTTTTTGCCGTGAAGCCAAGCACCGACTCTTTGTACACTTTGAGTGGGCCGGCCGGTATACCTCGATGATATTCCTGACGGTGGAGCACACCCTCTTTGCGGATCTCGACGATCACATGCTCTGAGAGTGCATTCACGACAGAAGCACCTACTCCGTGCAGTCCCCCAGACACTTTGTATGCAGTACCTTCGAATTTCCCCCCTGCGTGGAGCTTGGTCATAGCGAGCTCGAGTGCAGAGACTTTGTACTTGGGATTTATGTCTACGGGGATACCGCGCCCGTCATCTAGCACGGTCATGTAGCCGTCTTTCTGGATGATGATGCGGATGGTCTTGCAGAAGCCGGCGAGCGCCTCATCTATAGAGTTGTCTACGATCTCCTGCAGACAATGGTTTACCCCTGTTTGGGAGGTGGTCCCGATGTACATACCGGGGCGCTTACGGACTGGCTCGAGGCCCTCGAGGACGACAATAGAGGAGGCTCCATACGCTTGTTTCTTATCAGCCATAGGAGTCAATACTACCACAAAAAACTTCAGTTGAAAAGTGGCATAGCATAGGAGAGAAACCTATAGTTATTGACTTGGGTTTACTTTGGAGTACAATAGGGCATGGGCAATACTGCTTCACCACAAGCGCAAGTAAGTTCTGCCTCTCTCGAAAAATGTCCTTATTATTTGGAACCAAGTGGTGCATTACGATTAGCAGCTAGCGCAGCTCATCAAACACCAGGTACAGGGACGTGTTCGCCTCCCCAGGGTGATTATGCTGACGTAGACGGTCCTCTGAATGTAAAAGTCTGTACCGGTGACCCAAGTAGATGTATATTGTGCACGGTGTATCAGGCGCTCCATCCAACAGAACACGCTCCCGTCGAGTGAAGTGATGCTCGTTATTAACCATAACTCTACACTCTTACGCATAAGATATTACGTATGATGTATGAAGTATTACGTATAACGCATTACTCATCACCCATTATTCATTACGCATAAGGTATCACGTATCAAGTATCGCGTATTACGTAT
>CAYUHI010000075.1:0-3985 GCA_964444485.1 uncultured Gammaproteobacteria bacterium | reverse complement strand
CCAACGCACGAATCATAATGTTGACATCGCTCAACCTGACAGTTGCTATCTGAACAACTCCGAACCTGATGTTTTTCATCCTCAGCGCATCCCATCTGGCCACATCCAGAGTTTGGCCCCCAGCTTCCACAACTATTTTCGTCACACGACGGGGTGCTGCACTGAGAAGCATTTTCGGGACAATCACAGAAATCTACCTCGACAGTATGACCTCCTCCAACGTTAGAACAGCTGCCATTCTCCCATCCACACGATGGGGCTGTTGCATAGCAGGTGCTCCCTGGCCCGCTCCCACATCCCCAGCACCCTCCTGGCCCCCCACAAACTTCGCAAGTACCAGTATTCACGTCACCACAACAACTAAAAGCACTGACCTGTGGGGTTGTTAATATAGTCACGACTGCAATGACCGTCATGACAGCAATAAGACAAGCTTTATTCGTAATCTTCAATCTCGACCAAATATCTAAAAAGAAGCGAGGATACATGCTATACATGATACACGAAATCGCCTATTCAATCACTGCATACTCGAGGTTGCGGATAGAAAGAAGTTTCAGAGTTTTTGAATATATCTGCGGATCAAAAACTATGAGTACGCTGGGACGTGCTTGGTCAAGATCTGCTCGTGTCCTACCCTGTAGTATGCCACCAGTTGCTACGACATTTCCTACTATTTTAAGCGGTACGCCTCCGACTCCTGTGTCAAATTTCTCCGACGCGATAAAGAGTGCGTGAGCGTTGGAGATCCCGCTTGCAAATGTGATATTTTTCGCAATGACCACAAAAGAGTGTAGATCTGCGGCAGATGCATTAATATTTGTGTTGAAGACTACGTTGGCAAGGTTTCCATCGGCATCTGTTACCACAACTACAGCACCATCGCTTTCAATAGGATCTCCACCTTGTGCGTTTGTAATATTAAGCGATGCGACGTTCACTGAACCACTTGAGTCTGTAATAAACCTGTATATCACCCCCGGGCTCAGTGTCCAATGATCCCCGTCTAAAGGTGAGAATGGCTTCGCGGCAAGAAGCGTAGCGGCATACTGTTCTAATCTAACTTTGGAGTTTGCAGAATCTTCGTCAAGGCGATAGCCATTAATAGTTCCTCCAAACTGCGAGTCATCATCTGTCGGGAGTGTATCGATGTACCCGGCAGCAATGCCCCCTACTTCTTGACCCGCAAGATTATCTACCATAGTAGAGTGACCAAGATCAACCATGTCCCCTGACTGGTACATTACGCCATTTGGATTCTCAAAATATCTATCGGTGATAAAGGGGATGTGATTTTCAAGGGGCAAATCGGGTACGAGTTTCGGACGGATATAGTCGGTGTTAATAAGTTTTGTCCACCCTTGTGGATACAGGTATGCAAATCGAAGATCTCGCGTGTAGGGCGCAGATGGCGGAGGCGGAATATGAATGTGAGCGCTATCGAGGTCTAATGAGTTTGAATACCAGGCTGACATCGCCGAAGTGCCGAGTATGGTAATATTCTGTTCATCTCGAAGGATACAACCAAATCGCAGGGAGAGATTACAGTAATATCCTGAATATCGTTCGGGGGCAAACTCAGGAATTGGAGGGAGATTGGAACAGTATATATACTCACATACTGAAGCCTGATTAGGATCATATCCCTTAAATCCATCGACAATAATTGGATCATGCACAGGCAGCTTCTTGAGTGATAACTCTCCCGGAGCTGATCGATCAAAATACGCTCCATCAACCCCTGTTCGCTGAATAAACGTTCCCGTAATCTGAATGGGGGGCTGACCTGAGGGGATGGTTGGGGTAGGGGTTTCGGTGGGTCTTGCACACAACTGGTTATTGGTGTAAACACCCTGACAATAGGTTATAAAGGCGTTGATGTCACCAGAATTTATTATGGAACCTATTCCATTGAGGTTTGCTCTACTACAGGGAGGAATAGAAGCGTTTTGGCCCATACAGGCAACGATGAAATCATAGTCATCTGATGTTGGCGGGGAGTGCTCTACATGATTATCAAGATCGAGGTCACACTGCTGACAAGTGAGCGACATAGGTGTTGGAGTAGGTGTTCGCGTAGAAGTTATGGTAAATGTCACCGTTGGAGGAGCAGTAGGGATTGAGGTTGCGGTGGGAGTAGGAGTCCTTGTAGCAGTTGCAGTCGGTGTCATCGTGGGAGGGACAGTCGGGGGGATAGTGGGTTGCCGAGTTGGAGTTGGAGTGCTGGTCGGTGTTGAGGTAGTGGTCGGTGTCGGGGTATCGGTTGGGGCAAATATCGTAAAATATGTACCGCTTGCTGGCATAGAATAGTGGGCTTGTGCAAGATATCCGCAATTTGCTACATATCCGCAATAGTTCGGGTCCGGAGGCGGAGGTCTTACTGCAGGATCTGCACAAGTTGAGCGTGCACAATATGTTTGAGGACCAAGGTTGTACACAGAGCAAACACGAAGACTGGTTGGGTACTTGAGATGATGCGTTACTGCATACGTGCCCGTTTTATCAAATAAGTAAGAACATGAGCGAGTAGCTGGCAATACAATTCCATCAAAATCACAAGTTGCTATGATATTGTATCCAGTAGAAACATCAACAAACGAAGTAGATATGCCGATCGCATCTGTCTCTCCAGCAGCGAGGCTTACGACCCATGAAAGAGTTGTTCCAACCGGTGCAGATGTGATACCACTTGTGACACCATCCGTAAGAACACCATTGTTCGGATATGGATTATCAGGATTTATGGATCCAATCGGGCATGTCATTGCATCTGCCATCTCAGACGGGAAAGCAAAAAAGGTAAGAATTACTCCGAGGATGAATAGGTAAAGCGATATTCTTCTCATTGACGGACAGTGAGTGACAATGAATAAGTATTGTTCTTGTCTTTCACGGTGTATGAGCCAGGTTTATCAAATCGATATGCAGTCATACCATCTATGAGCACGACAAGTGTTTTGTCTGCTATCGTGAGTGTGTGTTTCACTAAGTCGGCATTTTCAAAGGTGATAAGGTCTGAAGTGTTCATGGAGGCCGAAGATGGAACAAAACCATTACGCGTGATACTGATTTTTAGCACCTTTTTATAGGTTGGGGTGAGTTTTGCGAGAGGAGGAATGTCAGTTCTGGTGGGTGTCGGAGTGATAATGTCATTTGAGTTATTTGATGATGGTTTGGGGCTTCTTTGCGGGATAAATATACTCATGAGTACCTGATATCCAGCAAAAACAGTAAACAAAACAAGAAGAAACACCATCACAAAAAATACTGGGTGTTTGTTGGGAGATTTTTGTGCCATACTTCAACTCCTATGCATTGTAAAGAAATAAATATCACAATGCAATATACACGATGTAAATGATAGGATATTTTAGGAGAGGGTGTCTTTGCTAGGGCATGGAGAAAAGTCCATAATAAGCACGATTTCACCACGGTAGGTGTCAGTTGGTGAGGGCTGATGCACAATTTCCTCGAATTTCTTCGTGAGCTCGCGACAGAGGACGAGTGTGACAGAGGGATATGTTTCATAAAGAAGTACGAGAGTATCCTGTATGCGCTCTGGAGATTCGAAGGCAACAAAAATAATCCTCATTTTACTCATCTGCTCCTGCACTGCATGGAGCTTTTGAAATAGCTTCAGTCTTTCTTTGTCTTTTTTGGGGAGAAATCCCACAAACTGATAATGATCAAACTTCACGCCAGATGCGACGAGCGCCGTGTGGACTGATGAGGGGCCGGGTATGACGGTAAATGGTATGTGGTGTCTTTGCGCAGTATGAACCAGAAGATAGCCAGGATCAGAAATCACCGGCATACCAGCCTCAGACACGAGAGCGACATTCAGCCCTTGCTCAAGCCACCCGATAATGTCTGGCAGTTTCTCAAACTCAACCTCTTTGTAATACGCAACAATCTTCTGCGCATGGCGCTTGTCCGCCTCTGGCGGAAATGGCGAATAATTTACACCTGCGTTGTCATCCCGATG
>CAYUHI010000074.1:2415-4151 GCA_964444485.1 uncultured Gammaproteobacteria bacterium | reverse complement strand
GCCTGCTCATAGTCTATCATGTATCCCGTTTTTGCCGAGAAAGCGGGGACGTATGACGAGTTTTTATTATCAGGAAAAGAGAGTACTACACCGCTCTGTTTATTTCGCAGGAAGGATAACGCTTTTAGTTCTTGAGTAGGAATGATTTCTTTCTCCTTAGCGATAAGTTTAAACATGAGTATATTGTTGGGTAGTGTGAGCACTACAGTCAGAATAACGAACAACTTCAAGATGAAATGACCGCTCCCCCACATTTTTGCGACAAATATCCCAGCTAATATCCCCATGAAATACACGCCAATATAGGCAAATTGAATGGTGTTGTACCAGCCACCGCCCTTTTGAATAAAGAGGGTAGGTATAAGCATGCAGAATGAACCGGAAATTGCGAGTAAAGTACTTTCAACTGTGATTTTTCTTTTGATAATTCCAGCTAAAAAGCCAAGTAATCCAACAAACCTGCTGCCAACGTTCAGTAGGATAAATAATGAAATACTTACCAGTTCGTAGACTACAAGTCTCGGTGATATTCTTTGAAGACCATACATGAAATATCGACCAAGGGTAAATGCTTTGTGATAGAAAAGACCAGGTGATTCTGTTATGACATGAGGGATAGACACTGGACTCCACACGAATGGTATGCCCATACTTTCTTTTCCAAATGGTAGGTACAGGATATATGTCGAAGCAATAAATATCGCCAAATACAGTAGAGATGTGAGGATAACAATTCTCGTTTTGTTAGCTGCATATTTGTGTATCAGGGTCCCGAGTAGCAAAAGTATAAGTACGAGTATTGCACTGTACATCTTAAGCCCAACTGTAAGAGCGAGAAGTATGCACTGAAGTATGACCATCTTCCTTGATATGCTTTTTTGGAGAATATTGGTTAATATAAAAAGCAAGATAGGGACGGTAAGGAAAAATTGAATATTGGATGTGACAAATGCAGGCTGCACAGTCGCCACTACCGGAAACCCTTTCAAAATGCTAAATTCATTGAAGTTGTTTCTATAGAAGATGAGGAAAAATGAAAATGAGGATCCAAAATACATGAAAAATGTTATCCATAGTTTTTCTAGTTCTGTTTTATGGGTAAGTCGGAAATATCGGAACAGTGTGCAGATGAGTGCGATGTTTCCTACAATGGGCAGTATTTTGAAGTAAGTGAAAAAGGGATTTATCCAAAGCTTCTCGAAGATGAACAATATGGCTCCAAGTAAGTAGTTATACGAGGTCAACGCAAATCCAGCGGCCGATGGGAATACGAAAGGAAATGAGGTGAATGAATTTCTTGCGACCGCGATGTGCCAGAGTGCATCATGGTAGTGCCACTCTCCGATACGTATACCGCAAACACCGCGTTGACATGAGTAATCGCCATTAGGAACTATGAAGACAAGAGTGAGTATTGTACCAATGATGACAATACCATATGTGATGACTCGCGTCCAGGCAACATTTCGCATTAATTGCGGTGTGTGAAACATGTGATTCATATTGACTCTAAAGAGTCATATGTGTCCTCCACAGCTTAGCATGCGCCTTAGCAAATCCCCGCTGCGTCTTATGCTGCGCAAGCAGGCGGACACAAGAAAATGTATTTCTTCTTCGAAACCAGGTCCGAATCAGAAACATTTTCTAGTGCCGCGGGAGGGGGTCGAACCCTCACTCCTTATACAGGAACAGGATTTTAAGTCCTGCGTGTCTGCCATTTCACCACCGCGGCTAAC
>CAYUHI010000074.1:0-2315 GCA_964444485.1 uncultured Gammaproteobacteria bacterium | reverse complement strand
TTGAACCGACTAGCAGGTTACGCGCCTCGCCCTAGGGTTCAAAACTCACTTTCTAGTTTTGTCACTTTGGTTTGTTTCAAATGTGCCAGTCCTGAGCTTGTGACGATACGTCCACGAGAAGTTTTTTTAATAAAACCGATCCTCAGGAGGTATGGCTCGATGAATTCTTCTATGGTTCGTTTGTCTTCGGACAGTGACGAAGAGAGAGTCTCAACACCGACTGGCTGGTTCTCGAACAATATCGCGATTGCTCTCAGATACTGAACATCTATGTCAATGAGGCCGACGGAATCAATCTCAAGAAGATGAAATAGTTTTTCGAGGAGATTGTTGTCGATAGTGGAAACCCCCTGTGACTGCGCGACGTCATGTGCACGTTTCAACATACGGTTTGCTATGCGAGGTGTCCGTCTGCTACGTTTGGCGATAAGTGCGGCTGCGTCATCCGTAATTTCTATGCCGATTAGTTGTGCAGACCGTTTGATAATATTTGTCATCTGAGATTCATTGTAGTAGTCGAGACGCAATACGAGTCCAAATCTATCTCGAAGTGGTGCGGAAAGCATCGCAAGTTTGGTTGTAGCACCAACGATAGTGATACGAGGAATGGGGAGTCGCATCGTTCGCGCGGATGGACCTTTGCCTATAATTATATCGAGTGCATATTCTTCCATCACTGGATAAAGCATCTCCTCAACAGCCTTAGGAATACGATGAATTTCATCAATGAACAGGACATCTTTATCATTTAAGTTTGTGAGAATCGCAGCAAGGTCTCCCGTTTTTGTGAGGGTTGCGCCGGTTGTGATTTTGAGTTCGCCCTCAAGTTCGCGAGCGATAATATAGGAGAGTGTGGTTTTACCGATACCGGGAGGTCCGTAGAAAAGCACATGCTCTGAGGCTACTCCACGTTTCTTCACCCCACTCAAAAAAATCTTGAGAGTCTTTACTGCAGAGTCTTGGCCGATATACTCATCAATCGTGGAAGGACGAAGGTTTTGATTGACGTTTTGAATATCACTCATCCAGTCATTATATGTCAAGACCCACCTATTTTCAGCAGGATAGGGGGAGAACTAATATTCACAATCTTCAGGTGTAGAGGCGATTGTGCCATCGAAGCAGTTATTCTTATTGTTAAAAATTCGGACTTTCTGGATAGATTCAAACTGAGTCAGTGTCTTGTGTATCATCTCTCTGAGTATCTGAGTAGATGCATCACCGAGGAATGAGAGATTCCGACAAAAGTGCACTTGTGCAACCTCATCGCGAATATTAAGGCCCACAACGAAGTCTTTGCCCCCACAACTTGAATCACCCGTGATCGTGACAAATTCGTCTTCTCCAAAAATCGTTTGCAAGCCATTCTCTGTCTCTTGCGGACTGGGCCCACGGAGCAGCTCTTCCATAGCATATGTTGCAATATCACTCCGCGCAGTCTCACGCACCACAGGCGATGTGTAACCGAAGTTCGAAGTCTGATTAAATTTATCGGTACTAAATAAATATACCCACACCTTTCTCAAACCGTTTTTTGCTGATATCACTTTTAATGCATCGACTTCTGACTTCTGAAAAAAGGAGTTTTGCGTATTTGACCCGAGTAAACTTTGGCTCGAATCGAGTATGTCCACTGATTTGAAGAAATAAAACACACCGAGCACGAGAAGTCCGAGAAACATTCCTCCAAGGAGTAACAGAGGAATTTGTTTTACTGACATAAAATAATGAATTATTTTTTTTGTAGAGCTTGTTTCACCTGCATTTCAACAGGTAGAGTCGTGTCTACATTTTTTAGCATAACACGTGCTTCGTGATTGCGATACCCCAGTGCAATCAATGTCTCTAATGCGTCTGTATTAATGGGAGTGTCAATAAGAGAGCTTATATCAAGTTCAGCTTTCATCTTACTTGACAGTTCTAATAATATCTTTTGAGCAGTTTTTTTGCCAAGCCCTGGCACGTTAGTAAATGGCTCAATATCTTTTTGATGTACTGCACGCACAATCGCCGATGCCGTGATCCGAGAAAGAAGGTTGTGTGCTGTCTTTGGTCCAACCCCATCAACGGTGAGGAGCATTTGAAACATCTGGTAACTTTCCTTTGTGTCAAATCCAAAGAGGACGTGTTGATCGTCGCGAATCTGAAGATATGTGTAGATGGCGATTTCGCTGGGCGGAATCCGGCTTAAAATGTGAGGAGTTAGGTATACACGATAACAGATCCCACTTTTTGTTTCTATGAGACCTTCGCTTCCATCTATCTCAATGAGTGTTCCGATTATTTTCCCGATCATAAATACAATAACAATAAAC
>CAYUHI010000073.1:3067-4155 GCA_964444485.1 uncultured Gammaproteobacteria bacterium | reverse complement strand
GCCTTAGCTGGTATTATTCTGGCCATTTTCGCTGCATCGCGATTCCAAACGTATAACACTAGTCGACTGGAGTTTACTGCACGCCTTCAGCCAACACCAACTCCATACTATCAGAATATCGCTCTTCTTGGATATGGCGGTGGGTCACATGAAGGAGGCGCTCTCACGGACTCGATACTCATCGCGCGGATTGATGACAAAGTCCGAAAAGTATTTCTCATTTCTATCCCCCGTGATCTTTGGGTCGAACTACCCATTGAAAAGGGTGGGGGAATGTCTGGTCAGAAAATCAATGCAGCCTATGCACTCGGCCTCGACGATACCTGGTTTGCAAATAAACCTGCTCAATACCAAGTCAAAAACGGTGGTGGAGGAAACTTGGCAAAATATGCTCTTGAGAAGGTGATGGGGGAGCAAATCGATCATTTCGTAGCTGTAAGCTTCAAGGCATTTGAATCGTTTATTGACTCGTTGGGGGGTATCACCATAACACGGGAGACTGCATTTGAAGATAAGTGGTTCCCGATAGAGGAAAAGGAAAAAGACACGTGCGATAAATCAGAAGAAGATTTGAAAGCGATTGAGGCGACCTTGTCGGGATACCTTCGTGAGCAGGCATTCCCTTGCAGATATGAGACGCTCAGACTTGATGCAGGTACACATACGCTCGACGGCGCCACTGCTCTCAAATATGTTCGATCGCGGCATTCGGAGTGGGAGGGTGGAGACTTCTATCGCAGTCAGCGTCAGAGACAGGTGGTAAACGCAATCAAAGAAAAAACATTGTCTATCTTTGCCATACCCAAACTCATCGATTTTGCAAAAACAATACACGAATACGTAGATACGGATTATCTACTGACAGATGTGCCCTCAACAGTTACTCAGATTTTGACTAAGAAAGACTACACTATTGAGTCAATTGCACTCACGAATGACAATGTTCTGAAAGATGGGGTTGGCCCAAATGGCGAATACATGCTCGTTCCACGTACAGGGCAGGGGGATTTTCTCTCGATCCAGCGATATTTGTACGATAGATTCTCTGGCATGTCTGAGGCTTCAGCAAGCGCCAAGTTTAACGCTGT
>CAYUHI010000073.1:0-2967 GCA_964444485.1 uncultured Gammaproteobacteria bacterium | reverse complement strand
ACGATAGATTCTCTGGCATGTCTGAGGCTTCAGCAAGCGCCAAGTTTAACGCTGTCCTCACTCCAACCGTGACGCAAAAGAAGCTGAAATAAAGTCGTCAGTATGGTTCGAGCGGAGTGTAACGCAGTCGAGAACTTCTCGACAAGCTCGAAGAGTAAATATATAAAGGTCACGATTTAAGTAGTATAATCATGAGGTGCGACTTACTACTTATCTCTTTATCCTATGAAAAACCTAGATCTCTGGAAAGTAACCAGATACATAGCGATTGCCGGTATCGGGCTCGCGATATACTTGCTCTGGCAACAGATATTTAGACCTGCATGGCAGCCATGTTCGATAAACGCGACGGTGAATTGTGATGCTATCGTGAAAGGCCCTGTCGCGTATACTTTAGGCATTCCTACACCCCTTTACGGACTCATTGGTTATGTTGTCATACTCATCGCGAGCATAAAGAAGTGGAGGAGAGTGCTCCTCGGCACAGCGATTTTCGGACTTGTCTTTTGTCTTCGAATATTTTTTATTGAGATTTTCCAGCTTAAGGTGATCTGCCCTGTATGTATCGGCTGCCAAGTGCTTATGATCGGGGCAACGATAACGAGTGTATTGCTTAACAAGAGCCTAGAGCTTAGAGACTAGATACTATAGATACTACGTGCCGTACTGATTAGTCGTTTGAACTCTTACGTTGTTTACTGTTACTGTTTACTGTTACTGAGCATAGGGTTACAATCCTCTCATGACATCTGTTCCTTTAGCTTTCGAGCTTCGACCCAAGGTATTTGCCGACTTTATCGGTCAGACCCACCTCGTAGGACCAGGTAAACCTATCACCCAGATGGTAGAGTCGGGGAGCATATCCTCTCTCATCTTTTGGGGGCCACCGGGGTGTGGCAAGACTACGCTCGCACACCTCATTGC
This sequence comes from uncultured Gammaproteobacteria bacterium, assembly GCA_964444485.1. Lineage (GTDB taxonomy): Bacteria > Patescibacteriota > Microgenomatia > UBA1406 > GWC2-37-13 > JAGOLU01. The sequence goes on along the minus strand of CAYUHI010000073.1, from coordinate 2,043 downwards.
CCAAAGTATCCACGCTGAGTTTGTTGCACTATCTGCCGTTGAGTCAGGCACGGCAGATGTGAAAAAAACGATAGCTCAGGCACAGAAATACCGCGCGGGGCTAGAGCAGAAACAGACAATACTCTTCGTAGATGAGATACACCGGTTCAACAAGGCCCAGCAGGATTCGCTCCTCAAGGCAGTAGAGGAGGGGATCATCACCCTCATCGCGACAACGACCGAGAACCCGGGATTCGAAGTCATACCTGCACTGGTCTCTCGGTGTCATGTGTACATGCTCCATTCACTCACTGAAGACGAGATAGACCTCATCATTGATAGATGTCTTGTGCATTTCAAACAGGTCAAACTTGACGAAAAAGCGCGGGATTTCCTCCGCTCGTACGCCGCGGGCGACTCGCGACGGGTGATCAATGCGCTGGAGACTGCTACCAAGATCACAAATGATATTACTGTTGAACATTTGTCAACAGTGCTCCAGAAGCGTACAATACGATACGACAAGGGGGGTGAGGACCATTACAACACGATCTCGGCATTTATCAAAAGCATGCGGGGCAGCCAACCTGACGCAACCTTGCACTATCTCGCTCGGATGATAGACGCGGGGGAAGACCCGGTATTTGTCGCACGGCGTATGGTCATATTCGCAAGTGAAGACGTGGGGAATGCCCAGCCAACTGCACTCGTCGTCGCGACTGCCTGTATGCAGGCGGTACACATGATCGGGATGCCTGAGGCCCGTATTATCCTCGCTCAGTGTGCAACGTATTTGGCAACAGCAAAAAAATCCACGGCATCCTACGTCGGCATTAGCGAAGCACTGCATGACATCGCAACCATGCCACTTGACCCGATACCCCTGCACCTGAGAAATGCAGTAAATAAGGTGGTGAAGAATGAAGGTTATGGTGCGGGCCATATCCGCTACCCCTGGCAAGAGGAGCAGAAAGGGAAGAAGGTAGATCAAGAATACCTACCGAAGAATTTGAAGGGAAAAAAATACTATGAGGACCGATAATTACGAAACAGTGTGGTGGTGGATGAATAGTCAGTACTATAGGATTGACTCTCAAATAATAATCTGATACAATGCTCCAAAGATTTTTTCAACAATGAAAAGCTTCCACCTTTTTACCCTAACTTTGTTTGTTGCGATTACTCTTCTTGTAGCTGTGCCGGCGAGGCTGATTTCTGCATCTAGCGAAAATAGTGTTCGGAAATCCTACATCGTTATTCTCAAAGAAGAGTCAAGAGACGTGTCCACAGACGTAACTGAAATTGAGGATAAAGAGAAAATACACAAGAAGCTTGTATTTCTGCACGTGATCAAAGGTTTCAGCACAGACTTAACTAACGATGAGTATGAAAAAATTAAAAAGAACCCAAAAGTAAAATATGTTGTCGAGGATGGAGAAGTATACGCTGACGATCGTAAACCTACGAGAACACCAACTAGCACTCAAAACCCCACTCCCACACGAATTCCTACCCTCACCATAACCCCAACCCGCACACCCACCTCGGTAGCCACCGCAACACCCACACCAGTCATCTATATGAAAGTCATAGCACCCAATGGCGGAGAGTACTTCAATCGAGGCGATGTTATGCATATCACGTGGGATGCTCCGGAAAGGGTTGACTCTGTCCACATAAGTCTTAATTCGGATCAATATCACAACATCAGGGACATCGTATCTGGATATCCAAACACTGGATCCTATGATTGGACAATAGATTTCAGTGGGTACGTAGGTACACAGTTTTTGATCGATATCCTGGGATATGATACGGGATATGGAAGTGCTCAGGACTTCTCTGATGCCCAGTTTACTATTCCACTGCCTCCAGCGACCCCAACCAAGACTCCTACCCAAACCAGGACACCGACACCAAGCTTTACGATTACCCCAACGAGAACGCCAACAATCCCTGGGGGGCCAACAAGCACACCGACAGTGACTTCGACCCCACCACAAACACCTACTCAGTTCCCTCAGGTTACCCCGCGAGGAGTAACGAGAATGGGTATATCCGAAC
>CAYUHI010000072.1:0-4320 GCA_964444485.1 uncultured Gammaproteobacteria bacterium | reverse complement strand
ACGGGAGTCTTACCCATTTTGGATAGTCCAAGATAGAGGGCAAACGCGGCGTGAACCGCATCAAGCGACGGATTTTGACTCAAAAGAATCGCGGGACTGGTTGATTGGCTCAGATCTCGTGCGATGAGATCGAGCGGGTTTATATCCTGGTTCATATGTCTATAGGATACATTTTACAACATCCCCTGCCCTCATGTCAAGGGGTGGAGAAATAAGCATTCCACACTCCTCCCCCTTTTTAGCCTCAGAGATGGTCTTCGCGCGGAATTTGAGGGAGATAATCTTCGCTTTACCGAAGCTATTGCCCTCACGGAATACCTCTATCTCATCTCCCACATTCAGCTTGCCCTTGACCACCGTTAGCCCGTATACCTTCTCTCCTTTGATCTCAAATGAGGCTAATACCTTCGCCTCACCTCTGAGGTTTTTGGAAGCGGCTTCTTTTTCGGCAATAAGCGATGCAACTTCTTCAAGTTCCGAAATAAGCTCGTAGATGATGTTGTATGTCTTTATTACCACCTTCTCCTGCTGGGCCAGAAGTTGAGTCTCGGGGTCAATATTCACAGAAAACCCGATGACGATAGCTCCTGTCGCTTTGGCGAGGAATATGTCTGAGCGATGGACATCGCCAATTGCGGCAAGAACAAGATCTATTTTCTTGTTTCCGGAGAGTGACTGATTGAGCGCTTCAAGTGACCCCTGAGAATCGGTTTTGATCACCAGTCCAAGCTTACGCTCCTCAACCTTGGGGGAAAGAATGCTCTGAAGGTCGAATGCAGGCTGAAGCGGCTGGTCAGACACGGGTTGCGCGGTAGAAGGTGCTACATCAGGCTTTGTGCCGGTAAGGAGTGTGCCAACTTCAGGCATAGTTTCAAAGCCAAAAACGAGAGCTGGTGTCGAGGGGGTGATCTCTCGTACACCTTTGCCGATGTCATTCATGAGTGCGCGTATCTTCACTGGTGTAGCGTTTGCAGTGTAGATGGTGTCGGCAACTCTCAGGATACCGTCCTGCACGATGACACTTGCAACCACTCCTCGTTTGTCTTTATTTGTTTCGACTATGATTGCTTTGACAGGATGTGCCGGATCGTAGGTCAGTTTGAGATCAGAAGCCATGAGAAGAATAGTCTCGAGAAGATCGGGCACACCCAAACCCGTCTTTGCAGAGATCTTCACTGCGGGTACTGCGCCACCTTGGTGTTCTGTCTGGATATTGTGCTTCAGCAGGTCACGTTCGACTTTCTGTGGATTTGCATCGGGGAGATCACACTTATTTATTGCGACAATGAAAGGAATTTTACTTGCTTTAATGTGGGCGATGGACTCAATAGTCTGTGGCATGAGAGAATCCTTTGCATCAACAACAAGAATAGCGATATCAGCTGACTGAGCGCCTCTGCTTCGTAGCTTGGTGAATGCTTCATGTCCGGGTGTATCAATAAATGTGATAAACGAAACTGGATAGTCTTTGAGACCAGTGTCCACTTCATACGCACCAATCTTTTGGGTGATACCTCCATGTTCTTTTGTCGTAATTCTGCTTTTGCGGATATAGTCCAAAAGACTCGTCTTACCATGATCCACATGGCCCAGAATAGTCACAATAGGCGAACGGACATGTGTGGGAATAGATTTATTTTTTTTCATGGAGGACTTGATATGACAACATACAATACTTAGCAAGCTATCACAGGATACTATCCACAACCAGCAAAAATATTATTGTGCCGTTGGTTTAGAATTGGATACTTCGGTGTCCTCAGGTGGAGTCGGGGGACTATCAGCACTAGTATTCTCCTCGTCAGGTATTTGGAGAATATTTACGGTAAGTCCAGTGAGTTCTGATGCGAGATTTACATTCACACCACCTTTGCCGATTGCAAGTGGAGCTTGGGAGGTACGGACAGTCACATTGGCGGTCTTTGTCTCTTGGTCGATTTCTATCTTTTCTATCTTGGCGGGTGCAAGGGCATTGGTCAGAAAATCTTGGACTTCCGGCTGCCACTGGATAATATCAAGTTTTTCATGTTTACCGAGCTCATCTGTGACGACTTGTACACGCACACCTTTCTGGCCAACGCATGCACCGACAGGATCAACACTTCCCCGTGTGCTCCATACAGCTATTTTCGCTCTTTCACCCGGCTTTCGTACTATCGCCTTTATTTCTACGGCGCCAGAGGCAATCTCAGGCACCTCGCGCTTGAAAAGCTGCGCTAGAAATTCGGGCGCCGCACGAGAGAGTACGATGCGAGTGCGTCCGAGTTTGTCGTCTTCAATGGCCTTTAGTAAAAATGTGTAGGAGATGTTCGGGGCGTATTCTTCAGTGTGAATCTGCTCATTGCGAGGTACAACTGCTTCGGTACGATTAAGATCTACATATGCATTGTATGCATCCACCCGAATAATCCGACCCTTAATGAGAGTGCCGAGCTGCTGCTGATAGTGCCCGACCGCAGTGCGTCTTTCTGCTTCGCGAATCTTTTGGACAATGACGTTGCGAGCAGTTTGTGCTGCAATTCTGCCGAACCCAGGGGGGGTGATATCTGTCTCTCCTTCGTACAAATGAGCCTCACCCGTATCATGATTTACTCGTGCGGACAATACCTTTTCTGCATGTTGGGGATATTCTTTGTGATATGCAGCGATTATTGCAGCTTCGATAGAAGAAATCACCTCATCTGGAGCTATCCCACGCTCCTGAGCTACCTGATTCAATGCGAGTGCAAATTCGTTTTTGATGATTCCCATAAGTGAGACATTCTAACACAGAAATGAGGGAAAAGGAAGAGGCGATCCCGATATCAGTAGACAGCAAATGGCGAATGGCGAAAAGCTAATGGATTGTCATTGCGAGCCGATCGAAGTCCCGTAGAGCGGGATCCACGTGTCTTTACGCCGACTGTGCCGGCTACAGCATCGGGACAATCTCATGTACTATATGGGGTTGCCGCGTCGTCGTAACATCTCCTTCTCAAAGTGACGCAAGACAGGTTTAGATAAAGTTCTGGTCAAATGGGAGATGTATGCAGAGCGCTCATAAGCGATCTAATATCTTCTGGTGTATGTGCTGCAGAAAGCTGAACCCGTATCTCATCTCGTCCGGGCGCTACAACAGGGTAGTTGATGCTTGTAACCAAGATACCTTTCTGAAACAAATGTTCTGTGAGTTTTTTTGACTTCTCTGCATCTCCAATAAGGATCGGTTGGATCGGGTGAAGAGAATCTGCTGCGAGTGCAAACCCTTCTTTTTTGATATGCTCTTTGAAGAGTTTTACATTGGACCGCAGTTTTTTCAATAATGCCTGACCTTCATGCGAGTTGACTGTTTGTACGGCGGCGAGCGCTGCACCTGCTACACCAGGAGATATGGAATTTGAGTATATATAGCTTGCCGCAGACTCTCTGAGATAGTCGATGGTCGTTTGATCACCGGTCACGTATCCTCCGTCTGCTCCAAATCCTTTGCCCATCGTACCAATAAGAACATCTGCACGTTTTTTACCACCTTCTTCCACCCCCCGTCCGGTTTTCCCGAAGGCAGCTACTCCGTGACTATCGTCAACGATGAGGTGCACTCCTTCTGGGTACTTATGTTCGAATTTCTTCGTGATACCTTTGATACTATCAATAGATACGGACTCTCCCAACATACTAAATATACCATCGGTAACGACAAGCACCCGCGCATATTTGCCGGCGTTTTGCTCCAAAACTCCCTGGAGAGCGCGATAGTTGAGATGTTCATAGATAAGCTTCTGATCTTTTGAGATATTTGCTACACGTATGCCGTCTATGATGCTGCGGTGGTTCAGACTATCGGAAATAACGAGCGTATCACCTGATACATACGAATCTTTGCTCTGACCCCGTATGAGACAAAACATGACTGCCATATTTGCAGCGAATGCAGACGAAAAAACCATGGCGTCGTCCCGTGAGTGAAAGGTAGCGAGTGCTTTCTCTAGATCTTTGTAGACTTTGAGCGTGCCGGAGATAAAGCGCACTGCGCCCGGACCTGTGCCGAAGGTGTCTGACGCACGGTGTTCTCCTTCCCGCAGCTTCTTGTGAAACCTTAAACCAAGATAGTCATTGGAATTAAACACCAAATATTTTTTCCCTTTGATGATCGCACGGGGTGAATGGTCGGAGGTAAATCCCTCGATAACCCGTTCATGGCGCTTACTGGTCTTGGCTGCGTCGATGCGTGCTATCTCCTGCTTGAGCACCTTGTGAAACTGTATGTTACTCATATGAAAATACTTATTTTACCCTGAATAGATTTGTAGCGAAATAGCAATTTCATGAATTTCTGTCATT
>CAYUHI010000071.1:0-4322 GCA_964444485.1 uncultured Gammaproteobacteria bacterium | reverse complement strand
TTCTTCTGTGGATTAATATACAGTTTCACTTTGCCCATATGATCAATATAGAGGATTATAGAATAAGAGGCAAGAGAATTAGTGTTGCTAGGCAGTTTATTCCAATTGTTTTCTTAGTCGCGCGATGCGCTCGGCCATGGGTGGGTGGGTAGAGAATAGGGTAGAAAAGAAGGATTTGTCTCCGAAGGGATTGGTGATGAAGAGGTGTGCGGTTGCGACGTCAGCACTCGCAAGCGGCACCTTCGAGGATTCAAGTTTCGCAAGTGCTTGGATGAGACCCTGAGGACTACCTACGATCTCGGCGGCTGAGGCGTCAGCGAGGAACTCACGTTGACGTGATATAGCAAATTGAATAAGCATACCTACGATCGGTGTCACGAGGATGAGTATGAGGCTGACGACGGTATTCGCTCGTGACTCCTCACGACTCGAACTCCTCCCCATGAGCCCCGACCTCCAGAACATATTGGCCAATATGTTGAGCATACCGACAAGTATTGATACAGTAGACATGAGACGCATATCGTAGTTACGGATATGGCTCAGTTCGTGTGCGATCACCCCTTCGATCTCATCACGGTTTAGTCGTTCGAGTAACCCTTGGGTCACAGCGACCGCAGCATGCTCTGCATCACGTCCGGTAGCGAAGGCATTCATGGCATGGTCCGGGATGAGGTAGAGCGCAGGCATGGGGAGATTTGCTTTTTTTGCAAGATTGGAAACGATAGCGAAATACTCCGGCGCATCGGATTCCTCTACTTTCTTTGCTCCTGTTTGAGCGATTACAATCCGGTCTGAGAAATAGTAAGCGACAAAGTTTATGATGCCCGCGAGTAGTAACCCCACACCAACACCGGTTGACCCATATCCTGACGCCTCAGAGATAGCATAGGCCAAGAGTGCCACGATGGAGGTGAGAACCGCCATATAGATATACGTGCGGACGATATTTTGTTTCATAAGTGTCATCTGCGCATTGTAGCACAGAGATTCAGGGCAAGTGCGAATTCATTATATGTTTTTTCGGTACTGTCTCGCCTGAGTTCGCATATCTCTTACCTGTTTATCACGATTTTTTTCCCAATCTTGTCTTTGCTTTGCGATGTTAGTAGGAGTTTGTAATTCGTTAGATACTACAATGTTAAGATCTTTTTCGAGAATGTATCTATATCGAGGTGATGACATGACTTCATGTTCTCTGACCTCATCCCCACCATATAACGCTCTAACGACAAATAAATGGGGCGTATCCCCTGGCACTGTTTGATAAATGCCATGCTTTGAGGCGACCTCAATAATTCGAGAATCAATAGGAGCTAACTTACCATCAATTAGTTGGTACATATCAAATGCGTAGCCAGTTTGATGCTGACTATGCCCAGGCATAGCTGCACCACCAGGATTGTTAGCTTTTACTTCAGACTGAGATTGATACGAACGGAATGCATGAGCAATAAATATGTTGGTATACCCAATGTTTGCAAGATCGTTTAAAAAAGACTGTATATATGGTAATGCATCTTCTCGTATCATTGAGGACTCATCCTTTTTCCAAATTGTTGCATTTAATGAATAGTCGTTGAGATTAACTAAATTTGGCGGATAGTAGCGTTCTGGTATATTCAATCGGACCAGTTTAGTTTCTTCTTGATCTGACCTATCTTGCTCAGCTTTTATAGTAGCAACCTGACTTTCGTCAGAGGTTACTAACGCCTGGTTCTTTGGTTTGAGAATTAACGTATATGAGGTCTCGGCGTATGAAGGGTCAGATGGGCCTTTCCCAGTATGGAACGTTGTATTAATCCTAACTGTAACATAATATTGGGGGAAGACTGTTGCCAGCTCGGGATTAATCATGAATGTTTGGTCATACTTAGCTACACCTGGACTGATTTGAAAAATCGTATACCCACCCGTAAAAGCTGATGCACCCTCTGGTCCCTCTAATCGACTATTGTCATCGATATACGTGGGATAGATATGTCCATCATGCATGGGCCTTTTTCCAATAGGAACGAATACTTGAAGAGGAGCGATCCTGTTAAATGCATCTTGAGCGCTTATAACGTTGTGTGCACCCCAACATGCTCCACTACCATGTCCGAGTGGAGTGTCGGTGTATCCATCACCTTCAACTCGTATTATTCTATCTCCTATCAGCGAGAACTGATCGCCAGGAGACATTTCTGTTGGGAGATTATTTCTAATATCTTCTATTGTCTGGGCAGCATTATGTTCCTTTCCCTGATACCAGTCGCCTCTAAAATATTTTCCTCCAATCGTCCCACCATACCAAAGTGAATTCCGGGTTGGTGTCGGCGTGGTTATGAGGACTTCTCCGCCTGGCTCTCTAGAAACCTCCATTCCTGCCCGAGTCCAATCGATGAAATCGCTTGAAATTGGTTCGGAATCATTGAGCTTGATATCATTATATTCTTTAAGATCGTTCTCAGTTTCTGACTTTGCCATCGAGCCACTACCCTCGGGGGGTGCGTTACGAATTGGAGGGGAATTAGTCGATTTTTCGCTATTAGTGTTGATATCGCCTTCTATAGATGTAAATCGCTCATACTGATCTCGGACTGAATCTGTCTCTTCGGAGTTTTGAGCGGTGGGTTGAGAGCTCTTTCCATCTGGATTAGGGATCCCATTGATGGCAAGTCCAACCCCATGGATTACATTACCATCACCGGCAAGTCCGAGTACGACCAGTGCGGCAGCCACCGTGAGACGTAGTCTTTGACTGGGAGACCTGTTTCTTCTCGGCAGAGAAATATTTGTAGGAGTTTCTTGTGACCCACCTTCGCTAATATTGGGTTCTCCTATAACTTGGTCAACCAACTGCCTACTAGCTACTTCAATTTCTCTGGCTTTCGTCTCCATTTCCTCATGTAATTGCCAGTAAGCATTATCAACTTTCCGTGCGGTGTCGATGTTGACACCACTCAACCCCTGACTGTCTCTCCAATCCTTCGCTTTGCGTAGAGCTGATTTGCTTGTCTTCGGATTTTCTTTGTCCTGAAGATACGCAGAAGTTTTCGCTAGTAACATATTGTACTTTCCTCGTATGGACTGGAAAAGTTTAAGTATGGATGCCCTATTATTATTCACAGTACCAGTCAACAAGACGGAATAAAGCGAATCAATTCTGCTTTTTACTTCCGTTAAGTCTGATGACGACTCCAACATCGTCGAAAATATCTTCTCAGATAACTCCCGGCCCTCAGTAGATATTCGTCCTTTTTCGACTATCGGCAGATAATATGCGTTAATCATTTCAACAATCCATTTTTCCTCGTAGCGAGAAGGCTCTTGTTTGGAGAAGATTTGCGAGTAGAGAGCTTCTTCACCAGTATGGAACTCGGGCATAGATAAATCCTATTAAGTAACTAGCTCGTCTATCGCACTTGTAATAGCCGTAAGAACCTTAGATTCGTAATCTATGATATGAGTCTTTGCATACATTTCTGCTGACTCTGTCATCGTGTCTGCGTCGCATAAGATTAGAAAAATTTTTCTTTCAGGTATTGGCAACTCTTTAAGAATAACCTGAAAGTGTACCTGATTCAGGTACTGAACGAGCTCAGAGTCATCGTCCTCAAGATCACAAAACACATTCTCCAATAACTGAAAATCGTACGACCTTGACTGAGTTTGAGGTACCATAGTGCGTTGCATAACTCATTGTAGCATGTCAGATCGCTCGTACTGGTATAATCATAGTATGGGATCTTTGCAAAGCTCAAAAAGTGTGTTTATTGTCGGTATTAAGGGAGTCGCGATGGCTGGACTTGCGCGTATGCTCTCTCAAATGGGCAAAGAGGTAAGTGGCTCTGACACCTTAGAATCGCAGATTACTGACGGGATTCTGAGCGAATTGCGGATAGCGAATAACGAATTGACAGACAGTCTCCCACCGGGTACCGATCTCGTCATATACTCGGCAGCACACGGGGGAGTAGAGAGCGCGCAGGTTCAAGAGGCAATAAGACGAGATATTCCAACGGCAAGTCAGGCTGCTCTTATCGCTGAGCTTATCCAGATGTTCCCCATATCTATCGCAATTTGTGGATGCCATGGCAAAACAACAACAAGCAGTATTACAGCACTCGCACTTCATGAACTCGGAGTGAAAGTGAGCTGGCTTGTGGGGGCACCGTACTTCGGGGGAATGACAAATGACAAAATCCAAATAACAAATCAAGTCCGAAATCCTAATAACAAAAGGTTCCTGAGTACAAACGACGAACACACAAATGGGTCGATGTTTCCGGGGGGGCATTATGAGGAAGGGTCTGAAGTCTTTGTGTTTGAGGCGGATG
>CAYUHI010000070.1:0-4542 GCA_964444485.1 uncultured Gammaproteobacteria bacterium | reverse complement strand
ATATTCCAAACTTTATTCACAAAATTCCTCATTCCCACAACTTTTTCGTTCGTGAGGCTAACATCACTCCCCGCCCCAGTGCCATAGACGAGTGCCAGTCGCAGTGCGTCGGTGCCATACTGGTTTGTGAGCTTGAGAGGATCTATAACATTGCCTTTGCTTTTGCTCATCTTCTGTCCTTTTGCATCTCGAACCATGCCATGAAGATACACATGTTTGAAGGGTGGTTTATTTGTCACAAAGGCACCGAGCATAATCATGCGAGCTACCCACGCTCGGGCAATATCGTACCCTGTCTCCATGACTGTCGTGGGGTAGAAGTAGTTGAAATACTCGAGGGCTTTGCTCATCATATCGTCCGATGAATGTGGGTCTTGTTCGTCACTGGTACTCAATGAACCTCGCACATCCACTGTCGATTCTCTTTTTGCGCTCTGTGTGTTTTGACCAGCACCACTCTTCTGCTGCGTAACTGCATTGTATAACTCTGTACTCTGTACTTTGTACTCGGTACTTGCTACCGCCATAAGCGTCGCAAACGGCCATTGGCCCGAAGAAAACCATGTATCAAATGTGTCGGGATCTTGTTCAGGCGTGCAATCGCCGCAGATATGACATCTCTCTGGTTTCTCAAGTGACACAAACCATTGGGGAGCATGTCCGCTGTCCGGCGTCCGAATTCCCGAATTGTGATTCTCGGATGTGTCTGATTCGATTTTAGAATTGAGAATTTCATATTTAGTATTTGTACATTTGTACGCAGGTATCCGTATGCCCCACACTATTTGCCTACTAATATTCCAATCGATAAACTCATCAAGTATACGTAATAGTACAGGCTTAAATCTTCGGGGATGGACTTGGATTTCACCTTTTTGAATCATGTGTTTTGCTCGGTCGGCAAGAGGTTTCACCGATACATACCACTGTGAAAGTGGGAGTGGCTCAAGTGAATGTCCACATTTGTAGCATGTTTTGACGACCATCTGATGTTTCTGGGTTTTTACAATGAGATTGAGCTCTGTAAGTTTGGCGATCACCGCTTCTCGTGCGGCTTTCACTTTCATACCGTCTACCTCAGTTCCTGTGTTACACATGCGTCCGTCAAATCCGATTACCGGTGGGTAGGAGAGTGAGTGACGTTTCCCTACCTCAGCATCGTTGTGGTCATGCGCAGGTGTTACCTTCACTGCACCAGTGCCAAACTTCATGTCCACATAGTCGTCAGCGATAATAGGTATCTCACGGTTGCTGATAGGGAGGCGAGCATGTGATCTGACGATGTCTCGATACCGACCATCTTTTGGGTTTACCATTACAGCGACGTCAGCAAACAATGTCTCAGGTCGGGTAGTAGCGACTACAATATCCCCACCCTCTACCAAAGGATATCGTATGTGGTAGAGCACACCCTCAACTTCTTTGTTCTCAATCTCTAAGTCAGAGAAACTAGTACCATCTCTCGTGCAGTAATTCACGAGACGCTCCGATCTGTAGAGGAGGCCCGCGTCGAACAGTTTTTTGAATGTCTGGTGTACCACCTCGACTATGGCCGGGTTTAGGGTGTACTGCTCTTTGGACCAGTCAAGGCTGAATCCGATAGATTTAAACTGTTCGTGTATCGTGCCTTTGCTTTGGTCTACAAACTCCGCGATCATGCGGTAGAGAGTGTCCCGATCGTATTGGAATCTGCTCTCTCCTTTTTTGGCAAGATGTTTCTCAAATACATATTGTGTCTCAAACCCAGCATGATCCGTGCCAGGCAGCCAGAGGGCGATCTTACCTTGTTGTCGTGCATGGCGGATCATGATGTCCTCATACACGTACATAGCATGTCCGATGTGAAGACTCCCATTTGCGTTGGGAGGAGGGAGAATGATCACAAAAGGTTCTTTTTTGGTGTCGATATGAGCAACATCAGTACCTTCGTGATCCCATTTGCGACGAATTATCGGTTCCCAGTAAGAGGGTTGATATGATTTGTCCATGATTCTCGACATTATATCAGTCAGAATATGAGATGGCTTGCTTTTTGTACAAACTTAAGTACGATATGGAAGCTTGGTGATACTTTGGCGAAATAGTTACTGTTCGAGCGGTGTTATGCTTGGTATCACGAGTCGAGAACTATCAGGTAAACTTCTCGATTTCGCGCCTTATAGCGCTCCACTCGAAGAATAAATGCGTAACTTCTGTTAGAGCCTAGAGCTTAGAGTTTCGATTTTTGAGCTTTATTTGATGTTTGTCATTTGTCATTTGAGTTTTTAATCTATGGACTGGTTACTCCACTTTCTTTCATGGTATGTGTATCTTTTTATCGTTGGAATCGTATTCTACCCTCTGGCCCAGCGTCTATTTGGGAAGACCCTCGACAAAGGTTATGCATTTGCGAAGATACTCGGGATAATACTTCTGACCTACTCATCGTTGCTACTTGGCATCTTGCGTCTGGTTACGTTTGGGAGACTTCAGATTATTCTGCTTCTCGGTGTTTTTGCATTTGTCGCATATCGGAAGTACATTGTTCAAAGAAACATTGATATTCTTCAACTGGTTATTCGCAATAAAAAAGTCATTCAATGGGTTATTGTTGAAGAAATACTCTTTTTTTCAGGGCTCCTTTTATGGACGATCGTTCGAGGACAAGAACCCAGTATTCATGGACTTGAAAAATTCATGGACTTTGGATTTATGCAGTCGATCGCACGATCTACGCACTTTCCACCACTTGACATGTGGTACAGTGCAGACGTCGACACTCGACCGAATGGATACTTTATTAACTACTACTATTTCGGCCATTTGTCAGGTGCCCTTCTTATTAAACTAACAGGGGTACCTGCTGAAGTCGGCTACAACCTCATCCTTGCTAATATTTTGGGATTGGCCCTTTCTGCATCTTTTTCTATAGTAACTAACCTTATTCATTACTCGCATACGGTCGTATATGGAGTCAAACAGAAGTTCAGTGATCTGAGGCTAGGATTGTATGGACTCATCGGCGCACTCATTCTTAACTTTGCTGGCAATTGGCACACACTGTATCTCTTCACTAAAGGATATGAAAATGAGAATCCAGTACCTCCCTGGACGGTACTTCCTGATATTGGAGCACTCCTAAAGGTCGTGCAAGCTAAGTTCCCAAACATCCTCGGCGCACTTGGTGAATATTCACACTATTGGTATCCCAACGCGACAAGATTTATCCCCAAGACGATTCACGAGTTTCCTTCATACTCGTACATTGTTGCTGATCTGCATGGTCATGTATTCGCAATTCCTTTTGCATTGTTGACGATTGGGATTTTTATGCTTGTTGTGATGCCACTTGTGTTGGGTCGATGGAAGGGGTTACACAGACAGGAGTCGAAGGAACTAAAAGAAAATAACACACCCTCTCATCAGTCTCAAATGGTACGAAACATGTTCGGGCATGGATTTTTTGGAAATCTTCTGGTCAAATGTGTCGAGTCCTCTGTCCCTCTCACCTTGCTACTAGGGTTCATGACGGCGGTGCACTACATGACCAATGCATTCGATGGTCCGATCTATCTATTGTTAGCACTGCTTATTCTTGTCGTTTTGCATGGTTTCACTATCGCTCTCATCATAAATATTGTGATCCTCGTATTTGGATTTATTTATTTCTCATTGCCCTTTTCAGTATTCTTTGAACCGTTTGTTTCGGGGATCGGAGTGAACTGTGCTTACCCTCTCGTCTCTGGTCTTGCCAAAGCTGGTGCTACAACTGTCAAGATTGGACCGTTTCTCTTTGAACAGGGCAACTGTCAGAGATCTGAACTGTATCAGGTAGTCATCCTCTGGGGGTTTTTCTGGTTTTTTGCAACCTGCCTTGCACTTGTTATGCACCTCACAAAACGATATTTGAAACAAGTCAAAAATCCTGAGACTGTCGACGAGCATAAGTTCTTGAATCTAGATAAGTATGTAGGCTTGTTTTTCTTGTTTGGCACTTTTCTCATCATCATCCCTGAGTTTTTCTACATCAAAGATATCTATCCTACCCACTTTAGAGCAAATACCATGTTCAAACTTGGGTATCAAGCCTACATAATGATGTCTTTGGCATCCATCTATGTATTGTGGCGGATTAGTTTAATACCCAAACCCTATCAGGTTTTGAAACAGATACTCATTGTTCTTGCAACTGTGGGTATTACGTTGAATCTGGTTTATATCTTTTTTGGTGTACAGTCTTACTATGGCTCATTTAATAAGCCAGTTGCAATCGACGGCACTGAGTGGCTGAAGGTGCAATATCCAGATGTGTATGAAATAGTTCAGTACTTTGAGAATAAGATAAATGGTCAGCCTATCATCCTCGAAGCTCAGGGTGACAGCTATACAGACTACGACGTAATATCAGCATACACAGGTCTACCAACCGTATCGGGTTGGTGGGTCCACGAGTGGCTCTGGCGGGGGAGTTCAGACATCGTGGGACGCAGGATACCTGATATTGAGGCGCTCTATCAGTCTGAAGATGTAGACCTTACTCGCAGACTACTTCGCAAGTACAAG
>CAYUHI010000069.1:0-4903 GCA_964444485.1 uncultured Gammaproteobacteria bacterium | reverse complement strand
CCTAATTGGCTTACGTTTGAAAGTGATAACAAAACATTTAAGTTTCAGTATCCAAAAAGCTGGTCTGTTCGATCTTACGATCCTTTCTATGGGAACAGCATGTACAAGGACCACGCAGTTTTTAGCAATATGCAAAATGTTCAAGATGAAGTAGATATTACGACACCCTCCGAACGAATATTTGGGGAAGTCAAAGTTTTAGGTTCAAATGCTTTGCGGGGAGAGCCATACAGGGCTCTTACAAAAGATGAATTCTTTGATCCGGAAAGTTCTTTTTGGCTTGTTGGAACGAGCATTGGCGGTGGTCCCGGTTACACAAATGAAATCCCAACTCCGATAAAAATTGGGAAGTACGATATGATGATACAATCGTCTCATCCCAATAGAAGATACGAATTTGTATTTCCGGAACAAATTACCAATAGTTATTATTACTACATCAATGGCAATCCAACAGAAATACTTTATATTTCTGTAACCTATGATTCCAGGTATGAGGGCATAGATAAGACTCTCGCAGAATTCCACCAGATACTATCCACTCTTGAGATTCGATGATTATTTACATATGTTGATTAGTACATATCGTTTTGAATATATACATCCAATACATAAATGAAAAACCCCCAAGAAAAGCTATATAAATTTTGTCCTAGTTGTAAGACGGAATTAACATACAAAAAAATTGATGGAAGAGATAGATTATCTTGTTCAAAGTGTGGTTTTGTACTTTGGAGTAACCCAAAGCCTGTTGTCAGTTTATTGATTAATAAAGGAGACGAAGTCCTCCTGGTCCAAAGGGCAAAAGAGCCATTATACGGTTACTGGTGTCTTCCTGGGGGGTTCTTAGAGTATGAGGAGTCTCCTCAAGTAGGGCTCATGAGAGAGCTGAAAGAAGAATTAGGATCTGAAGTTTCTATAGAAACACTCATTGGCATATATCAAATAGATAATGACCCTCGCGGAATTCACTTAGATATCATATACTCGGGTAAAATGGAAGGTAAGATAAAACAAAATGAAGAACTCAGTGACTGTAAATTCTTTAATATAAACAGGCTTCCCGAGAAAATTGCTTACAAACATCGCGAAGCAATTCGTGATTTCTCACAAGTATAACTGATCTGTTTGTTTAATGATTATTGGGAGCGTCGTTAAAGCATTGGTTCTGAATGGTATTGTGTGTATTCAATTGCAACCATGAGGATCCTATGCTTAAGCAATAAACCGTTCCCCTATCCCGCTCAAAAATGAATACAATGCTATGAAACACAAGAAGTTCATGTTACTTGCGATAGAAGAGGCGAAACGGTCTGCTCAGTCCATTGGGTGCGGAGTTGTGATTGTGATGAACGGCAGGGTGATAGCGAAAACTCATAATACTCAAAGTATCACAAATAATGCTACTGCACACGCAGAGATAAATGCCATCGCTAAGGCTGGTAGTGTGTTGGGAAGAAAGGACTTGGAAGGATGTGAGATTTATTGCACTTGTGAGCCATGTCCAATGTGTTTGTCTGCAATAATATTTGCAAAAATACCCAAGCTTCTTTATGGGACGTCGATGAAAGAAACGTTTCCTGATAATCTGCCAATTACACTGACAACAGAAGAATTGTTAACTCATTCAAGTCACAAGCTTACCCTTTTGGGTGGATACATGAAAGAAGAGTGCTCTGTACTCTTGCGAAAATAACTATAGAAGTAAAAGTCATTATAATAAATGAAAAAAACCCTACTCAATGTAAATCTTGATCCAATAGACTACTGCAAAGGTTCTTATGCTAAATTTAGTCGTCTAACTTGAGCGGTCGAATCTTCCAATAGAATACAATAGGCACGACTTGTAGTAAGTTTATGAGTATGAGTGCTGTCGCAGGACCGAACAGGTCTCCGACGTAGCCCAATGCAACCGCACTTACCCCAAATGCAATACTTCCAAAGAAAGAGCTCAGAGAGGCCATGGTGGCGCGCTGTGACTGACTGAACTCTTTCTGCATGAGACTATTTGCTGCTACGGTACCTGCACCATAGGTGATTGATGTGCTTCCCATGAGTGCAGGGGACGCCACCGTTGGGAACAGTAGTGCAAAGAGATTTATTACTCTGTTATACAGTATTTCAATATATAGTACTTTTACATGCCCCCATTTATTGATGACTTTTCCGCTGAAATAGAAACTAATCGCTGCCGTAAAATGTGTGATGAGGTTTGCATAACCAATAGCCCAGAGTGGCCAAAGAGTATTGAAAAATGCAGACCGGAAAAAGAATGCAGATTCCCCCAATGAGAAACGGATAGCAGATGCAAACGTAAGGAGCTGGATTCTAGGATTGACCTGGAACAATCTTAGTGCTTCGTGTAAATGGACATAGATATTAGAACTCACTTTTGTATGACTTTTTGGTTCAACCATTTGCAATGCAATAAGAAATGCACATATCTGTGGTAGCACCGAGATCCACATAACAAGCGGAAACGAAACCGCAGCCATCACACTTCCCATAACAGAAGCAATAGCCAGCGCGACCTGAAACATTGAACTCGTGCGTCCAAGATACACATGATAGTCTGCATGTTTTCCCATATCATGCAGAGTATCGTGAAGAAGCGCATCATTATTGCCACTGTAAAATGACCTGCTCATCCCCTGAATAAGCGCTCCAATAACCATGATCAAGTATGATGAACCAATAGCGTAAAACACAATGCACAAGATTGAGCACAATGCTCCGAGTATGATCGTTTGTTTCCTACCCACTTTGTCAGAAAGTATCCCGGTCGGAACTTCAAACAAAGCAGAAGATGCATATGCAACTGCGAAGATACTCATGCCGAGTGCGAGCGATCCGGTAACTTTGGCAAAGTATATTATTGCAACCGGAGCAAACAGAACAAAATCGGTACAGAAGTTAAACCACGACAGAAGCTTGATATTGCGCTGAACATCCATTTCTATAGTATACCCGTTCTACACTATTCATGTATTAAGTTCGACGTTTTTCGGTAGTCTGTTTGGGGTATTGGGGAGTTTTTTCATTTCCCTTGCGAATCCTATTCCTTGGGTGAGAGTCACTATGATAAGTGCCGTTGCGAGGACCAACGGACCCGCGAATGCTTTTAGCTGCGGTACGAGGGCAAAACACCCGATGGTGATTACCACAAAAAACACGATATTGGTATACAGAAGCACCTGTGGTTTTTTGAATGTATACAAATAAAAGAGTGCAAAGACCTGACCTAAACTAAATATTATGTAAGCCAACCCCAACAGTCGGGTGAGTGCGGGGGTTTCTTCGAATTTTGCGGTAAAGATAAGAGTGAAAACCTGATCAGGAAGAAAAAGCAATATCGCAAAACACAGTGTAGGTAACATAAGGTACAGCATACTCTGCTTCATGATGCGCAGTGCCTGTTGTTTAGTCTTTACCAGCGCAAACTTGGGTGACAGAACTTGTGTGATGCTCACGACCGTAGAGATGATAGTCAACATCACTTTTTGGGCGAGTCCGTAGTCTGCTACCTGATTGCGAAGTCCGTAAAATGACATTATGAAAAGATCCATTCGCATTCCAATATTGAAAAACTGTGATGCAATAAAGTTCGTCAGTGTATATTGGATCTTGAGTTGGTCACGAGACGTCTTCACATTTACTAAGATTTCCTCTACGTCAGATCGGTAGTACCATGCAGCGATACCCAGGAAAATGACTGGTCCGACAATCCCGAATACAAATATGACAGATGCAAGGTTCACCATCTGCAGTGGAAGCAGCATAATGATAACAACCGTTTTGATGATATTAGACACATTAAGCCAAACATTGGCGGAAAGGAATTTCTTCATGGCAAAGAGCATATTCAGCAAGGTGTTTTGCCATATGAAACAAAGAACCGAAAAAGCAGTGATCGTGAGCGTTACCATCCCCGCGTGGGTCTTGAAGAAGTGTCGATCGAGTGTGGGAAAAGCGATAATAAGGAGGAGAATTACAATGAATGAGAGCCCACTCTGATAAAAGACTGTCGTCTTAATAAACCCCAATAGTTCATTTCGACGTTCTGATTTTGCATGTAGTCCGGGGATGTATGAATAGATCGTTGCTGTTGTTCCAAACTCCATGATATTCGCAAGGATATAACTGATGTTAAGCAATATTGTCATAACCCCGTACTCCACCCTTCCCATGGTGCGCGTGAGAAGCAGAACAAAAAAAAGCGCAAACCCTATATTCAAATACGTACCGACGGTGTTGACGATGATCTCACGACCGGTCTTTGAACCAAAGTGGTGTATTGCCTGTTGGATTTTGTGAGTTATTACTTGCATAGTTTTTTTATATCTTTTCGCTATTCGCCATTGGCTATTCGCTAGAGACTGACCTCCTGACCGCTCCGCCTCCGCCAGCTGGCGGATCAGCGGACAAGCTGTCGACTAAATGGCATTGTGGAATACATCCTGAATGTCGTCGTGATTTTCAAGAGCGTCTATCAGTGTAGCAAGCTTTTCCCCAATTTCATCTGTGATAGATACTTTGATGATGGGTCTATATACGACTTGAGGTTGAGATATGACTTTCATTTCCGAAATCTGCAGGATTTCGGGGGCCTTGCCCATCATGGTGAAAGGGAAATATATATTTGTTTCGCTTTTGTCGATTTCGATATCGAGGGCATGAAGCTCTTCTGCAAGTACTAAGAGTTTGTCTTCTGCATCTGAAGATGCAAGATTTTGAACTGTGACTACACCACAATGTACAAACATATGATGGACAGATCCGCTACTACCCAACTTTCCTAAATTTCTCTCTACCAGGCTATGTATCTCACCGTTTGTGCGATTGGGGCTGTCGGATGTTGCAGTAGCAAGAATATTGATACCCCCCGGTCCAAAAATCTCATATA
>CAYUHI010000068.1:0-4926 GCA_964444485.1 uncultured Gammaproteobacteria bacterium | reverse complement strand
AGTACCAACTGAATACTCTACCGGTTGTCACCGAGAAGCGCCATATGCTGGGTGTCGTAAATCTCATCGATCTCCTCGATGAGCAGAAGTGAAAGATATTTTGTTAACTGCGAAAGGCTTCCTCCAGACTTGTCCGCCTATGGCGGAGGCGGATGAGCCTTTGGCTCAAATGGCGAATGGCTGAGTCTCAAGACACAAGACATATAACACAAGACAGAGCACAAAGTACAGGGTACAGAGTACAAAGAGACGGTGGACGACGGACCACGGACTATGGATGTCGAATAAAAGTAAGTTTTGAATTCCTGAACTTGTTTCAGGATCCACTCACAAATATTTTCTAACGACTGCTTTGCCCCTCGAAGTCTTGACGAAGTGGGGACGACTGAGGACTTAGTTTATAGTCCGAAGAGTGTCGCAATAACTGCGAAGACTGCTGCAATAGTAATAATCACCGTACCCCCCACGGCGAACCATTTCTGAAATCTGTTGCTCACAAACTCCCCCATATATTTCTTACTGCTCGTAAACTTGATAAGATAAATGAAAATTGGGGGCAACATCATAGCATTTAACGTCTGACAAATAATCGCAATACGAAAAAGATCTATACCAGGGAGTAAGGTTATAACAAATGCAACAAGAAGCTGAATGATAAATATTTTATAAAATGTTTTACTTTGTTGATAGCTCGTGTCTAAACTTCGGGAATACCCGAAAAACTCCGAAAATGCATAGGTGGTAGAAAGACCAATAACGACTATCCCCATAAATCCGGCGTTCATGATCCCAAGACCAAAAAGCATTGCTGCAAGTTTGCCGGCAAATGGCTCTATCGCGCGCGCCGCCTGTGCACCATCAGTCAGAGAAACATTATGCACAAATAACGTTGCAGCAGTCGCGACAATCATAAAGAACGAGAAAAAGTCGGTGAGAAATGCACCCCAATATGTTTCTATCTGAGAGTATTTGAGTTTTATCGTATCAATTTTCTTATCAAGGCTGAAACTACTAATGAAAAACTGTCCCCATGGAGTGATAGTAGTACCGAGTACTCCAAGCCCTACGATAATGTAGTCTTTCCAGTATAGTGGCGTGAAATGCACGCCATTGGGGATGGCCAGATTCGAAAACGCAAGCCTCCAGTCAGGTGCCGACTTGACAGCAGACACGATGTATGCAACATAAAATAGTGACGAGAGCAACATGATGTTCTGTGTCATTTTATAATTCCCTTTTGTCACAAGTAAAAACGCAATGACCATCACAAGAATCGTAAGAGGTAATGCAGGCAAGTGGAGGAGCTCGGCAGTTGTCTTAAACGCCGCCATATTCACCACGATTGAGCCCATGTTAGCAACAGCTACCGTACAGAATACGAAGACCGCAGCCTTAATCCCGTAGTTCTCGCGGATCAGATCTCCTAAGCCTTTTCGGGTTACCATGGTGACACGCATCCCCATCTCTTGGGTGATTGCAAGGAGGATGGTCACCCATACCAAAAGGAATAGCACCGGATATCCGAGTTTTGCACCAGCTATCGAGTAGGTGGCTATTCCTGCTGCGTCATTATCTGCCATGGCAGTGATAGTGGCTGGTCCGAAGATCGAAAGAAACATCAGGAGCTGCAGTTTAAAGACAGTGAAAAACGGACGTAATTTCTTCATTTCATGAGATAACCAAATGTTGTACTTACCACGAGAACGGGTGTGTATCATTGTACAATCTTTGAGAAGAAAGGGGAAGAGGTGCGAAGCACAGAGTACAAAGGAGATCAGGCATTCAGGCAGTCAGGAATTCAGGAAGTTCCTCCTTCGCTAAAGCTTCGGCGGACAAAGCGGCCAATCAGCTTGTCCGCCGATGAGGCGGGGCTTTCAGACATACCTCCCCTCAAGTCCCCTCCTTGACTAAGGAGGAAAATAAGGGGTGGTTGCCGGCTACAGCAACGCAACAATCTTATAGAGAATGATTCCGTTTATATCCTATTTCCTGTATACTAATCACATATGAAAAAAATTGTCGTTGTTGCAGACTGGGCAGCTGATACACTCACAAACCAAGAATTCCAATCCTCCGTAGAAGGGTACGCCAAAAATCCTCAGGATGTACATGTGAGCTTTGTTTCCTCTACTCCATCAACAATCCATACAGGGTTTCTGTGCATGCAGCTCGCTTATACAGAGGAACGTCTTGGTAGACCAAACGAAACAGTTTTTTTCCTCAACACTGACCCAAGACTGCAGGCAACGCACGGCATCGAAGCGGCGCAAGGCGCAAAATTTCAGATCGCACGGCTCACGAGTGGTGTGGTCATATGTGGGGTAAACGCAGGGTACGACTACAGCTTTGTGAAGCCCCAGATAGAAGAACTTTTTGTATACCCCGATATAGACAAAGGTTCGCAGTTCAGGTCGCGCGATACACTTTCACGGATAGTCGCACACCTTGCAGACTATATGGAAGCGGAGATGCAGCTTGAGGAGACGCATACGCACGTCATTCCAGATATTCAGAAAGGTACCTACTATGTGGGTCACGTCGATAACTTTGGCAATATGAAAACAACAATAACAGTTGATGATCTGAAAGGTCTCCACGAGATCGGAGAAGCAGTGAAGGTTACAATCGGAACAGAGACTCGAGAGGCAAAGTATGTGAAGCACCTCTTTGCTGCACATCCGGGAGAACTCGTGGTATACCCCGGATCATCTGGAACAATCGCGAACCCGTGCCTCGAGGTTAGCGTGTGGCGACATTTCGAAAACGGATCCCACCATACGGGTCATCATGCATTCGACTACCCCAAACCGGGAGATGAGATACGGATACAGTAACATTAAACAGTAACAGTAAACGGTAGCAATAAGCAGTAACAGTAGACAGAAATAAGCAACAAATGACTTCCTGAATTTAGTTCAGGATCCATGTAACTAATAAACAGTGACAGTAGACAGTAACAGTAAGCAGTAGCAGTAAACAGTAGCAGTAAACACTAGCAGTAAACACTAGCAGTAAACAGTAGCAATACACAAATGATTTCCTGAACTAGCCGTGCCCGCCTTTGGAGGGGTTCAGGATCCATGTAGATAGTTGAATTCCTGCCCGTCCCGATATCTCGGGAGAAGGCGTTAGATAAACATGATCAAACAAGTCAGATTCTATCGTCCTCGACTTCGTCAGGACTCCAGAATGACCACGTCCTACCTGCAATGCAGTTATTCGGACAGCGGACGCCGGACTGCGGACAGATTACACTATTTTCTGACGACTGACGACTGACGACTTCTTTGTCCGCCGAAGCTTTAGCGAAGGAGGAAACTCCTGAAAGCCTGATTGCCTGATCACCTGATCTCCTGTGCCATCTTACAGCACCACCGCCCCCACAACGATAATTGCGAGGGGCACGACTAGCCACCATGCCCATCGGGAGTCTCCCGCCACAGGAGCAACGCTTTGAGTAACAACAGGAGGAGGTGTCACTCTTTGGGTCGGTGGAACACTTGTCATCCAGACTTGAGGGGTAGACAATGGTTGTGATGGGGCGATAACTACCGTGTTATTTCCTCCACAGTCAGCATCTGACGCACAGCTATTTGTTCCGTTCCCGAGAATCGTGTTGCAGGAGCGTCCCGCGCACGCATGATAACAACAGCTTGTAGTAGTAGTCCCGACAGTACCATCTATGTGACAGGCTCCTTGTACATCTCTCCAGCCACATAACCCGCAAGATGTATCACAAAATGCAGCGACTATCGGTGATGGCGAGGGAGTAGGTGTACGGGTGAGTGTGGGGGTTCTGGTAGGGGTAGGGGTGCGAGTGAGTGTCGGAGTACGCGTTGGGGTAAGAGTCCGTGATGGTGTCGGGGTGCGGGTAGGTGTCTGGGTCGGTGTTGGGCTTGCTGCAGCAGCACAAACTATGCCCTTGAAGAACACACTATTAGCTCTTACTCCAGTTTGACCTTTGAGGAGATGATCGAGTCGGAGGGTATTATTCCCGTTTCGAAGATTTGTGACAGGGAACTCGTATGGGTAGTTGTCATCATCTTCGGGGCTGTGATCTACAAACTGACCAACCATCATATCATTCAAGAAGAATTTAATTTGTTCATTGGGTTGGTTTTGATCACAACTGGGACGACCGTTGTCATTGTTGGCCCCTTGCAAACACTCATCACTCCAATAGTGCCCTTCACCCTGCCAGGCATGTATCTTCCCAATTGGACCAACACCGCTTGGCAACTCGAAGGTATAACTTTCAGTCTCTGTATAGCGGATAGCGAGTTCACCCGGTCCGAATCTGAATGCTTCACTCATGCCCGGAGCACAAGTGGGGAATGGTGGTTCACCAACACCTATAGGCAAGGTTATGGTTGGCGTCGGTGGGACAGCTGTTGGAGTGTTTGAGGGCGTAGGACTTAGCGTGGGTGTGTTTGTAGCCAGAGGTGGCGTGCCACTCACTGTGGGGGTCGGCGTAGCAGTTGGTCCTGATCCATTTGTGGGGGTTGGTGTCGCAGTCGGATCAGAGGGCAGCCCGCCTATCTGTGCATAAAATACTTTTGTATCTCCTGCAACATACACGTAGTTACCGATGACTCCCCATGTTGGACCTTCATTTTCACCACCACCCCAGGTAAGCATCTGATTTTGTGTTTCAGGTAAGTCAGGTGGTGCATCACTCCAAGACGACAGCGTTCCCGATTGAGAGTCGATTTCGGCACTGTACACTTTGGTTCCCCTTACTTTAAACAGTGTGCTACCCAAGATAAACATATCTCCACGCTTATTGCCATCCCCATCAGGTAGTGTTCCTGAGCCGATCCACGTTTCTAGTCCACCATCGTCGCCGTTTTCAGATTGGTTAACTTTTATTCTCCAGATATTATTACATTCTCCATCGTTTCCGGTAGTATATATCCAACCATAGGA
>CAYUHI010000067.1:0-5020 GCA_964444485.1 uncultured Gammaproteobacteria bacterium | reverse complement strand
ACCACAGGTTGACTACCCTGGGTGAGTTCTTGGAGAGTCTTTATGTCAAGCGGCTTGACTGAATACAGATCTACGACTACCGTGATGATATCTTTGGCTGCGAGGAGTTTCTGAGCTTTGAGTGCCTCATGCAGAGTGATACCAGCTCCGATGATGACATGAGTATGGGGTTTATCGCTTAGACGATGAACTCTTGACCCCCCAATCTTAAACTCGCTGTCAGTATAGAGTACTGGTGTTTTCCCTCGAGTCGTCCGCAAGTACACCATACCTTGGTGCGTCGCCATTTCTGCTACAAGTGCTGCAGTAGATAAGCCGTCTGAGGGGTAGAGCACCACACTACCAGGTACGCTTCGCATAATCGCGATATCCTCAAGTCCCATTTGAGAGTATCCATCCTGGCCAAGTGAGACACCTCCATGAGAGCCCACTATCTTCAGATTAGCATTGGCATACCCTGCCATGCGTATCTGGTCATGGGCGCGTGTCCAAAATGCAGCATATGAGGACGCAAATGGTATCTTGCCCCGCAGCGCAAGGCCAGTCGCAACCCCCAGCATGTTTTGTTCAGCGATAAACATCTCGAAGAATTGGTGAGGAGTTTGCTTTTTTACTATCTCAGCACCTGTCGAGTTACTCAAATCGCCGTCCAGCACGATCACCTGTGTGTTCATCTGAGTGAGCTGCCCAATAGCGGAGCCGTACGCTTCGCGGGTTGCGACCATGTCACCAGGTCGATAATGCAGAGTGTCAAAAGTCACATTCGGTGGTCCATGCACTACATCTTTGGGTGCTTCGGGTTTGGCAAGGGGAGCGACGAGCGTAGTATCTACTTCGCCCAACTCAAGAAGTGCAACTTCAAGCTCATCTTTCGTTAGGACTTTTGCATGCTTGCCTTCTTTGTCTTCGAAAAAAGACACGCCCTTACCCTTCAGGGTCTTAGCTATGATCATGACAGGGCGGTCAGTGATCTTCGCAGCAGTCTCAAATGCACCATGAACCTGTTCGACATCATGTCCATCGATAACGAGAGGAAACCAGCCAAATGCACGCACCTTATCCTCATATATTTCTACATTGTGACCTGTCATAGTTTCGCATTGTTGGCCGTATTTGTTCACATCAATGATCCCGATCAGATTGTTGAGATGATAGTATGCAGCGATTTGCATTGATTCCCATACGCTTCCCTCAGCCATCTCACCGTCACCCAACAGGACATAGGTGCGGTATGGAGATTTGTCCAAATACTTTGCATTGAGGGCCATACCTACACCAACTCCAAGGCCCTGGCCGAGCGAACCGGTCGGCACTTCGGTATGAGGAAACCTCATGGTAGGGTGTCCCTCCAGGCGAGATCCAAACGTGCGAAGTGTCATGAGTTCATCTTTGGGTATGGCACCGGCGACTGCCCAGAGTGCATACAGAAGAGGTGCTGCATGACCTTTGGAGAAGATAAGTCGATCATTATTTGGATTGTCAGGATGATCTATATCGTACCAAAAATGCCCTGCAAACATGAGCACACTCATAAGCTCCACAGCAGATAGACTGCTTGTAAGGTGACCTGACCCTGCCTGAGTTGTCATGGTCATCAGGTAATAGCGAAGCAGTCGGCAAATCTCTGATAGTTTTTGCACGAGAATATAAAAGAATTAGATATCTTGAATCATTATAGCACGGGGTTCCTATAGCTTTGTCCACCCATCTCGTATATGTGATCTGATGTTTTCGCGTGGAAAGTTAGTTGGATTGTAAGAAGAACCACGCCAATCATAACATTCAACCATCCATCCTTATGGTATCTGCGTAGTGAGAATCCGTATACTGCATCTTGCACATATTCTCTTGATGCATGGTGGCGATATGCACGCATCATGATATCTTGGTCTTCTACAAACAATTCCTTCCTATCATGCTTATCAGACACAGTATATCCTCCGATCATCGCGAAAAAGTCACGACGAAATATGGCAAGTCCAGAGGTAGGGAGCGGCCGCGGAGTACCCTGAGAGAGGCGAACCAATGTATTGTTTAGATACTGTGCAGTAGTATCCATCCACGATGATCCAAGGAATCTAGCGCGCGGGAGATATATGTGACATCGGGTTTTCTGTGCATGATGGTAGATACGTTCGAGGAATTGTGTGTCTTGTATTCGTGTATCCGCATCGATGAATATTAGATATGCACCCCGCGCTAATTTTCCTCCTACATTGCGCTGGAAAGACAGATTTCTTCTTCCAACTTCCTTGGTCATAAGCGGTAATCGGTCGGAAAATGCTTTGACAACTTCACATGTTGAATCATCGGAATTCCCGTCGACATGTATAACTTCAAATAATCGAAACGTTTGTGCAGCGAGATCCTCCAACAAGAACCCCACGAACCGCTCTTCGTTTAACGTGGGAATGATTATGGAGAAAAAAGGTTGCATAGTGTCAAAACATATGCATCCAGATCAGACATTGTGTCTCGTGTATAAAAATAGTCCGACTGCATAAAATATCGCAAGACCATAAGGAGAAAGCATCATAGAGAGAAGTAAGCCAACGAAGGTAACAAACAGATATGTGGTCACACTAATCTGACCGACCACAATTCTAGTCACGAGCATATATACCGCCGTCACGACGAGTGAGTCGAGCCGGAAAGGTGAGAGAGGAATATGTACTATGGCAGCGACCACAAGAAACACAAAGAAGAGAAGGATAAATAGATCTTTCTCATCAAAAACGAAATTTCTAAATCTCCACATCATATGTTATCTACAAAAGTTATCGAAAATAGTCACAAATCCACCTCCTTTCACATACACAGCATCGATGATAAACGCCACTACAAACCCAATTATGAGAAACACAGACAACGTGAGGTACGGACGGAGCCAGTACGGTTGATACAT
This sequence comes from uncultured Gammaproteobacteria bacterium, assembly GCA_964444485.1. Taxonomy (GTDB): domain Bacteria; phylum Patescibacteriota; class Microgenomatia; order UBA1406; family GWC2-37-13; genus JAGOLU01. The sequence goes on along the minus strand of CAYUHI010000067.1, from coordinate 2,115 downwards.
AGGAATTCTCACAGTATACAGTAAATAGGAACAATCAATGAAATCTAAAGCTCAACGATCGTCTCTTCCCCAGATGGGATAATACGCCTCGGTTCTTTGTCATAAAACTCCAGGAACTGTCTTACCTGTTCAGCCTTGCCAACGACCCATGATATCTGATTGTTGACGATAGAAGCAGTAAGACCTCCATCTATCGTAGTATGATACTCGGTCATTCGATCGCTGTAATACATGGTCACTGGATATGAGTAATCCAATCGTAAGATCCTATCATCAGCGTGGGATAGAGATCGGATAGTCTTTGCACTCGCGACCTCTGCCACGTTTGCACGGGTTTCGATTATAGCTTTTATGTTTACAGTAAGTGTCTTATACGATACGTAGAGGATAGGTATGAGAATAAGAATCTGGAAAAGATACACATACAGCTTTCGTCTCAGGATCTTGCGAGCAAGATGTATGAGATTCCATGTCCCGAAGGCAACGGTAATAGCCCAAAATGGTATAGAGGGTACCAAATACCAATTGTTATTTTTTTGCGTAAATGTTAGCTGGAAAAGTAGCGCGAGTGCAAAAGCAGCAAGTGTAAGATGCTCCCGTTTACGCGAGTGGATACCAAGAAATACAACGCCAATAGCAAATAGATAGAAGATCCTCCGTTGGAGGGAATAATAAGTATGCCATAGGTAATCTGTGTTGAAGTACTCTAAGGCAATATGTGCAACGCCCTGGTCGGCTTTATACAAATAATAATTGGCAAACTCGGGACCCACCTGTGCATTGCCTAGCTTGAGCCATAGACCCACAATACCAACAAATAGCATTGCTCCTGCTAAATACCAGACGGAGTTTCGCACCACGTAACGCCACTGAAAGAGTGCTTCGTGCAGGAAAAAAATCGCCAGAGGATATCCAACAAGCGAGGCTTTTTGCAAATAGGTAAGTCCGAAAAGAACTCCCAACACCAAAAGGCGTCGAGGATGTTTACTTATCATGACAAAATAGATAAGGAGAATCAGAAGGCTGGCAAGTGCATCAAGATTGCCCGTCCGCGTGCGCCATACAAAAAGGTTGTTCAGTGCGATAGCGGAGAAAGCTGCGACCGCAGGGAGCATGCCCCATCTTCGCATCGTATAGACCGTAACTATGACAATGATGGCAAATCCACTTATGGCGGAAGGGAGACGAATAGCAAATTCATTAAGTCCAAAGATTATTGCAGAAACTGCGTCAAACCAGAAGTTCAAAGGAGTCTTATCCAGAAATACTTTTCCATTCCAATACAACACAATGGGGTTATGGTTTTTGAGCATCTGCTTTGTGACTTCCGCATACCATGCTTCGTCCCAATTCTCGAAATATCCACGTCCCAGTTGGTAAAAACATATAAATCCCGCAAGTGCTATAAGGGCAAAAGTGAGTAATACTTTTAACTTGTTCTTCATGAGATGGGGAATAAGCTCTCGAAAGTGGCGGCGGGTAGTATCGCTGATTCGTGGTGTGCGCAGTGGCATATGAGAATTGTATCATGATCGGCCTCCTGGGCTTGTGCAACACCATTGTTTTCTGATCCTTGAATATGTATTCTGAATGTTGAATATTTTCTATGCATAAGCACGCACATCATCTCATTCCTGTCGTCGCAAAGTTAATGGTGATTCTTGCACTTATTGCTGGCCTGAGTGCGATGGGATGGTTCCTGTGGATAGAATCGCGTCTTGTCGAATATACGAACCAATCTCATACACGCTTCACGAAACAGTATACAGAGTTGAGCTCTCAATATGCGTCTGCTGAGGCTCAAATTGCAAAGCTTAGGTCAGAAGATCAGCGTGTGCGCAATGACAAACTTCAGGAGACAGTCGCCAGTGTCCAAGGTTCATTCAAAAGCGCGGTAGGCGCATATGAGAATATCCTCAGACTTCGTGATGGTGGAAAAAAAGTAGATCTACTTGAGAAGCTTTTTGCACAAACACTCGATTACCTGAGACAGCTCGAGTACACCTCTGCAAGCGCGACACTGAGGACGCTGGATACTGAGATAGGGAAGCTGAATCAGCCAGCGCAAGCGGCAATTCCTGCGAATGCTCCAGTCGACAATACTCCTCCCTCATC
>CAYUHI010000066.1:2397-5075 GCA_964444485.1 uncultured Gammaproteobacteria bacterium | reverse complement strand
GCGCCGGCGGCTTCGAGTTTCTTTTTCGCTTCCTCAGCAACCTCTTTCTTCACATCAGTGAGTAGATCCTGTGGGGCGGACTCGACGAGTTTCTTGGCATCCATGAGACCCAGCTCTGGTTTCACTTCACGCACGACCTTGATGACGTTGAGCTTGGTTGCTCCGCCATCGGTGAGAACTACGGTGAACGAGGTCTTTTCCTCGGCTGGAGCTGCGGCTGCTGCACCCGCTGCAGGTGCCGCGACAGCTGCGACTGCAGTCACACCGAATTTGTCCTCGAGATACTTGGCAAGATCTGCCACTTCCACTACGGTGAGCTTCTCGATCTCCGAGGCGATCTTTTGAAGCTTGTCATTGAGTTGAACGTCTGACATAAAAAAATAAATAAATAATAATTTTTATAAACTCTAAATACTAAATTCGAAATTCTAACGAGTGTATTACATATATTCTTCGAGCTTGTCGAGAAGTTCTCGACCCCGCTTTGCAGGGCTCGAACAATAACTTAAAAAGTATTCGAGCTATTTTTATTCGCTTTTCGCTATTTGCTATTCGCCATTTCCGCCAGACCTGTCCGCCTATGGCGGAGACGGACAAGCTCCATTAGCCGCTCGTTTGTGCGCTTCGCGCCTTCAATACATTCACAAAGTATGTCATGGGGAACTTCACCGCATAGTCGAGCCTATTCACTGGGCTCTTCAGTGAGCCAATGACTTTGCCAAGAAGCTCCACCTTGCTTGGTAACTGTGCAAGCTTCTCAAGTGATGATTTTTCATAAACGACCCTGTCGAGAAAACCTATTTTGAGAAAAACAGAGGTCTCCTTCTTCGCAAAATCGTACACAGCCTTAAGCGATGCTGACCAGTCCCCTGGCATATCAACGACCGCAGTAGACTCCTTGATAGGGAGGGCCTTTGCACGGAAGTCGGCAAGCTCAGTCACTTTCTCTAACGCCTTCTGAAGAAGCGATGTCTTCACGACGGTGAGTGTTGCACTGGACTTTCGTAAAGATTTGCGGAGCGACTCGAGCGCGATATGAGAAGTCTTATCAAACCCGATGAGGGTGACATTTTGATTCTTCTGCAGTTTGGTAGTTATATGGTCAACTGTCGCGACCTTTTTAAGGTTTGGCATAGTATTTTACTCGTTCAGGAAACTGATAAAAATAATTCTCAGTTTTATCCTCCTTGAGGGGAAACCCGAAGTCTCCGTAAAATTAGGTTACATGTCTGTCAGCAATTCCCGCAATGATTTGGTCTCTTTGAGACCTTTTCCTGCTTTTTTTGCTTTCTTTTCTTCCAGTTTGACTTTGAAAGTCTGGGCCTGCTCCATTTTCTTCTTAAACTTCTCCACTTTTCCTTTGGTGTCTATGAACCGTTGCTCACCCGTATAGAATGGGTGACAGTTAGAACACACATGTACGGTGATACTCTTCTTGGTAGACCCGGTAACAAAAGATGTTCCACACCCCGTACAGGTTACTGGTACATCGTCGTAAAATTGGGGGTGTATATCAGCTTTCATAACTTGTCAATTATACCGTGCGATCGATATTTTGCAAGGACTGACACCTCGAAACACATGACACATAACACATAACACAAAACACAGAGTATATCCCTCCCCACACGAAGGAATTATGTCTCGTGTCTTGTTATGCAAGGCTAAAGCAGCACCGCGCCGATGATGATGGCGACCGGGACTACAAGAAGTATGAGCCAATTACTCACTCCCGATACTGGTGGCTGAGGCTGGGTTTGTGGTGAATTGTCTGTGGTTGCCTGGGCTGCGGGGGCTGTAGTGGAATCTACAGAAGGGGGAGATTGCGCTTGAGTCTGGCAATTTGTATCACTTGCGCACCTGTTTGCACCGTACCCGCTTACGGCAACACACGACTGATTAAGACAAGTAAAATAACAGCACAGCTGGGTGCTGTTCCCGACTGCTCCCTCAGTGTGGCAGACACCCTGTGCATCTTTCCATCCACACACACCACAACTTGTATCACAGTGAGGTCCTTGTGCCAGTGTGGGGGGGATATCGGTAGGTTTGGGAGGATTAGGGGTGTTTGTAGCTTGCTTAGGATTTGTCGGAGTGGGGGTTGACCTGGCACCCTGAGGAGTGACTGTTGGTGTGGGTCGGGTGTCATTTATTGTGGGTGAAGGAGTCTCAAATGGATCTGTCGCAGGAGTCATGGTAGGGGTAGTGACTGAATTTTGCGCTTCGAGAGGAGGGTTGGTTGGTGTCGAGGTGGCATTGGTGCTCAGGTCTGGGGCAGAAGTAGCTGTAGGCATATCGACACCTTCTGATGAGGTCGAGGCTGTGGGAGATGGTACTGTCGGAGCATTCCCAGCATTTAGATTCAGTCGGGTTGTTAGCGGCACGGGAGGTTGAAGATCACATCCCACCTGCTCACACCAAGTTTTTAAGCCTTCTCCACATTGACAGTTTCCCCCTTCACATCCAGACGCATTATTGATCTGCGCGCATTGGTCAGGATGACACCAGAGTCTTTCCCAGTGGCTCACACATTTCTCGGGGTCATGGGTTCTTGCTACTTCATAACAGCACAACGGTACGTATCCATAGAAAGGGTTACTGTTTGGCGGATTGCCGATGAGAGGTCCTTTACTTTCATCAGTACATTCTCCATAGTCAGGCATGGGGACATTTTCTGC
>CAYUHI010000066.1:0-2297 GCA_964444485.1 uncultured Gammaproteobacteria bacterium | reverse complement strand
CATTATGACAGAAGTTCTCAAGAAGTTGCAGGAGAAAGCGAAGAGACAAAAGTATAAGTATGAGTTTCATACTCCTTAGAGATGCCCCGAAGCTTACTGCGGGGTGGTTCATTGAAGCAAGTGACCTTATAGACCCAAGAATACATCTTCCCATCTCCCTTCTTCTATGATAGTTTCAAGATTGTGCCAACTTTTACCGAGTCTGTGGTCGGTGAGTCTATTTTGTGGGAAGTTATAGGTGCGTATCTTGTCGGATCGTTCGCCAGAAAGCACATTAGATGAGATAAAGGAGTTTGTCACTCCTCGCTTTTTTTCTTCTTCAAGTGCATACAATTTCCCAATGAGGAGGTCCATCGCTACTTTGCGGTTTGCCTGTTGCTCCCTTTCACGTGAACACGTGGTGACGATACCGGTAGGTTTATGGGTAAGTCGTACCGCAGATGCTACTTTATTCACGTTTTGTCCTCCATGGCCCCCAGCTCGAAAAAATTGCCATTCAATATCTGCGGGACTTACTTGAATAGTGCTCTGTATAACCTGTGGCAACACAACCACGACGCAGGTAGAGGTATGCACTCTTCCCTTGCGCTCTGTCTTGGGGATACGCTGGACGCGATGTACCCCGGTTTCATTTTTGAAAAGTTCATACGCATTCACACCCTTTATCTTTATGACGTTGTCGTCAAGCTGAGTCACCTTGAAATCATTGCGGTTGGCGAAACGAGTGTAAGACTCGAGAAGCTCGAGCATCCAAAGTTTTGATTCATCCCCACCAACGCCAGGGTAAAACTCAACAATAGCGATATCGGGATTGATGTGCATACGAATAAACTCTAAATCCTAAATTCTAAACTCTAAAACAGAAAAGTGTATGAAACTCAAAACTCTAATAAACTTGTAGTGAACTCACGATTCTATGAATTATCGTCATTTATCTTCCTTGTCTTTCGATAGTATCTCTACTAATTTTGCGAAGTCGAGCGTCTTTTGTTCGCGTGTGGTGAGATTTTTCAATTTTACCACTCTGTTTTGCTGCTCTTCAGGACCTGCAATGATCGCGTATGAGATACGCCTCGCTATCGCATACTTAATTTGGGTTTCAAGTTTTTTTGTAGGATCAGCATACAACTCAACGGGAATAGAATTTTTTTGAAGAAGTCGGTAGTTAGATGCGGCATACAAAATACTGTCAGGTGAAAATATCGTCACAAGCGCCTTTGCCGGGAGTGCAACTTCTGAGGGGAATTTATTCATCTGATCTACTACCTCAAGCATACGATCAAAACCAAATGCCATGCCAGTAGCTGCAACTTGGAGGTCAACCAGGCTCCCGATCAGATTATCATATCTTCCTCCCCCTCCGACAGATCCGGCCATATATCCTGGCACGGAAGGTTCGACAATCATGCCAGTATAGTAGTCTAAACCTCGTGCCATAGTGGAGCTAAAGACCAGTCGCGACTTCGGCACGCCCAATGCTACCGCAAGTTCCATGATCTGATTGATCATCGCGGAAGGGGTCGCTTCCTGCAGGAGTCGGAAAAGCACATCGCATGTTTCCTGCGACAATTTTTTCTCTCTCAATTCACTGATGACTTCACTGCTGGACTTTTTGTCCAACTTATCGATGGTCTGTATCACGGAGAAAACTAATGCATCGGGGATATCTGCAGATTTGATGAGTGAGATAAGTTGTTCACGGTCGTTTAATTTCAGGACCACATCAATGCCAAGTCTGTCAAATACAGCAGAGACAGTCGCAAGAATCTGTGCATCAGCGAGGGCTCCCGGTGCACCAATAATGTCTATGTCACATTGAGTAAACTCACGGAATCTTCCCTTCTGTGGATTTTCCGAACGCCAGACAGGTTGTATCTGGTAACGTTTGTAAGGGAAGGTGAGAGTATTTCGATATTGAGAAACCACACGGGCTGTTGGCACCGTCTGATCATAACGGAGTGCTATTTTCCTTCCTCCCCGATCTTGAAAACTATAGATGAGTTTATTTGCTTCTTCGCCATATTTGCCCAAGAGTAGTTCTTCATATTCGAGTGCGGGTGTTTCAAGAGGCTCAAACCCCTGAGATTCGAAAACCTCACGGAATATATTCATAAGCCATGTGCGCTTGCGTGCCTCGTCGCCGATAAAATCTCGGAATCCTTTGAGAGTCTGGAAATTTTGCATATCATGATTATAGCAAGTCAACCCCCCTACGCACAAGGCTACGTAAGGTCGAAGCAGTCATAAGTCGTTAAAAGTAATTGTGAAAAGTACTTTGCGTGATAATTGAGAATCTT
>CAYUHI010000065.1:4062-5209 GCA_964444485.1 uncultured Gammaproteobacteria bacterium | reverse complement strand
GTTTACCGTTACAGTTTATTGTTACTGTTTACTGTTACTTATGACTATATTTCTCTCCACCTCCATTCCCTACGTGAATGCCAGGCCACACATTGGCTTTGCGTTTGAAGCGGTGCAGACTGATATCCTCGCTCGACTACTTCGACAGAGCGGGGGAGATGTGTATTTCGCGACCGGTACCGATGAAAACGCGATGAAAAACATTGAGTCAGCGGAGAAAGCAGGGAAGCCAGTGCAGGAGTTCGTCGACGAAAACGCAAGAGAGTTTTTGGAGCTCTGCAAAAATCTAAATATTAGTAACAACACCTTCATCCGTACAACGTCGCGACAGCATATGATAGGTGCTCAAAAATTGTGGACATTATCATCCAAAGATATCTATAAGAAAACATATTCGGGTTTGTACTGTGTGGGGTGTGAGACATTTTATGAGGATGGTGAGTTCCCGGACAACGTGTGTCCGAATCACAACCGTCGCCTTGAGCTTGTTGAAGAGGAAAACTATTTCTTTGCGCTGTCCCGCTACCAGCAGCAGATTGAAAAGCTGCTCACCACAGACACCCTCACTATATATCCCACATATCGCAAAGAGGAATTATTGAACTTTGTGCGTAAGGGTCTCCATGACTTTTCTATTTCCCGTCCCAAAGAGCGTGTGAAAGGGTGGGGAGTGCCGGTACCTGAGGACGACAGTCAACGCATGTATGTCTGGTATGACGCGCTCTCAAACTACATCACTGCGCTTGGCTTCGGGGGGACTGACGAATCACTGTACCTGAAGTATTGGCAGGAGGCGAAGATGCGTATCCATGTGGTCGGTAAAGACATCATCAAATTCCACGGCATATATTGGCCCGCGATGCTCATGTCAGCAGGTCTTCCTTTTCCTACTCACCTCTACACCCATGGATTCATCACAGTTAACGGACAGAAGATGAGTAAATCACTTGGCAACGTTGTAGACCCCGTTACACTCATCAGGAAGTATGGTCTGCCTGCGGTCCGCTACTATCTTGCGCGGGAGATCCCCGCACACGATGATGGGGATTATAGCGATCACCGCATGCAACAGCTCTATACTGCAGACCTTGCAAATGAACTCGGCAATCTCCTCAGCCGTGCGATCGCAATAGCGGCAAAGGATGGG
>CAYUHI010000065.1:0-3962 GCA_964444485.1 uncultured Gammaproteobacteria bacterium | reverse complement strand
CTCTACTTTTGAATATCAAAGCATCCTCGCAGACATCTGGACACAGGTGAAGGGGATCAATAAGTCTTTCAATGAATATGAGCCGTGGAGTAAAGATCCAGATACGAGAGCTGTATTTATGAAAGAAACGCTTACGAAATTGCATGATATTGGGATTGCCCTCCAGCCATTCCTCCCCGACACTGCAAGTGTGATACTACAGCGCACTCAGGGGAAGATAGAGAAGATCAGCCCGTTGTTTCCAAGGATTGAAGTGTGATTCACCGATTGTCATTCTGGAGCGAAGCGATAGAATCTGTACATATGATCCTAGCGTCTCCGCCGAATCGGCGGATCCTTCACGATGACAAACAGACAATATTACACGTCTCGTCTTTCTTGATTAAACTCAATGTCTACTCTCAAACGAACAGAAAAAATTAAACAGGTTCTCAACCACCGTCAACAAGGAGTCATTGTTCTTGAGGATATCCATGATCCGCACAATGCCGCGGCTGTCCTGCGGAGTGCCGACGCTTTTGGATTCCAGACCGTGTATTTCATATTTGAGAAAGAAAAAGCGTACAATCCCAAACGTGTAGGGAAACAAAGCTCAGCGTCGGCCAACAAGTGGCTCACTATCGAAGTTTTTCGCTCAACCAAGGAATGTTACGATAAGCTAAAATCCGGAGGATTCGTTATCTACGCCACTGCACTCGAATCGAAAGAACCTCTGAACCTCTATGCTCCTTTGCCCACGCTCGGACCCAAGATCGCACTCGTTTTTGGGAACGAACACGCCGGGATTTCCGATTATGCACGAGATCACGCAGAACACCACCTGTATATCCCTATGCAAGGCTTTGTACAATCCTTCAACATCTCAGTATCTGCAGCGCTTGTGATGGGGGAGATCACGCGCAAACGAGGGGAGGAGGGGATGGAGAAATACCTGTTAAGTTCCAGAGACCAAGAAACACTCCAGAATAAATGGGATCCACACGAGACACGAGACATGTAACGCAAGACATACTATGTAACGTATGCTCGCTTCTGATTATGATTATTGTTTATTGCTACTAGTTATATGGATCCTGAACTAAATTCAGGAAATCAGTTGTGTATTGTTTACTGTTTACTGCTACTGCATATTGCTACTGCTACTAGTTAACATACACCCCCAGGCTTTGTGCAGCCCTATAGAGTGAATATTCTTTTGTTACCTTTTTCACGTTGTTGATATCTGTTGTGAGAGGTAGTGTTGTAATCTCACCACCCCGCAGACCAACCACATGACCAAACTTACCCTCTTCATAAGCTTGCAGTGCAGCGATACCATACTGTTTGGCGAGGATACGGTCTTCCGTATTCGGACCACCTCCACGCTGAGTGTGACCCAATATGACATTGCGAAGCTCAAATACCCCAGGATACTCATGCTCCATCCGCCGCATAAGTCTATATGATGCTCCCATGAGTTTATTTTCTGCATTCTGCTCATCAGTTTGTTCTTGAAGCTGGTTCATAATACCTTCTGCGACAGCCACGACGGCTGACCCATGCGTCTTGACGTGGGCGGTCAAAAATGTGACGAAATGAGCAAGTTGAAAAGGGAATTCAGGGATTAGGATCGCATCTGCGCCTCCTGCAAGCCCTGCATGAAGTGCAAGCCACCCTGCGTTGCGACCCATACATTCAACGAGAAACACTCTCCCATGACTAGTCGCTGTCGTGTGTATCTTATCGAGGGCATCTACTGCCACAGATACTGCAGTGCTAAATCCAAAGGTTGTGTCGGTCGTAGAGAGATCATTATCTATCGTCTTTGGAATTCCAATGATTCTTACTCCAATCTGAGACATCTGGAGTGCCCCCGCAAGTGACCCATCACCACCAATAACGATGAGCCCATCTACACCGAGAGACTCAACATTGTTTTTTACTTCATGGAGGATAGAGGGGTCTATCGCATGTGTCTCACCCCGTCCGACTTTTGCCGCAAATCTTCCGTGGTTGGTGGTCTTGAGTATGGTACCGCCCAAATGACTGATCCCCCTGACCGTTTCCAGATCAAGTGGTCGAGATCTAACAGGCGTAAGAGTACCTTCCCACCCCTTCTCAAAACCGATAAACTGATATCCTTTGGAGACTCCAACTTTGACAATGGTGGCAATAACTGCGTTTATACCGGCGCAATCACCTCCTGCGGTAATAAGCCCAATAGTCTTAGACATAGAGGAAATATAGAATTGCTATCGCTCGTCATTCTCGACTCGATCGAGAATCTCTTAGGTAGATTTAGCATCTTAGCAAAGAGATCCTCGCGTTTCCGCCAAAGGCGGACAAGCGCAAGATGACAATTTATTAATAACTCAATTTATTAATAACTACAATGCATACATACTTGTATATGTTATACAGCCTCAAAGAAACGAATGCAATGAGTAGTGAAAGATTATAGTCATTGCAATGTTTACTTCTCCACGATTTTTCATTATTATGATTTGGTGAGAACAAAAGAGAATACGCATACTGCAAATCATTTTTTTACTTTTGTATCCTTCTCCACCATTGTGATAGCCATTCTCATCTTGACCGCGATCGTATATCAGCTTGTCCCGACAAGGCAAATTCCTTGCGCAAATACGATCAGTTGTATGACACCCCCTGCGCTTGAGATCGTAAACAATGCGGTAGGAATATTTCATGGTCGACATGTACCTGCTCCAAATATTTCCCTTGCCCAAGATACCAACACAAGTCCTGTGCTGGGGACGACAGCTCCCCATGGGGAGAAACATATCTATGTAAACCTCGAGACTCAGATGCTTTCTGCATTTGAAGGAGACACACTCTTCATGCATACACCCGTGTCTACGGGGTTGTGGGGAAGGACGCCTAAAGGTGATTTCACCATTTGGACCAAATTTCGAGCGACCAGAATGTCTGGTGGTAGCGGCGCAGACTATTATGATCTTCCTAACGTTCCGTATGTCATGTTTTTTTCAAACAATGAGGTTGCGGCAAGTAGAGGATACAGCATACATGGTACATACTGGCATAACAATTTTGGACATGCAATGAGCCACGGATGTGTAAATATGAAGACTACTGATGTTGCGAAACTATTCGCATGGGCCGATGGGCCAGCGGAGGGGGCAGAGGGGACGACAATCACTATTTATGGCGACCCACCCATGTAACAAAGAGTATCTATGAGACGCACTCGAACTATCATCGAACTTATCGTCGTCACGCTTATCGTGGCTTGCCTCAGTGCGATAGGATTCATCGAATATGGAAAAGGTACACAGATATCCGCAGTACCTGCATTTATACCAGTTGCAGCAGTACCTACTCCTACCGACAACCCACAGCCCATTCTTCAAACAACTTCTATGGAGTCTCCAGAGGGGAGCAGAGTGCTTACATTAGAGAGAGTAGAACATGCGGGGTCCGTATCACATTCTGCATATACCATCGATCCCTCAAGTGGCAAAAGATACGACATTATAAGCTTCGACACTCAGTATCAGGATCTATCAATACCCTACAACACATGGTCACCAGACACGTTGTACGTCTTCCTGAAAGAAACAACCAGTACTAAAAGTGCGTTTCTCGTATTCCAAAGTATGGGGGGAAACTTCGCAAATGGAAATCATGCTCTATCTATCAATGATGAGTTTGCGGCAGATGTGCAGGGCTTTGAGATAGAGGATGTAACAGGGTGGGCCTCTCCCACGCAACTTATCGTGAATACCCGGTCGCTTGACAGCGACGCAAAGGTATCCTTCTGGTTCGATGTGCCAAGCCAAACCTTCACTCAACTCGGAACGTATTTTAGGTGATCTCACTCTTCCATTTGCCTTTCGCTATTTCCGCCAGAGGCGGACAAGCGCCATTTGCCTTTGTTACTGTTACCGTTTACTGTTATCGTTTACCGTTTATTGCTATTTCTAGCTATTTTTGTGTATGATTAC
>CAYUHI010000064.1:0-5265 GCA_964444485.1 uncultured Gammaproteobacteria bacterium | reverse complement strand
CTGATTGCCTGAGAGCCTGAGTGCCTACACGCCTTGCTTTTTTGCTATAATGAAGCTGTTACCAATCTTTACATTTTGTATGAAAAACATTCTTTTGATCCTTGCGGTACCTGCAGTGATACTCTTGGTGGTCGTCGTGTACGCTGTTGGTCAGTACAACTCATTTGTGGGACTCGACCAAACGGTCACAAACCAATGGGCCCAGGTGGAAACCCAGTATCAGAGAAGATTTGATCTTATCCCTAATCTTGTGAATTCAGTGAAAGGATTTCTCACGCAAGAGCAGGCAGTATTTGGCGCAATCGCCGAAGCCCGCACTCGATATGCTGGGGCTCAAACCGTGAATGATAAGGCCGCAGCAGCGACCCAAGTCGAAAGCGCCTTGGGAAGACTTCTTGTCATAATGGAAAACTATCCTGAGCTAAAGTCGAACGAAACAGTTGCTCAGCTCATGGATGAGCTCGCAGGTACTGAGAATCGGATTTCAGTAGAGCGCCGAAGATTCAACGACGTGGTGAAAGAGTACAACATGAGAGTGAGTCAGATACCCGGCAGATTCTTTGCAGCACTATTTGGATTCAGTGCCAAAGAATATTTCCAGTCAGCGACAGGAGCTGAAGTCGCACCAAATGTGAATTTAGAGCTTAAATAGGAAGTTAGGCAATCAGGCAGTCAGGAAATCAGGTGCTCGGCTTGTTCGCCAAAGAAATGGGGATATTTAGGTTTTTATAGATCGTCATCCCGACGCTTGCCCCCGCATGCCTCGCATATGCGAGAGCATTGCGGGCACGGTCAGAATGACCATCCATATTACCCGATACAACCTTCTATTCATAACCTTATGAACTTTTCTTACCTTAAGAACATCGCAAACAAACTCAGTATTCGCTTTTTAGGATTTTTTGCCCTCTGCACTTTGTACTTTGTACTTCTCACTGGCGTTGCCGTCGCCCAGACCTTCCCGGAGCCCCGAGGATATGTGAATGATTTTGCGAATATTTTGAACACAAATACTATCTCTTCCCTTGATAACAAGCTATCTCAGTTTGCAAAACAAACCACTAATCAGATTGTGATTGTGACAGTGAAAGATTTGCAAAATACAACTTTAGAAGATTTCTCGGTACGATTGTTTGAGAAATGGAAAATCGGGACTCAAGGAAAAGATAATGGAGTACTCATCTTAGTTGCTCAGACAGAGCGTGAAGTTCGAATAGAGGTGGGGTATGGACTCGAGCCAGTGTTAAATGACGCCAAAGCAGGTCGGATTATTCGGGATATTATCATCCCCGAGTTCAAAGCAGGCAACTATGATTCTGGAGTTACAAAAGGAGCTAATGCAGTAGTGCAGGTCGTCAGTGGCGACGAAAGTGCGTTGCCTACCAGACCACAACCACCAGATGACAATCCAATCTTTCCGCTTATGGTCATATTTGTATTTGCGAGTGGGCTCCTCCAATACCTCATCGCATTTCTCGCACGGTCCAAGGCCGCCTGGCCCGGAGGTGTGATAGGGGTAGCTCTCGGTATAGGTATGGGCCTGTTTTTTGCATTTTCTGTATTCGGTCTGCTCATGGCTTCTGTTGGACTCGGGATTCTTGGATTTCTACTAGATTATGTACTCTCCAAGAACTATCAAACTCGCAAAAGCCTTGGCCTACCAACAACATGGTATCATTCAGGTGGTGGATTCTTCGGTGGTGGTCGAAGTAGTGGCGGGGGTTTTGGAGGATTTGGTGGTGGATCTTCGGGTGGAGGAGGGTCAAGTGGGAGATGGTAAATCAATAAACTCTAAATTCGCCTGTCCCGATACTATCGGGGAAATACTAAATTCTAATTGTTTGGATATTGGAAATTGATCATTGAAAATTATTTACCCCAACCGCTTCTGATATGTGTTTGTATCCGTCGCGCTTCAGCAGTTCTTCGAGACCCCTATTAATCTGTGCGATGAGTTGTGGGCCCTCATAGATCATGCCTGTGATAAGCTGCAACAGTGATGCTCCAAGCCTGATCTTCCTGTATGCATCATCTGCAGAGAAAATGCCCCCGCATCCAACGATCACAAATCTGTCTTTGTATCCGCGGTAGGCAAGTGCGATAAGCTCATTAGATCTGACATAAGTCGGCTTTCCACTAAAATTTCCCTTACCAGCTTTCGCAACTTCTGTAGAATCAAAACTGGGGTCTTTCCGATCTTTTTGTAGATTGCCAAATATCAAACCTTTGGGAGAGTGTCGAGCGATCACCGCTAACATAGATTCAACCTCAGAGTTCGATTTTTCAATGGGCATCTTCACCAATATTGGACGACGTATATTGAGCGTATCAACTGCTGCTAGCAATTCTTCCAGATGCGCAGGTGAGTAAAATTCAACATCTCCTTTCAGATTCGGGCAGCTGATATTCAGTTCGTAGTATGCATGAGTGAGAGCTGATGTTTCGAATTTGGTGAATGCTGAGATAATATCTTTAATACTTTCTCTTTGAGTCGAAAGCTCCGATGAATTTGTCCTTCCGATACTCACCCCATACGGAATTCGTGCAAACAGACCTCCGAGGTCTGAGTGATTTTTAAGCTTTCCCAGCTTGCTGATTGTCGCATTGGCTCCAAGGTTTTTGAACCCCTTATTCACCAATAGAGAGCGCGATCGCGGGAGGCGACCGAGCATCGGACGTGTATTACCTTCATACGCACCGTTTGTGATAGTTCCAACTGTTTGCCATCCAAACCCCCACGGAGCTAGCGACTGAGTAAGTTGCGCTTCATAGTCAAAACCTGCAGCAAGTCCGACTGGGTAGTCAAATGCAATTCCCTGTATGGTCTGTCTCAATACTGGCTGATCGTATGACGTTAGATATCTGACGGTAGGATCATAGAAAGACACCCTCCCGAGAACCTCTCCAAATCTCACCATCATGACATGGACAGATTCGGGATTCAGCGTGAAAAAGAGCGTCTTAACGATATTTTTGTATACCAGGCCGCATGTCATCACAAACAGATGCTTCCTTTCACGGAAAAAAAGTATTTGTATGAGTATAAAGAGTAGCGTGCTCACTACGGCTGAGAGCATGCAGTAGGGGCAGATTGCACGAATGACAAAAAGTTGTAGATATACAAGATATATCGAAAACAGCAATCCTCCCGCTGTCTGAATGAGCAGCCAATATTTGCTCCACCATTTTTGAAAGCGGAAAGCGATAAGTGTGAATCCCAGTAAAGTTACGTAATGTACAAGTCCAAGCAAAGCAAGTGGTACGCCGAAGATCACTGCATACTGACTGCGCAACACGCGTCCACAATCGGCGAAGATGTTGTGGAGTGAACATGGGGGTATCGTGTCACGATAATGCTCGATGGTGAGATACCCGGCGTCGTATATGCCGATGAAAATGAGAACTATAATGATGTGGGGAAGGTATCGTCTCATAGGGTGATAGTATAGAGGACACCTTTGATTTTAGGATAAGCAACCATTCTAGTGATAGAATATTCGCATATACCTATATTACAAATCATGGTAGACCATATGAAAATATATTTGGCTGGATCGATACCAAAGGGAGATAGAGCTCGAGGAGGGTGGGTTGATTGGAAAACAAGATATCGAGATGTGTTAACTTCTATTCCTCATGTCGAAATATTGAATGGAGATGACTTAAAAGATGAGACAAATTCTTTCAAGGTGTTTGGTCATGATGCACACATGGTCAAAAGTGCCGACATCATAATTGTCAATGCAGAGAAGGAAATCGGGAAGGGACTTGGTGCTGGGACCGCACAAGAGATGGTTATCGCGAAATATTTTGCACGTCCCGTACTCACTGTGCTACCGAAAGACAGTCACCATAGGAGATCGGATCTTGTCTTTCATGGTGTACTTATACACGATTGGATCCACCCCTTTCTTGATACATTTTCAGATCTTATTGTTGACAAGGTCGCAGATTGTCTTGGGTGGATAACTAAATATAGTAATAATCCCAGCCGAGCAAAGATTAAAGACATCACAATCATTGATATAGGAATTGAATACTTTCTAGAACAAGATTAATTTATGTATCCTGATGGATACCTTTACACAGCAAAGGAACCAGCTTGTTGACACATACATAACTCGCTCTACACACGACAGTCGAGTGATTGAAGCTATGCGTGCTGTACCGCGACATCTTTTTGTGCCCAAAACTCAGTGGGAGTATGCCTACCTTGACGAAGCACTCTCCATAGGTTATGGTCAGACCATAAGTCAGCCATCTCTGGTGGCTATGATGACTGAGGCCTTGGAGCTTGATAAAGAGCATACAGTTCTAGAAATTGGAACAGGATCAGGGTATCAGGCTGCCATACTATCAATTCTCGCAAGGCGTGTGATTACAATAGAGCGCATTGAAGAGCTGTCTAAAGATGCGATTGATCGTTTGAAAAGGCTTGGATATCAGAATATCACAGCTATCATCGGTGACGGGAAGCTTGGGTACGAGCAGTATGCACCCTATGATGCTATTCTCGTTACAGCTTGGGCAACACAGATTCCCCAGAGACTCGTGAGTCAGTTGAAAGAAGGTGGGCGTATCGTGATACCCTTGGGCAGGTCTCCCAACGAGCATTACTTACAGATTGGACGCAAATCCAAGGGAGTCATAACGTGGCTCAAGAAAGACCATGTGCGTTTTGTCCCTCTACTATGAAGCTCCAAGGATTGACACCAGTAGTATCATGAATACGGCAGAGCGGAATCGGCCGAAGCAGAAGCATTCATCCACGGCTTTACAACCGTGGTTTTCTGCAGACGAGGATAAAAAAACCCCTCAAACGAGGGGTAGACCTACTGCCAAACTACATTGTTTTTATAGAGTGGGCAGCTGGAGATGAACGGTTGCACCTGGCATACCTTCTACCTCAGCCACAGGGACACCATCGCGCAATACGGTCATGCGGAGTGGAAAATTACCACTTGGATTCGCTGATACTCCAAACCTTGACCCTTGACCCGCGACTGCAAAATCAACGTCAAGATTAAGATCACTTTCGGGTACGTCGACGAGCTGAGCGCCTTCTTGTGTAACTATATGGACGCCAACTTGCGACCCTGCGTACTCAGTAGGTGCCTGAATGACCACATTGAGCACACTACCATCGGCAAGACGCACAACGGGATCGGACGAACACCACGAGACATGAGCATATACCGGGACGACAAACAGCGCGAGCGCCATAGTTGACGCAAGAATAGTACTGATAAAGGCAAATCTTCTTTT
>CAYUHI010000063.1:0-5397 GCA_964444485.1 uncultured Gammaproteobacteria bacterium | reverse complement strand
TCAACCCGTATGTTTTTTGAGCAGAATACTTTCTCGCAGAGACATACGCCATAAGAACACCCACGGAGATGAGAAGGACCTGAATACCCATACCTGCAGTCCAGGTGTGAGTCACGAAGATCGCAGATAACACGTTCGTGATGACCGTTGAGAATACGAGGATTGCGGTCACGGTCGTGGCAGGCGCGAGTGCAAGCGCCCGATACCATGTCATAACATACCCGACAAGAAGCATCGAAGTGACTCCGAGCCAAAACCATTGGGTCGTATCAAACGAAAGTATCGAGGTAAATGATGAAGGAGCTGTGATAAGTGTCGCTCCCAAAAGGACAACTGACCCAAGCCCCATACGGGCTGCTGAAACGATATCTGCATCGATATCTTTCAATGCCCTTTTCGCGATAACATTCTCGATCGCCCACAAAATAGTTGCACCAAATATCATCATCTCGCCAGTCGAAAATATGAACCCTTTGAACCCCCCAATATAATTATTTCCCAGAAAAAGCAATATTACTGCGAGCGTACTTAACAGAGAAAACTTTTCTTTCAGGAATGGAATTGCAAGTATCGCGACCCATACAACAAGCGACTTTTGGATGATAGCTGCATTTGTGGCTGGGACGTTCGCAAGACCGGTAAAGAATAGATAGAACGGAAGAGATCCCCCCACGATACCTATCGCGATTAGACGAAGAATGTCTTTCTTGTGGAGTGAGCGAATCTGCGGAATCTTGCGAAGCGCCAGGATAATGCCTACGAGCATGAGCCCCACAACAATATTCTTTGTCGTGGTGAAGAAGAGTGGAGGTTTGATCGCGGCGACAGCGAATTTATTCAAAAATATCGAGACACCTGAGATAACACTTGCGGCGAGTGCAAAATATATGCCTTTGCGAAGAGAGTCGTTCATAGGATGGTTACAATAAACAATAAACGGTAACGGTAAACAGTAAAAATAAACAATAAACAGTAACAATAAACAACGACGTAACGAATGCAGTATATGGATGGAGTGATATTTTTGCAAGCGTTATACATAAACATATTCTTGCCCATCCGTATAGTATTCTGATAGTATTAGAAGGATGTACTATAAGTAATACGGGATTCATTGGGAGACGTATGAAGCATTAGGTATCGTGTATCACATCTCAAGTATTACGTATTAAGCATTACGAATAAAGTCTTTATGCTTGCAAAAGTCTTTACAGGTACAACCATCGGTCTTGATGGAACACTTATCACAGTCGAAGTCGACATCGCAGAGCGAGGATTCCCCACCTTCACCATCGTCGGACTTCCCGGCAAAGAGGTAAACGAAAGCAAGGACAGAGTGCGCACCGCGCTCGCAAACGCCGGATTCCACATGCCCGACTCCCGCCTCACCGTGAATCTCGCGCCCGCAGATATCCCCAAGGAGGGGAGCTGTTTCGATCTCCCTATCGCTGTTGGTATACTCGCTGCACAGCGCGCGATCCCCAAGGAGATGCTTGAGGATAGCTTTTTTATCGGAGAGCTTTCGCTTGAGGGGAATGTCCGCCCAGTACCGGGTATCATGCCACTTGCACTCATGTCCCGTGAGAAAAAGAAAACCACAGTGTTTGTTGCAGCGATGAATGCAGATGAAGCCGCCTACATCGATGGCATCACCGTCTACCCGGTACATCATATTCTTGACGTAGTACACCATGCACAGGGGTCGAGACTCATGGCACCACACCTGCATGTAGGGTCACCAGAAGACTATCCGACTTATCCGTATGATTTCATGGATGTGCGGGGACAACAACAAGCCAAGCGTGCGCTAGAGATCGCTGCGGCAGGATTCCACAATGTACACCTGAAGGGAGTACCCGGAGCAGGCAAGACACTGCTCTCGCGATCTTTCCCCTCCATACTTCCCCCACTTGAAAAGCAGGAGATACTCGAAGTGACCAAGATCTACTCGATAGTCGGGATGCTTGGGGGGAAGTCAATCATCACACAGCGACCGTTCCGTGCACCACACCATACCACGAGCCGTATTGGTCTTATTGGTGGTGGGTCAAATCCCACGCCAGGGGAGATCAGTCTCGCACACAGGGGCGTGCTGTTCTTGGACGAGTTCCCGGAGTTTGATCGGGGGGCACTCGAGTCACTCCGCCAGCCACTCGAAGATGGCGTTGTTACCATCTCACGTGCCGCAGGGTCGCTCACATTCCCCGCACGGTTCTTGCTCTTGGCAGCGTCGAACCCCTGCCCATGCGGGTATTTGGGACACCCTACCAAGCCCTGTACCTGCGGTGCAACATACATCGCGCGATATCGCAAGCGACTGTCAGGACCGATTCTTGATCGCATTGACATCCATGTAGATGTGCCACCTGTGGAGTATGAGAAACTTACTGCTGGTGCAGATGCAGAAACATCGGAGACGATCCGTGCACGGGTCATACAAGCGAGAGGGCGACAGCGTGTACGACTGAGTCCACACGGAAAGCTCGTGAACGCAGAAATGACCAGTAGCGATGTGAAGAAATACTGCACACTGTCAGACTCTGCACGCGATCTGCTAAAACATGCTGCGACCAAACTTCAAATCTCTGCACGTAGCTATTTCAAGATCGTGAAGATCGCACAGACTATTGCAGATCTTGTAGGATCTGCTAGTATTGAAAATACACACATATCAGAGGCCTTGCAATATAGACCAAAGATAGAGTAGAATGATCTGTAGCTATCAATTTATTACTTTATTTTATGAAAAAAAAGTTTATTGTCTTGGCCTCTGCACTACTTGTTGTTGGGACGCTTTTCGTAGTGAAGACACAAAGTGCATATGCTGCGTGTGAGTGTGTGAGAGAAGCAGCACCAGCTGGTGATGCGTATGACAATCAAGGTCTGCTTATACCGAAAGACGCATATGGATTATGGAGAAGCACTCCCGTTGGGTCACCTGAGGATCCACTATGTCCTCCTTCAGGCTGCCCCATAAACGCAGCTAATACAGTTACTCCACTGTGCGAGTTAAAACAATGTAATGCATATACACAAGGCTTTGTACGCACGTGGTTCCGCGTCCCCACACTTGGTGACCTCATCGGCAATGTCCTTCGTCTTATGTTCTTCATCGCAGGACTGTATGCACTTGTGCTTCTACTTCTTGGTGGATTCCAATGGGTATCATCAGGAGGAGAAGAGAAGAAGCTTGGCGAGGCACGTAACAAGATCATAAACGCCATCATAGGACTTGTAGTCATGGTTGCAGTGCTCACGCTTGTCATACTGCTTGAACAGGTAGTATTCGGAGGCAAGGTATGTCTGGGGATCAGCTGTCCGATAGATATGGGGAGTCTGAGTATCATAAAATGATAGAATGTTTATGAATTTACCATTTCAAACTATGCAATATAAAAAACTGTTGGTTTTTGCTTTTACACTTCTCGTGGTGGGCGGAGTGTATGCGAGTCTTTCCACAAAAACTGTAGATGCAGGATGTAAGTGTGTATCAAATGGGACCACTGATCAAACTGCAGGGTCGTGGGTGGCTTTTGATGACGGTAGCCTACCTCCTATTCAGGGATGTGATAGTGCAGGGGGTCCAGGTAACTGTGTAGCAAATGTCCCACCTGGCTGTGGCGTGTGTAATCCCTTAACTCAAGCAAAGATCAATCTTTGGTTCCGCGTCCCCACACTTGGTGATCTCATCGGCAATGTCCTTCGTCTTATGTTCTTCATCGCAGGACTATATGCACTCGTGCTCCTGCTTCTTGGTGGATTCCAATGGGTATCATCAGGAGGAGAAGAAAAGAAACTTGGCGAGGCACGTAACAAGATCATAAACGCCATCATAGGACTTGTAGTCATGGTTGCAGTGCTCACGCTTGTTATACTCCTTGAACAGGTAGTATTCGGAGGCAAGGTATGTCTGGGGATCAGCTGTCCGATAAACATGGGACAACTTAGCCTTATTAAGTAACATTTCGTCGAACTTTCACTAAACTCGTCCACGAATCCGCCAGCTGGCGGAGGGCGGGTTTTTTTATTGCGCGGAAAATGCACGTAATGAGTCCGTCCTGTCATCCCGACCCCCCCACCACGGGTGGTGGGGGATGGAGGGATCCCTCGACTTCGCTCGGGATGACAGATTCACACTTATTGAATTTCCAGGTTTGATATTTATCGCTTATCTTCTGTTACAATCAGAATTGTATGCAAAGGAATGTAATCCGATATCTCATAAGTATTTCAGTCTTCTTATGCTTCCTTACCCTCTTCAGTGCGACCCAACCTACCTATGCAACATGCAAATGTATCGCAACCAGCAGTGCCACACTCAACAATAGTCAAGGGGTGTGGCAGACTTTCCATGATGGGGGTGCTGCGTGCGACACAGATGGGAAATTCCGCGAAGGTGCGAAGTGTAATGCTCTCACTGAGTCATATATCAATGTTTGGTTCTGTATCCCAACGTTGGGTGACCTTATTGGAAATCTTATTAGAATTATTTTCTTCATCGCAGGACTCATGGCACTCTTTATGCTTCTTCTGGGGGCATTCGAATGGGTCGCATCAGGTGGCGACGAAAAGAAGCTGCAGTCCGCACGCACAAGAATTATCAGTGCTGTCGTGGGACTTGTTGTTATGGTTGCAGTCATGACGCTCGTCATCCTCATCGAACAGATTATTTTTGGAGGTAAGGTATGTCTAGGAATCAGCTGTCCGTTAAACGTGGGAAAGCTAGCAATCATTGAGAATAACTCCCCTGGCGGACGTGCCTCATGTTTTGGGCCAGCGTCAAGTAGCGCAACGCTTGCACCTTCAGGTCGCGCATCTGGGAGCGCAAGTTTAAGTACAATCCCAGTAAAGAAAGTGTCACCGATAGTCGTAACCGCAACACCAAAAGCATCCCAGTTTACGGGGAGAATCGCATCACCTTCAGCAGTACCTTCTGGTATACGAGTAATTATTTTGCCCTACGGCACAGGCTCGAATACTCCCACCCCTGGCTTATGGCTTCCGGGTACTGGCGGAGGGGCAGGCAAATGGTATCCAAGACCGACTGTGCCCCCTCTTGAGTGACAGGAAATGTCAGAAAGGCTTTGTTATACTATTTGCATATGCGCTTTCGTCTAGCCCTTCAAAACTCTGTGCTCCTAAGTCTTTTGATGTTCGCTGCATCGCCTGTGTATGCGCAAATCCAAGACTGGGGGACAACACCAGGGGAACCAAACTATTGTGTGGTGGACGGTGTGCCCACACTCAAATGCCTAGAGATCATCTATGGTAATCTACTCTATGTATCTTCTGCGGTGATATTACTTATTCTTTTCCTTATGATCGTATATGGGGCGTTCACGTTCCTCACTTCTATGGGGGAGTCGAGTAAAGTACAAAAAGGGCAAAAAATACTCA
>CAYUHI010000062.1:4165-5423 GCA_964444485.1 uncultured Gammaproteobacteria bacterium | reverse complement strand
CTGTTCATCAGTTTTGAATATGTGACAGTGAACGGCAAATCCTGCTTTGTGAAGTTCATGCACCAGGGATTCCTTTCCATTTTGACTTACTATTCTGAGTGGAATATGGAGACAGTCCGCCTTCAGCATGGTGCCCCATCCTATTATCTTTCGCTGCACGATTGGAGGTGTCATCCAATCTGGGAACAATGCATCCTGAAAGATAACACCGAGCTGAATATTAGGAAATCTCGTCTTAATATAGGGAGCTAGGGGGATCTCACTCGTTGCTAATTCAATATCTGCTTGGGGGAACTTATGCAAGATGGTGTGTAGAGGAGAGAGAATGTTCGTGTCAAATTCCTTAACCTCAATCTCAATCCTCCCCCTTGTATGAATCTGCTCGAGCACCCCCTCTAGCGTTGGGTATTTTTTAGTTTGATCGTATAGGAAATTATGAACCACGATGATCTTGTCATCGTGAAGATGTATGTCCAACTCTATTCCATGAGCCCCTTTCTCAAAAGCAGATACAAATGCTTCTAAAGTATTTTCCTGGAATGAATTCGTGTCTCCGCGATGGGCAATGAGTAGCGTCATAGGTTATATTTCTTGAAACTAATTGTAAATATTGACTGTTTATACTAGTTTAGAGCCGAAAACTATATTATATTAAACTGAATAGATAGTCTAACACCTGATGTTGTACTCCAGCTTTGTGCTCCTAATTTGTATCTTGGTTAATAGAGTATTTACTCATTATTGCAAGTGCCGTATCTTCGAAGAACTCATTAACAAACGACAATTCTCCTGACTGTTGCCTCAACTTTAATTCGTCTGGATGGATAAATTGAGCCCATTCAACTTCATTCGAGTCAAGCTGTCCTGGGGTATCGTTAGACTCGCCGACCATCAAATATCTATATCGGTTATATTTGTTTACTCCATGGGTAGCAACGAATATATTATTTGGTTTTACTCCAGTTTCTTCTAATGATTCTCGAATGAATGCTTCCACGGGCGTTTCTCCTGAGATAACGCCCCCACAAACATGATCAATATCTCCCGGATTTACTTTTTTTGTATGAGATCTCTTATGAACCAATATCTGACCTTTATCATTTATGACTATACCAATTATTATCTGCATATGTAAATCAGAATATCCGTCTGCCTCATGACGGGGAATACCTCGAACTCTCACATTACCCGAAGAATCAACGAGGTCAATTAACTCTATATCTATAGCCATATTGTGTGATTGATGTGGTTTGAAAAA
>CAYUHI010000062.1:0-4065 GCA_964444485.1 uncultured Gammaproteobacteria bacterium | reverse complement strand
TTCGGGACGACCTTCACTTGAGCGGGATACGGGAATCGGACCCGCTTCTCATCCTTGGGAAGGATGCATACTGCCAGTGTACTAATCCCGCTTTACGTTCAATATCTAGTATAACAAATGATCCCTAAGTTGCACTAACTGGATCCCGTTTTTCCCTCCAAAGGCGGGCAGGCAACGGGATGACAAGATAAAAAAACCGCTGACGTTCCTGGTCAGCGGAAGGTATTCAAACAAAAGGGATCCCTCCCCTTCGACTCCGCTCAGGGCAGGCTGGGTCGGGATGACACCATGAACTAATATTCTCACCCAAACAGAAGGATTCGCTCGGGATGAACTGTCATGGTCGGATAGAAGCATTCGGTCATTTTAGCTTGAGCACTTGTCCAGGTATGATGAAGTCGGGGTTGGTAATGGTAGGGTTAAGCTGCGCGATTCGAGTCCATTTATATGGGTCGTTGTACTGGTTCTGTGCGATGTTCCATAGAGAATCACCCTCAACCACAGTATACGTAGGTGCGATAGAAGCCTCCGACTTGGTCATCGCAGCCTGTGGGGTGATATCGCCAACAGTTGATTCCTTCGGCGAAACATCCGGCATTTTTATCTTCTGACCAACTTCAATATAGTCAGGGTTTATGATGCTATTTGCACTAGCAATATCCACAAAGTTATATCCCGAACTATATACTTTTTCAGCAAGGGTCCACAGATTATCGCCCTCAACCACTGTGTACGTTTGACCAACCTTCAGATCTGAACCTTCACGCGCAGCCGTAACTACACCTTCGGTCGCGTCCTCTCTTTTCGGAGTTTCCTGGGGAGGCTTACTACCGAATATCGCTGATGCTTTTTCTTTCAGAGACTCCAACACTGAGGGGTTTTCTTTTTTCTCAGCAGTAACCTCAGTCCCTCCCACCGTTTCAAGTCCGGCTATACCGGCAGATTCATCATATGCGAGTGTAGGAGATGGTGCAGTTTCTACACTTTGCACACCCGAAGCTACTTCTCCGGTTTCTGTTTTGGGTCTCAAGATAGAATAGAATGTGGAGATGAGGACTATTGCAACAGATATTCCCAGTAGTAGCATGAAAAATTTGTCCTTCAATAGTGATTTCAGTTCAGCTATGTAAGGATTTTCGTTTTGATTGTCGGGGGTCATGTGTGAAGAAAAAAAGTTATAAGATTTGTTAAAATATCCACAATCATACTATCAGATGTATATTCAGCGTCAAATAGTATATTCTATATCAAAGTAGGTTTTTGTATATTATGAATATCGACACACACATTGCCGGGGTCATGATATTATTAATAATTGTAACTGTTACACAAATATTAGTATTTGTCCGTACCGTCTCATCAATCAAAAGTCGGCTTCATACTCTCAAAAATATGCAAGAAGATGCTCTACGAGAGGGCAACTTAACACCGCAGTACGCAAAAGCGTTCGCGATACTCAACCAACTCCATCATGAGAAACTTCAAGGGTTACGCAGGACAGTGTGGGGTTGGATATTTGGACACATTCTTTCCGATTCATCACATGAAAAGTCGCAACACTGATCTCATTCTATCAATGTTTATAGTACTTTTCATAAGTACTCTATTTATATGCATTTTAATTGCACTTAATTTTATATTTCGAATATCAAACTTTACACTAATATTTGTCTGGATGTTGGGGAACATATTGCTATTTTATATTCTTATAGTAATTCCTACGAAAATAATAGTATTTGGATATCTCGAAGTCAAAGCCTCAAATGACTTTGTTACCTGTTTTGTCAATTATTATCGGAAATATTCGAATACTGATTCTGAAACGCCGTTCACTATTCAGGTTATCGAAGATGCCGGGTATTGTGCGGTCGTTTTCAGAGATGTGAGAAATACTCGATACATCTTTTCTTCAAAGCTTGTGAATGACTGGAATGAGATTGATATTGAGAGTACTGTTTTGTACTTATTAGAAGTACAAAGAAATACTTATCTCTTGCGAGACACTTGCATTTTGGTGCTTGCAACTATCGCAGAACGGTTTATCATTACATCGTTTATTGGAGCTGCACTTGTGCATCATTTCCATTCGAGTCATCGTGATCTAGAATTTGACCGTTTCGCCGTTCATAAAATGCAGTTCGTACAAGGATATGTGAATATGCTCACAAAATACAAAGAAGGGGCAAGTCTTGTGAGCAATCTTCACGCAGCTCTCGGCATGAGTGGGATAGGAGATATCGTGAAAAAAGGTCTGAACCATACTATGTTTGCAGTACATGAATCATTTGAAGCCCGTATTGATGCGTTGAGACAGGACTAAGTCGTAATATTCCTATATATTTTTGAACGATAATACGCTTATATTATTTCATAACAATCCAAACACAATAGAGTCACAGTAAAATAAATTCAACAATTATGACCCATATACCAGTACTAAAGATCACAAAACTCAGCAATCTTGTACTCTCAGATGCCGAACTCGAGAAGTTTGATAGGCAGCTCGGAGATACAATAGCGTACATGAGCAACTTGCAGGAACTTGATGTCAAGTTAGTGCGCCCAACATCCTCTCCTACCGGTAACGTTAATGGCTTTTTTGAAGATGGGATAAATAATACAAGAACACTTCCAGCTGCTGCATACAAAGTTTCCAGAGTTCTTTAGACCATGACAAATAACCTATTAGAAAAGTCACTTCTCGAGATAGTGGGTTTACTGCGAAAGAAAGAGCTTTCTCATGATGAAGTAAATTCTGTCTATGGCGAGCGATCACGCAAATACAACCCCATTTTGAATGCATACGTAACCTTGGTGGAAGGTACTCACCAAAAATATTTGCAGATCGCGATCAAAGATAATTTTTGTACCAAAGGCATACGCACAACAGCCTCTGCCAAATTACTCAATACCTTTGTAGCGCCTTATGAGTCTACGGTCACTCAAAAGCTCTTATCTGCGGGAATTTCGCCTCTTGGAAAAACTAACATGGATGCGTGGGCACACGGCTCAAGCACTGAGACGTCTGATTTTGGGCCAAGCAAGAATCCGTTCGACACCACACGGATACCTGGTGGTTCATCAGGAGGATCTGCGGTGACAGTCGCAGCGGGGATGTCGGTAGCCGCTATCGGCAGTGAAACTGCAGGATCGGTGCGTGGACCCGCTTCGTGGTGCGGGATCGTGGGTCTGAAGCCGACCTATGGTAGAGTAAGTCGATATGGTGTCATCGCCATGGGTTCAAGCCTTGACAGCCCCGGACCCTTAACGAAGACTGTAGATGATGCAGCATATCTGCTTTCCCTCATTGCCGGACATGACCCCTACGACGCGACCACAACGACTGCACCTACAGAAGATTATCTGGCCGAAGCTCATAAGGGTCGTAAAGTCCGTATCGGAGTCGCTGATATCTATTTTAATGGGGTTGAACCAAGTGTAAAATCCAGTGTTGAACGAGCAATACAAACACTCGAAAAACTTGGTCACAGCATCCATGGAGTTAAGCTCATGGACCCGAAATATTCTATCTCAGACTATACCATCATACAGAGGGCAGAGGTATCCTCGAATCTGGCAAGATATGATGGCGTACGCTATGGAGGTGGACGCGATTTGTTTGGTTCCGAAGCGAAAAGACGAATTATGCTAGGTACCTATACCTTAGCTCATGGATATTATGATGCGTACTACAAGCGTGCACAAAAAGTGCGAACACTCATCATAGACGACTTTAGGCGAGTATTTGGTGAAGTAGATGTCATCGTTGCGCCGACTATGCCTATGACCGCGCTCAAGCTTGGAGAGTACGAGAAATACCCATTTTTCGGCGAAGTGATGGATGTGATACTTGAGCCGAGTTCACTAGCAGGGCTCCCCGCTATTAGCGTGCCCTGCGGATTAGACGAACAAGGGTTACCAATAGGACTGCAGATCATGGGGCCGCACCTCTCCGAAAGCCGGATTCTTGATATCGCGTATCAGTATGAACAGGAGACAAAATCTTATGAGATCGTGCAGAAGAATATTGAGAAATGGGGGTAAATAGACGGTCAGGAATTCAGG
>CAYUHI010000061.1:0-5470 GCA_964444485.1 uncultured Gammaproteobacteria bacterium | reverse complement strand
GCTATTCGCCATTCGCTATTTGCCTGAATTTCTCTTGTACACTCTCATCACCGGATGGTCGAATACCGTGAATGTCTCTTCTGCTGACTCATCGGGAAGTTCGAAAAGTGTTCTTCCAAATAGCTGAATGCGCGGGAATGACGAGAACTCTGCAACTTTTTCGAAACCAAGTCGACCCGAGAACAAATCTTCATAGTATTTCTTCAGTACCGGGTATGTGCGTGCGAGATACTCACACTTGGCCTTGGAGTGACGGGTACTGGTGATCGCGCCGTCCAAGCCGACACAGGTGTGGTTGTAGTACACCCTTCGTGAGGGAACAAAAATATAATCTGCTTGTGCGATCGCGTCTTGCATATTTTTTTGTAGCTGCCGATCTGCATCAACTTCATAAGAGTTAAATGATAAGTACTGAATGTCAAATCCATCGGGAATCTTGGCGTTTGCGCGCACATCGGGGATGGGGACATCTATCACATTCGCCGTCTCTGACAATACATAGGACTTGGGAGGAATATGGTTGTAGATCCATTCAGAAGCGGTGAATCGTACATCACGACTCGCATAAATAGATGAGAAAGCTATACCAGGCAGTACCCCCAAGAGCACAAGTACTGAACCTACCAGTGAGGTAAGCCTATGCGATCGATATTGCCTCCGGACTCTTTGCATCACGACAAAGAGACCACACACTGCAAATATCGTAAGAAGAGGGTAGGTTGGTGCAAGAAATCGTGTCCATTTCGCATACCATCCCATGGTAAGCACTGCATAGATAATGGTGGAGAATCTCAGCATGTTATATGACCTCTTGTACGGGAGAAACACAAATCCTATACAACTAAGGACAAATGACGATATGCCCATCACGTAGGGGAAAATATGCTGTATCTGAAAAAACAATGGCGTTTCCCACAGGAATTGTCGGGTATAGAATGCGATATAGCGACCAAGACCTACGTCACTCTCGTAGTGCATACTGCCAAGAAGCTCACGCAGAGAGATCGCGTTGTGAGGCGAAAATATGACAGATACGATACCTGCTCCAAACGTAATACAAAGTACAGAGACACCAATCGTAATCAGGAATCGCAACCACGATATGAATACCAACACTTGGTAGTGAGAAAGTAGTGTATTCAGACTTGGCACTTGTGATGCTCGGGTAGTGGTTGCGACTGGGTCCGTATCAGCATCTTGTCTGTCATGATCAGTTTGAGGTGCCATGCCTTGAGTATCTTTACCTTCGTGTATATTCTCCAGAAGATTATCCTGGGTCGAATCCGATATGACACCTCCTGTGGATAGGTGTGTTGGGGATTGTCTCACGATTAGTTTGCTCAGAGTTACAAAATGAATCGATGTATACTTGACCAAAATAACCATCCAAGGAATGAAAAGATAGAGTAGTGATGAGACTTTGGTAGCGATCGCAAGTCCACAGACTAAACTCATGAGCACTACGTCTTTTAAGAGTATGTTCTTTCGCTTTACAGATCGTATCGCAAGATAAGTGAGGATAGAAAACCATAGTATGAGTATCGCCTCAGTCGTCCCAAAGTGGGAAAACTGTATAAGAACCGGGGAAAGAATGAAGAATAGAAGTGCAACGAATCTCCACAGAGGGGCAGAAAAACGTCGGTCCAATAATGTAAGTATCTTCAGAAGCACCAAAGGAGTTATGCATGATACGATCGCTGAGAGCAGTCTCAGGCCCATCACCGCCTCCGAGAACGTGAAGTCTGCTGAGAAACGCACTTCCTGATTACTTTGGGAAATAGTGTGTATCAGATGAGCAAACATCGACGCTGAGTAGAGACTGAGTTGGCCATACGCGTAAAAGTGGGGGTTCATGCATTCAACGGTATCCGAAGGTATAGTATACTCACCTGAGGTAAGGTATCTGTATATGTTACGGGGGGCATATGACACAATTCCCCGGATAAATTCTGACGGGTGCTCGCATCGAATTTTCATCATGGCGTCTGCCATGTTGCGTTCATCGGGATGCATGGGGTAAGGTAACCCCCAACCAAGATTCACGAATCTCGTATACACAAGAAGGAAAATGAGAACTATGGTGAGTCCGCGGTAGACGATGGTGTGCATATAGGTACATGCTCGTATCCCTATTGAAAAAGAGCCATGTGAAGGGTATTATATGCAGACAATATTTTGAATTGCAAATATCTATGCACACGTACGAAATAACGTATCTTGTTGGGACGGAAGAACAGTCCAAAGCAGTTGCGGCACTCATAACCTCAACCGGCGCAACCTACAAAGAAACCAAAGATTGGGGGGAACGTGACCTTGCCTATCCAATAAATAAACTTACCAAAGCGCGTTACTACACAGGGCTTATTCAGACGATCCCGACGAATGTAGTAGCTATCAAAAAAAAGCTCAACTTTAGTGATGCACTCATCAGATTCTTAATCGTGAAACAAGAAGAATGATACAATCTGTGCATTAATAAATTTGTTGTAGAAACTATGTCAAGCAGATCAATTAACAAGGTGATGTTGCTCGGTAACCTGACACGTGATCCTGTTGTTAAGTTTACGACTGGGGGAACCTCTGTTGCGACTTTTGCTATAGCTACCAATCGTGCTTGGACCACCGCAGATGGGCACACTAAAGAGGATGTTCAGTACCACAACATTGTCGCATGGTCTAAGCTTGCAGAGCTCGTGGGAAAACTATTGGTAAAAGGTCGCAAAGTATATGTCGAAGGACGGCTCACGACCCGCAGATTCACCGGGAAAGATGGTGTGGAGCGTAGTATTACCGAGATAGTGATGGATGATTTCATCGTATTTAGTGATGGTAAACGTATGGAGGATGGCACCCAAAACCAAGGGGATCAGACATCTGAGGCCGCCTCTCAACCTGAGGGCGCAAATAACGCGCCATCACCAGAAGAGACACCCAATGAAACGGTGAATCCAGACGATATACCGTTTTGAGAAACGCGCTGGCTAATAGCAAAAGGCGAATAGCGAAAAGCAGGAAAAATATTATTACTTCTATTAATGAAATACATGACCAAAGATTATTTTGACAAACTCGGCACCGTGCCAGACTATAAAGATCCAGAGACACTGGTTCGTTTCATAAGTTCACGTATGCGTGTACTGCCCCGAGAGCGGTCTGGAGTAAATGCGAAAAATCAACGCAAGCTTTCAAAGGCTATTAAACATGCCCGATATCTTGCTCTCATTCCGTATACTTCGTACCAAAAGGCTGAATAACAGTATTTAGTCGTCAGTCAACAGTCACCAGACTCAACGCAGAGCCAACCTACTTGCAATAGTACTGAGCAAACCTCTATAATCACTATGTTATGGCGCAGATTTCACTCACCCTCCCTCCGGATAGCACTGTCAAAGTTCACCCTGGTGACACGATCACCTTCGGTACTGAAATCGCCCAAACTGCCCAAGCACCGACTACTTCCCAGACCATCCCGATAGCCGACTCGCTCAAGTTCAGTCCTTCAAAAGTATTTAAACACCTGAAGAAAAATATTGGTGATAAAATCCAAAAAGGCGATGTTATCGCGACAAAAGATGCAGTTTTTGCAACTAAGAAATTTATCGCAGATGCAGATGGAGTCCTCACCGGGGTAAATCATCATAGCGGCGAAATCACTATCGAGCACACAACCTCAGAATCTGCAAAAGGGGTAGTGCTCGCATTGGTCGAGGGCACTGTAGCAACAACAGAGAAAGATATGATCGTCTGTAAAGTCGCAAAAACTTTGGTTTGTGAGCTATCTACCCCCACGACATCTCGGGTAGGGGGCAAGATTGTCATCACTGACAACGCACACGTATCGCAGCTTACCCTTCCCCAGGTACAGGGCAATATTATCCTGTCTACCGATGGATCTGATTATGTATTTTCGAAGCTTGAGGCACTGGGCGCATCGTACATCATCACTGATCATCTGCCACGCACTTCTGCACATGTACTCGGACTCAAGAACCCCAAAGATGTGCAGACTATTATTGACTTTGCACCCCACGGCGTGTACGCTAATGCATCTGAGCAAAACCTGACTTTCTATAAGTAGACTTAAGGTAGTTTTTGCAATACCAATGAAACGTCAAACTATTATATCCTACATCATGTATGGCGCCTTGTGCGCCTTTCTTTTGATCGTTGGATATCGGGCAGGTGAGTACAAAACACTCAGTAGTATTCGCGAACGCAACATTGGCAAAGTCATCCAGAATAACGCAAAAGATACCTTCACTTCTACCCAGCCAAATAGTGAGCAAAAGCAGATTCTTAATAACAACGAAAAGGACGTTGATTTTGGAATATTTTGGGAGGCATGGGATATTTTTGAGAAACGATTTGTAGACCGCGCGAAGTTAGACACGAATAAGATGGTCTACAATGCAGTTAAAGGACTCATTGCGTCTGCCGAAGATCCCTATACCTTTTTCCTCACCCCCACCGAAAATAAGCAATCCAAAGATTCACTCGGGGGCAAGTTTGAGGGTATTGGTGCTCAGCTGGGGACCAAAGACGGTCGCATCCTTGTAATAGCCCCAATTCGCAATTCACCGGCGATTCGGGCAGGAGTCAAAGCGGGTGATGTCATAACAGCAGTTGATGATAAACCCACAAAAGGAATGACCTTAACTGAGGTTGTTACAAAAATCCGGGGCCAGGCCGGTACCGACGTAAAGCTCACGCTTGAGCGGAATGGGAAAGAATTTTCAGTAACCATTAAGCGTGCACAAATACAGGTGGATTCGGTGGAAGTAACATACGATAGAAAAATTGCACACCTCAAACTTTCTCAATTCGGAACAAATGTGAAAGAGGAATGGGACAACGTGGTCCCGGAACTTGCACAAAAGTATGGCAAAGGAGAAATTAAAGGACTGATTCTTGATATGCGAGGCAATCCGGGAGGGCTCCTTGACGCCTGCGTATATATGGCCGGAGATTTTCTCCCGATGGGCACACTTGTTGTGAAACAGGTGGGTATAGAAGATACCATAGAGTATACCGTTACTCATCTCCCAAGACTAAATGAAGTACCAGTCGTAGTACTTATCGACAAAGGATCCGCATCGGCATCAGAGATATTAGCGGGCACTCTTCGAGACCATAAACGGGCTACCCTTGTGGGGGAAAAGTCATTTGGAAAGGGCTCTGTACAAGGCACATTTGACCTGAGTAACGGATCCGGTATGCATGTGACTGTCGCCAAATGGATCCTCCCCAATGGTGAGTGGATAAACGGCAAGGGGATCAAGCCAGACATAACGATCGAGAACCCCGATATAGACACAAATAACACCGTGAATGCACAGCAAAATGACAAACAACTGGAGAAAGCCTTTGAACTTCTGACCAAATAACAGTCACTTCAGGAATATTTCAGTTTCTTCATATATCTTACGCAAGATTCTCTGTTCACAAACGCATTTTGACTTATTATAATTGG
>CAYUHI010000060.1:0-5476 GCA_964444485.1 uncultured Gammaproteobacteria bacterium | reverse complement strand
TGGATATGTTTTGCCGAAGTTCCCAGTATATGCACTCCACATCGACTAAGCTTGTATGCAAGGTTGTTGGGAGTCTGACCACCCACAGAGGTTACTACCCCTTGGGCATGCTCAAATTCCCAAATATCTAGTACTCTTTCGAAAGACACTTCTTCGAAGTAGAGTCTGTCCGACATATCATAGTCCGTCGAGACTGTTTCAGGGTTACAGTTCACGATGATAGATTTTTTCTTATGTCTTTGCATTGCAATGGCAGTATTCACACAACACCAATCAAACTCTACCGATGACCCGATACGGTAGGGTCCAGAGCCAAGCACTATAATTCCGGCATTACCCAGGGGACTCACATCATGATGACCTCCGTTGTAGGTAGCATATAGGTAATTTGTCTGTGCCGGTACTTCGCCCGCAAGGGTATCAATCTGAAAAAAAGACGGGG
The DNA here is from genome assembly GCA_964444485.1 of uncultured Gammaproteobacteria bacterium. Lineage (GTDB taxonomy): Bacteria > Patescibacteriota > Microgenomatia > UBA1406 > GWC2-37-13 > JAGOLU01. The sequence goes on along the minus strand of CAYUHI010000060.1, from coordinate 5,034 downwards.
TGATTCCATGTTTCTTGCGCATAGCACGTATTTGGGTTTCTGTTTTGTCGAAAATCCGAGCAATGGTGCTATCTGCAAAACCCAGCTGCTTAAGGAGAGCGAGATGTTGAGGGGTGAGTGCTCCCTTCTTACGAAGTACTGCAACAATAGACTCTATCCGGTACAGAAACCACATATCAATACCACTCACCTTATGCAAATATGCAAGTGAGATGCCTTGCTGTATAGCGTGAGCTAAGGCAAAGAGTCTGCGGTAAGTGGGTCTTTTAACATAATGAAGAAGTTCTTGTCTGCTCCGAAAACCATTGTGAAGTATTCCTTCTGCACCAATCTCAAGCATGCGCACTGCTTTTTGAATGGCCTCTTCAAAACTCCTCCCTATCGCCATTACCTCTCCCACAGATTTCATGCTGGTTCCGATATCTTCGTGGGCACCTAAAAATTTTTCGATATCCCACCGTGGAACTTTCACTACTATATAGTCAAGTGATGGTTCGAAAAACGATTTGGTCACTTTTGTGACTTGATTAGGCACTTCAGCAAGAGCCTTGCCGAGTGCCAATTTGGCAGCCACATACGCTAGAGGATACCCCGTTGCTTTGGATGCAAGCGCAGATGACCGAGACAACCTGGCATTGAGTTCTATCACATAATAATCGAGAGATTTGTTAGGACTTAGCGCAAACTGAACATTACATTCACCAACGATTTTAAGACTTCTTGCTATCTCAATCGCCTTTGCACGCAACAAATGATATTCGGTATTGGTCAGCGTTTGACTCGGAGCAACGACTATCGACTCACCTGTGTGAATACCGATTGGATCCATATTTTCCATGTTGCATACTGCTATACAATTATCGTAAGAATCGCGTACGATTTCATATTCAACCTCTTTGTAGTGATGGAGATACTTCTCGATAAGTATCTGAGGTGAAACTGCAAGCGCTTGAGTAGCCCGTTTTTCAAACTCTTTGTTATTTCGTACCACACCCGAATTCAAACCCCCGAGCGAGTATGCTGCACGAATCATGAGGGGATATCCTATGGTAGAGGCAGCTTTCCTAGCATTAGCCAACGTAGTAACTGCGATGCTTGCCGGCGTTGGAATATTCAGTTTCCGTAGATGTTGAGCAAAGTTATCTCTATCTTCAGATAGCATAACTGCAGAAATAGGTGTCCCGAGTATTTGTACTGCATACTTGTGCAATACACCACTGTTATAGAGTCCAACACCACAGTTCAGTGCCGTCTGCCCTCCAAAAGAGAGCAAGATAGCATCGGGTTTTTCTTTTTGAATCACTTTTTCCACAAAGTCTTCGGTGACCGGTAGGAAGTACACAGTATCTGCAAATAATTCTGAGGTTTGTACTGTCGCAATATTGGGGTTTATGAGTACAGTATGTATTCCTTCCTCTTTGAGAGCTTTGATAGCTTGAGAGCCCGAATAATCAAACTCACCCGCCTCGCCGATCTTGAGCGCTCCTGACCCAAGGATAAGGACTTTTTTAATTTCTTTCATAGATGTATATATTGTCATGTTGAGCCTGACGAAACATGACACACTTCGTCAAGCTCAGTGTGACAAGAAAAATGTACTTTACCGTTTATATTCTTTTTATAAACTCATCAAATATCCACTCAGTATCAGTCGGACCTGGGTTTGCTTCCGGGTGAAATTGCACTGACATAAACGGTAACTTATCATGAATGATTCCCTCGTTTGTCCCATCATTTGCATTGGTGAACCAAGGCCCAAACCCCTTCGGAATTTTCCCAACTGCAAACCCATGATTTTGTGTGGTTAAATAACACTTTTTTGTACCATCCAAGACGCACGGCTGGTTTTGACCTCTGTGTCCAAACTTGAGTTTATAGGTGTCTCCCCCTGCAGCAAGAGCCAGTATCTGATTCCCCAGACATATGCCAAGGGTTGGGATTTTTCGTTGGATCGCACTTCTCACTATATGTATAGTCTCTGTAACTTGTTTGGGGTCTCCAGGGCCGTTGGAAACAAGTAACCCGTCAAAATCTATATTGCTTTTGAAAGGATCAAAGTTATATGGAACAGTAATGAGCGTTACATCACGAGAAAGAAGACATCTCTGGATATTGCGTTTGACCCCACAATCTATCACTAATATTTTGTGTTTTCCGGTTCCTTCGATATACATTTTAAGAGTTGAAACCTGCGCAGCGAGATTCTCAGTATTTGGATCATGCATTTCGAGCTTACCTCTACCATGTGTTAAGGTTGCCAGCATTGCTCCGTGGTCTCTGATTCTTTGTATGATGGCACGCGTGTCTCTGATCTGTATCGCGGGGATATTTTCTTGCAAGAGCCAAGATGCAAGGGGAGTGTTACTTGACGAGTGGGAAGGTGTCTCATTGTAGGTGGATACTATTATTCCTGCAGTTTGCATCTTACCTGACTCCCAAGCATGCTTCGGTTGGACTCCATAGTTACCCATGAGCGGATACGAGAAGATAAGTATTTGACCTTTATATGAGGGGTCTGTGAGACTCTCTGTATATCCTGTCATACCGGTAGTAAACGCGACTTCTCCTGCAATGTTGGTGTGTGCACCAAACGAAACCCCCTCATACTGCGTTCCGTCAGACAAAGTTAGGTATGCCCTGGTGGGTTGCATAATATTACCCTTTGGGATTCAGCACAAGTGTTAGCAGTGCCATGCGTACATACATCCCATTTTTCACCTGTTCATTAAGGTAAAGAGCTCTCGGATCGACATCTACGGCAGTTTCAATCTCTCCGACTCGAGGCAGAGGATGCATAAAATAGGTGTGTGGAGCTGCTTTGTCGCTTATCAGTTTTTTCGTAAGCACGAAAGCAAGCTTTACTTTTTCATATTCTGAATGACTGGTAAAACGTTCTTTTTGTACCCGTGTCCAATACCAAATATCACAATCTTTTGGGATATCTTTGGGTGAATGTATTTCCATAATCTTCATTCCCTTATGAGTCGTATATCTCTGAATCTCTTGCGGCATACGCAGACGAGGAGGGGACATAAGATATACGACTACACCCTTGAAAAGAGCAAGCCCTTTCATCAGTGAATGCACCGTCCTGCCATACAGTAAGTCACCTGCGAGTAATATTTTGAGATTATTCAGGCTACCGTGACATCTGGACATGGTGTAGAGGTCAAGAAATGCCTGGGTAGGGTGTTCTCCTGGCCCATCACCTGCATTGATGAGTGGGACCTTTTTGGCAGCGTCAGCCGCCTTTTTTGCAGTGCCCTCTACGGGATGCCTCATGATGATGACATCGCTATATGCTTCAAAAACCTTAGTGCTATCTTCTATAGTTTCGCCTTTCACGGCAGATGATGTTTGGGTAGGATTTTGGTATTCGATTGTCTGACCTCCGAGTTTCTTTATTGCAGCTGCAAATGAACTGAAAGTTCGGGATGACGGCTCATAGAACATGAGTGTTGCAAGCTTGCCACGCAGATAATTTGGGGATTTCCCCGATTCGATGAGCTTGCGGATAGCGTCTGTTCGTCTGAAAAGAAGAAGAAGATCGGAAGATGTGTATTGTTCAAGAGACAGTACGTCGTGTAAAAAGAATGGATTGGTCTTTTTTGTCATACCGATTTTTTTGGTCTGAAGAAGAATAACAGGTGAAGAAAAATATGTCAAATTATCTATTCGCTATTAGCTTTTCGCTATTCGCATTTTATTGCTACAATAGGTCATGCACTGGAATCACACGCTAGCTGCGTTTATATTGAGTGGGGGAGTGCGCTTCACCGAAGCGGAGCTTCTCGCGCACTACAAGGTCGACTCACTTGACGAGGTGCGAAAAGCACAGGAACGAGAATTCGCTAAACTTCCTGACATGAATATGCTTTACAAAGCCGTTGATCTACCGATAAGTTCTATTGTCGAAAGGATGCAGTCGCATGGTGTGCTTATTGATCACGAAACACTAAAAGATATACGAGAAGATCTCACCAAAAAGCGCGACCTAGTAATGAAACGAATAACCGATCGACTCGGCCCAATAAATACCAACTCTCCCAAACAACTTGGGGAAGCGCTTGTAGAAATATTGAAGGTTAAGCTCCCCAAGACAAAGACAGGCCAATATAGTACAAATGTTTGGGATCTCACTTTGCTTGCACCGAAGTATCCTGTGGTGCAAGATATCCTCGATTTTCGTGCAGTGGATAAAATTATCACCACATATATAGACGCAGTTCTTGCAAAAATTGATGTGCTCGGCCGTATTCATCCACAGTACGACCTTATGTCTGCAGCGACCGGAAGACTCGCCAGTCACAACCCCAACATCCAAAGTACCCCCATCGGCCCGCCATATGGCGATATGATTCGCAGCACGTTCATCGCACCACCTGGGTCTGTGCTTGTTGCATTTGACTACTCGCAGCAGGAACTCCGTATCCTCGCACACTTGTCTCACGATGCCAAACTCCAAGATGCATTTGCGCGTGGTCATGACGTGCACAAGATCACGGCTGCCCAAATATTTGGCATACCTGAGGATAAGGTAACAAAAGAATACAGAGATATTGGAAAAACTCTAAATTTTGGGATTATCTACGGACAGAGTCCATATGGACTGAGTGTACAGCTTGGCAGATCTGTAGAGGAATGTGCACACATCATGGATGCGTACTATACGACGTATGCTGGCGTAAAACAGTATTTTGACAACCTACTCACATTTGCTAAGTTACATGGATATGTCGAGACAATGTCTGGACGAAGGCGGGGGGTACCAGGACTGCCATACGGCAAGCCTGTCAAATATCTCACCCAAGCACAAGAAAGAGTCCTAAAAAATTTTCCTATCCAAGGGTCTGCTGCTGATATGACAAAAAAGGCGATGGTTGCGATCGCTGACCATGTACTTCCCAAGTATCCCGATGCTGACCTTATTATGCAGATTCACGATGAGCTCGTATTCGAATACCACAGTGAGAATACAAAGCAAATTCATGCATTCGCCAATGCAGTGGAGTCCTATATGAGAGATGCACTCCC
>CAYUHI010000059.1:0-5479 GCA_964444485.1 uncultured Gammaproteobacteria bacterium | reverse complement strand
TTTATACTTGCACAGCAGTCGGCCCATGGGAAGGCGACGGGGGAACTTTCGAGCATCCTCACAGAGATTGCGTTTGGTGCAAAAATCATTTCACGAGAGATAAACAAAGCAGGTCTTATCGATGTACTCGGCCTCACGGGGAAAATAAATGTACAAGGAGAAGATGTCCAGAAGCTTGACGAGTATGCAAACGACATATTGATTAAAATACTCAGGCGTGGTCACCATGTAGCAGCGCTCGCCTCAGAGGAAAATGATGATATCTTGGACTTTTCCAAAAATACTCCTGAGGCCAAATATGTCGTGTGTATCGATCCTCTCGATGGATCTTCAAATATTGATGCAAATGTGAGTGTCGGTACTATCTTCTCAATTTATCGAAAGGTCAGTGACACTACCTCCGTATCGACTGTTGATTTTCTCCAGAAGGGATCAAGACAGGTTTGTGCAGGATATATTCTGTATGGATCAAGTACTGTGTTTGTATATACCACTGGGCATGGGGTGAATTGTTTCACCCTCGATCCTTCGATCGGCGAGTTCATCCTTTCTCATCCGGCCCTTAAAATTCCCGATCAGGGCAAAGTATACAGTGTTAACGAAGGATACTCGGCACTGTGGAAGCCAGAGATATCAGAGTATGTGCAGAACCTGAAAAAGGGCCTCAAGAGTTACAAAAAGCCCCATAAAGCTCGATATATCGGTTCACTCGTGTCCGATTTTCACCGCAATCTGCTCTATGGCGGTGTATTCCTATATCCACCCGATGAGAAAAATCCAAACGGGAAGCTTCGACTGCTTTTTGAAGCGAATCCTATGGCTTTTATTATCACACAAGCAGGCGGCTGCGCAACAAATGGGGAAAAGGATATTCTCAATATTGATCCAACTCAGATCCACGAACGTGTACCTCTGTACATTGGAAGCTCACAAGACATCATGCATCTTCTCGACTACCTCCATACCGATACAACGTCCTGAAACAAGAACATCTTTTAACCCCGAGAATACTCATCATGAGGCTCTAGACTCTCTGCTTCGCACACACAAAGGCCTTCTCTGTCGACTGATGACTGACGACTGTTGACTTGTTGAGCGTATTCACGCTTGACTTCTGAACTCACTTGAGCTTACAATGAGCGAGAAAAGGAGGTGAATAACAACTATGGCAGTAAAATTTTACGATGTTAAGCTTCGCAAAGAAGTACAAATCGATGAGAAAAATGTAGAAACAGTTGAATACAAGCGCGAGACAAAAGATGGCAAAACCCAAGTACGGTATGCCCTTCGCGCAAAGACATCAGATGGTCGCAATCTGACAAAATTCGTCAGTAAAGCTGACTATGACAAGATGAAATAATATCCTGAACATATTCCCCCACGCTAAGAGAATTGTATTTTCTCAGCTGTGGGGGTTTTTGAATATCGTAAGCCTGACACCACTGTCAGGACAATAATGTGTGATATTTTTCAAGTGCTTGCACTCGTGTAGTGACGAAGAGAGAATCGCCAGAATATCCGGGCAGCAGCAAAAAATACCGCCGAAGTAATAATGAGAGCGAGATATTCACCGAAGTTTCCCTTACCCATGAATGCATGGAGTGGAACAACGAGAGCGATAGAGAAGGGGAAAGTAAGAAGTGCCACCCACCACGCAATTTCCTTGAAGAAATCATATGGATAGCGTGAGGTGACATTTACCAAATACAAGAGTTCAACAATGTTGGTCATGGTCGGGAACCATATGAGACTCGTGGCAACAATATACCAAATGCTGTATATGAGCAGTTCGCTCGCCATAAGCAAAAATATAAAGAGGACAACCCCCCACAAAGTCGGAGCTACCAACCGTTCTGATGCTATAAGGTATGTAATCATTCCGATACCAATAAACACTCTAATGAGCGCGATCGGACGCATACTTGTGAGAGAGACGCTGAACTGATCGTCGACGGGGCGCAGAAGCATCATGTCAAGTTTCCCTTTGTTAATTATCTCAGGTAAATTTTCGATATTTTTTGTGAATAATGCATGAAATATCCCCAAGAATATTACCTGTATTGCACCAATTGCCACAAGTTCATCAGCGGTATACCCAAAAACTGTAGTGATATGACGCGTCGTCAGGATAATAGTCGATATGTTGAGAAAGCTCCACAAGACTGTCGCTATGACCAATCCAAACGCATTCACCCTGAAAAGAAGGACTATCTTCATTGCTATACGAAAATACTGTTTATATAGACGAATATATCGTTTGACTGTATTCATAAGTCAACTTCCTGATGCGGTAAATTGTTTGATCCCCATCTTCCATACGATTTTATAAATTGTGGTCGTCAGTACAAGCCACACCACCTGTTGCACAAGGAGCGTAGGCACACTGCCTCGCGTCGCTTGTTCGGTGAGGATGAGTGTCGGAATATAGATGATAGAAGGGAACGGCGTAAGATGGGCTATTTGTTCAAAAAAATGAGGGTATAAATATAGAGGCATATTAATTCCCGTGAGAATGATGGAAAAAACATCATATGCATTGTAAAGAAGCCTCATATCATAAAACCAAAATGTCATAATCCCAAGTATCATTTCGAGATTCGCACAGATAAAAAATCCCATAATGCCGGAGAGAACCGCAAGAGGAAGAGTTCCTGTATGAAGACTCAGCACATATATCTGCGGAAAGCATATAACAACAACAGCAATCACGATGATTCCGTAAAACGCCTGCAACAGTCTGTAGGGCAGTTCTGAAATGATAAGGTTCTGCCAATAATAAGAGTATGGTCTTAAGAGGTGTGCAGAAAGGCCACCATTTTGAATATCATACTCCATGATCCACTCTTTCCGATGTGTCACCAGAAGGGAGTTCAAGACAATGATGGTGATGTAGTACGTGACCACTTTTGTAGGAGTAAACACTTTTGCCAAATCTGGATTGTCACGCAGAGCAACGAGCCAATATAGACAAATGATACCTGGTACAAAGATCGACATAATAAAAAATACGACACAGCGTGATTTGATGTAGCCGAGTTTCCGCAAGGACAGAAGTGATAGGCGTATAGCTCGCATAATGTTAGGAAGTGAAAATCGCACGAATCACTTCTTCTATCTCAGGTTCCTGAATATTGATGTCCTCTACAGGAAAATCTCCCAGTATCTTTCTAGTGACCTCTTGCACATCTTTCGTGTCTACTCGGATCCGCACATAGCTATCTTCAAACAGTTCGATTTCTCCAAATCTCTCTGCGGTGTGTCGACTCACCGGGGTTTGGAATACTATTGAAAGTACTTTGTAGTCAGCATACTTATGGGTGAGCTCTGTAAGCTTGCCGTCATACACAAGCTTCCCCTGATTTATCATAATAACTCGTTCACACAGTTGTTTTACATCGTTCATATAATGACTCGTAAGAATGATAGTGGCACCAAACTTTTTATTGTAACGAGCGACAAAATCGCGCAGGTGCTGTTGCATCACTACATCAAGTCCTATGGTTGGTTCATCGAGAAAAAGCACTTTCGGACTGTGCAGAAGGGCTGCGATAAGTTCACACTTCATGCGTTGACCCAATGAGAGCATACGAGGCGGTAAGTGAATGATACCCTCAACTTCAAATATATTCACAAGCTCCTCGAGAGTTTTAGTATATTGCGAGGTTGGAACATCATACACTTCTTTATTGAGCAAAAAGGAGTCGTTCACCGGAAGCTCCCACCAGAGTTGCTGTTTCTGACCCATCACAAGAGATATCTGGCGGAGAAATGCATGATTGCGGACAAACGGCTCATACCCCAGCACCCGCACGTTGCCTGAAGTGGGGTGGAGAAGACCTGAAAGCATCTTTAGGGTGGTTGTTTTCCCCGCTCCGTTTGGTCCTATGAATCCCACAAGCTCTCCCTGTGAGATATCAAAGGAGACTCCATCTACTGCCTTTCTATCGATGTAGTGAGGAAAAAGAACATGTTTCACCGACCTAAAGATTGATGGGGTCCCTGTCATTCTTTCACGGACAGAAAAATACTTAGTGAGATTTTGCACATGAATCTGCGGCATAATCGAACCATTATACATTGTCATCCTGGAGGAGCAGAGCGACGATAGGATCTTTTACCCTAGATTCTATCGCTTCTCCGCCGACTCGGCGGATTCGCTCCAGAATGACAGTCCTCGACGCAGAGCGTTGAGGTATTTGTCATTCTGACCACGTCGACCTTGCTCAGTGTAGGCTCCGCGGAGGGATCTCTCAGATTCTTTCTCTTTGAATTTTTCCGCCCAAGACGGATCAGCCTATGGCTGAGGACTTCATTTGACATTTGAGCTTTGACATTTGCCTTTTTTATGGCTTTCTCGTGTACAATATTCCTATATGAACACAAAGCTCGTCATAATCTCAACCGTAGCCGTTATAGCGTTTGTTGTTGTGGCATATCTCATGACAAACAAATCGGAGCAGACCATCTACCCTGAGATGACACAAGTCCGGCCCACAGAGGCAACTGGATCTGGAAAATTAACAGATCATGTACTCGGCACGGGTAAGCACATCATCATCGAATATAGCGATCTCCAGTGCCCCGCATGCAGGTCATTCCACGAATACCTCAGCCAAGAGAAGAAAAAAGATGTGAATTTTGGCAAGATCATGAGTGAGCGGTATAGTTTCGTATATCGGAACTTCCCTCTGACTGGGATTCACAAAAATGCTGAACTTGCGGCTAGGTCGGCAGAAGCTGCTGCAATGCAAAATAAATTTTATGAGTTTGTTGACCGTGCTTTCGCCACTCAGACAGATTGGGCTGAGAGTGATAAGGCACGAGAATTCTTTGTGAATATCGCCAAGGAGCTAGGACTTAATACCACGAAGTTCAATACAGACATCGATTCCGATGCGGTGAGTGCAAAGATCATTGCAGACGTATCTTCAGGTGAAGCTGTGAAGATAGATGCCACGCCGACCTTCTTCATAGACGGCGAGAAGATTAAGGGTTTTGGGACGTTTCAAGAATTTAAACAAATTATCATTGACTACGCAAAAAATTAGAGTCCGCCCATGATGCTCAAAGTATCTGGAGTAAACCTTCATTACAAGATAGTAGGGGAGGGTACCCCTGTCCTGTGTATCCATGGCTGGGGTGGGTCTTCAAGTAGTCTCATGCTGCTCGCCCAAGAATTGAAACAAAATTGCAGTGTATATCTTATCGACTTGCCGGGTTTTGGGAAAAGTGAAAATCCACCGCCCACCTGGGGAGTGTTTGAGTACGGAGGTCTCATCAAAACCTTTATTGAACAAACTGGCATGACGACACCCATCTCAGTTATTGGTCATTCTTTCGGTGGTGCAATCGCCCTAACTCTTGCAGCAAAATATCCCTATCTGGTATCCAAACTCGTCGTCTGTGCTCCCTCATGGCACAGACATGCAACCACAATAAGCGCTCCTCGTCGTATTTCGACCATCCTCCATCATTTTCC
>CAYUHI010000058.1:4332-5550 GCA_964444485.1 uncultured Gammaproteobacteria bacterium | reverse complement strand
AGGACACGCCAGCGCAGGAGTGTGTATGAGATGTCTCTCACATTTGAAGAAGCTGTGCGTGGAGTCACCAAACAGACAGTGATCGGTGGCCACTCAAAAGAGATAAAGATACCTGCGGGGGTGGATGATGGAACAAGAATTCGGTTTAGCGAGTTTGATGTCGTCGTGCATGTGAAGCCTCACGCGTTCTTCAAACGGGAGGGACAGGATCTACACTATGTGATGGATATCCCCTTCACGACTGCAGTACTGGGGGGTGTTGTACGGGTGCCACTGGTTGAGGGACATATAGATCTCAAGGTGCGAGGAGGGACACAATCCGGCACGGTGGTCCGTCTCTCAGGCAAAGGGATACCATATCCGAATCGCAACCAGTGGGGAGATTTCTATGTGACCTATCGAGTGCATGTCCCGCATAAAATATCTGCGAAAGCGAAGAAGCTACTTGAGGATCTACAGAAAGAGATAGAGTGAGAATGTTGTGTCACCCTGAGTGCCGACTTCGTCGTGCATTCTCAATACATTCGGAACCTATCGAAGGGTTTTTCGAAGCGATGTCATGGATTCGACAAGCTCACCATGATATATGTTGTGACGAATAAATATTTTTATATTGGCCATAAAGCAGGTATGTCTGGTAAAATATAGTCTATGAAAACATACGCAGGGGCACTCAAACGTGGAGAATTTATCCTGTACCAGGGGAATATTTGCCAAATAGTAAAAGCAGAGTTCTACTCGCCTGGCAAGGGTTCAGCACTCATGCACACGAAACTGAAAAACGTGCAGACCCTAAAAACCGTAGACTACGCGTTCAAATCCAATGAGTCCGTTGAGACAGTCGAAGTGAACAGTATCGAGATGCAGTTCATGTACAAAGACTCAGACAATATGCATTTCATGAATGAGCAGACTTACGATCAAGTCACGGTTCCACTGAGTATGGCAGAGGGGTTCTCTCAATATCTCAAAGAGGGAGACAAGCTTTTCGTCTTTATGCACGAAGATAAGGCGCTGTCGGTACGCGCGCCTCTTACTGTGCGGCTCAAAGTGGTCGAGACAGAAAATGCCGTAAAAGGCGACACTGTTACCAATGCCCGCAAACCAGCCACCACCGAGACAGGAGCTACCGTGATGGTTCCTTTATTTGTAAAAGCAGGGGAGATCGTGACGATAAACCCCGAGACAGGGGAGTATGTGGGGAGAGCGACGCAGTAA
>CAYUHI010000058.1:2933-4232 GCA_964444485.1 uncultured Gammaproteobacteria bacterium | reverse complement strand
CCCGATCCTTTTTGCTTCTGTGATGACTTTATCAAGCCCTGCTACTTTGCGTATCTCGCCGAGAAGACCCACTTCACCAATAAACACTGAATCTGATGGAAGTGCAATATCTTTGACAGAGGAGATAATGGATGCGATGACTGCAAGATCTGCGGCCGGCGACTTAATATCCACCCCACCTGCTACATTCACATAGATATCATACGCGTCCAGATGTATCCCTAGATGGCGCCGTATGACAGCAAGAAGGAGGAGAACTTTATTGTAGTCTATGCCACTGACGACTCTACGGGGCATGGGAAGCGTGGTCTTGGAAGCGAGGGATTGGACTTCGAAGAAGAGCGGACGCTTACCTTCCATAACTCCTGCTATGGACCTCCCGGGGACGTTCTTGCCGCTGTCAGTTTCGCCCTGATTCACAAATGCGAGTGGATTGTCTACTTCGGCAAGTCCTACTCCTGTCATCTCGAATATCCCAATCTCATCGGTAGAGCCGAAGCGATTCTTATTCGCACGAAGTATTCGAAAGTGTGAGATCTTCTCGCCCTCAAACGATAGCACGGTGTCTACCATGTGCTCTACTATCTTGGGTCCTGCGATGTCTCCGTCTTTGGTTACATGACCAATGAGTATCATGGCGATGTGCTCCTGCTTGGCGAGCCGCACAAGCTGAAGTACGCATTCGCGTAGTTGTGCAACTGAGCCAGGTGCGCTTTCCTGTAGTTTGGAGTAGAGCATCTGTATTGAGTCTATGACTACGATATCTGGTTTTGGTGTCATCGCTTCCACACCGGCGATGATCCCCTCTATCTGTAGTGTGTCTGAGAATGTACAGTCGTCTAGACTCGACTTGAGACGGTCTGCACGATGCTTAATCTGACTGGCTGACTCCTCTCCGGAGATATAGAGAGCCTTTATGTGCTGCAGTGCCTGCAAAAGGAGGGTAGACTTACCTATACCTGGCTCACCCGTGAGTAAGACCACCTGGCCAGGTACGAAACCCTGCCCGATGACGCGATCGAACTCGTGGATGTGGGTAGGCAGCCTTTCTTTGGCCTTGGCATTTGTGGGTAGATCTTGGAACTTAGATGTGGTAAAATCGGAGGTCTTGTCTGACTTGCGTTGTGACTTTTCCTCGATACCGCGTGCTTGCTTGAGGGTATTCCACTCGCCGCAGTCGGGGCATCGGCCGATGAATGTCGCAGATCCGAATCCGCAGTTTGAGCATATGAAGAATGACATGGGGAGATTATACAGGAAAGAGAACAGAACGAATTTTCAAGATTCAATTTCCAATTT
>CAYUHI010000058.1:0-2833 GCA_964444485.1 uncultured Gammaproteobacteria bacterium | reverse complement strand
TCTACATCCTCTCCACTGTTTCGAAGCCCAGCATATGTGTGCCGCGCGTGAGGGTGTCTGCCAAGGTCTGCACTATGAGGAGGCGCAGTGCACGCAGGTCGCCTTCGGCCTTGAGTATCGGTGCTTTGTCATAATACGCATTAAACTCTTGTGCAAGTCTGTACAGGTAGGTGCATACCATATGCGGTGCATATTGCTCCGCAGCGCTTGCGACCACATCGGGGAAGTGGATGAGCAGACGGAGGATAACTATGTCAAACTCTAAATCCGAAATTCTAAATTCTAAATTAAGTTGTGTATCTGTGTTTTGGATACCTGCTTTGGTGAGGATGCTGCGGCACCGCACGATGGTGTAGAGGAGATAGGGTCCGGAGTTCCCCTCAAACGAAAGTGATTCTTCGAAATTAAACACTACGTCTTTCCCCAGGTTGGAGCGGAGGAATGAGTACTTGACTGCAGCGACTGCGAGCTTCTCTACCGTCACGTCGAGATCATGATTCTCAAGCCGTTTGCTCTCCATGACTTTCGTGTGGAGTCTGTTGCGCACTTCGTCAAGCAGTGCTTCACCGCTCACGATCTTGCCTGTACGGGATGACATCTTACCCCCGGGCAATTTCACCACCCCATGGGGGAGGTGTTTAGTTCGTGACGCGACTTCTGGAGCGACGAAACTGAGCGCCTTCAGAACAACTTTGAAATATTCCTCAATCTCATCTGCAGTGATGATAAGCGAGATATCGAAGGGATGATCGCTGTACTTGGTGGGATTCAGCCCCATCTCTTTGGCTTCATAGGTAGGGAGTCCGAGTGAGTTAATAAACACGCGGGTATGGAGCCCGTACTTCTCCCCCTTGAACACAACAGCTCCATCACTTTTCTCAAAAACTCCATCGTCTATATGCGAGGACACCAGTTGGTACCCTAGTTCACCGATACGACTCTCAAAATAGTAGTCGACCTTCGATGCGTAGTGTGTACCCATCCTCTGGTAGATAGTCTCGAAGTAATCAAGTGTCCACTTTCGTCCTTTCTCATAAAATTCTTGTACGAGATCCTGCGGATATACTTCGCGGGTGATAAGTCTTGTAAAGTTTATGTGAGTGGTGAAGTCTGGGCGTTCACGTCGCCACATCGTCTGAGCGGCGAGGAAGATCTGAGCGTTCAGAGCTTGAATATCTTTCTTAATTGACTCATCTTCTTTGTATGCCGTCGCACCAAGCGCATAACACTGGCCCATCCACCTCACCCTTTCCCCAAGTGGTAACTTTTCAATCCCATCCAAATTGGTGTAGTCCTGTATATTTTGCATTTTGTACTTTTCATTTTGAACTTTCTGTATCATCCCCCACACGCTGCATGCAACGTGAATCCCCACATCGCCCTGATAGTTCACCCGACGAACTTTGGCACCCACGGCTTCGAGTAACCGTGAGATCGACTCTCCTGCGGTATTGGAGTAGAGGTGGCCGATATGAAACTCTTTGAACGGGTTGGGATCGGTGAACTCTACGGTGATAGATTTTCCGGCAAGTCCAGACGTCACTTCAGCCTGATTGTGTGAAGTTTGTTGGATCGCCCGCAGTAAGTTATGTTGTTTGAGAAATACATTCACAAATCCAGGCTTTACCGCCTGAGCCTTCTCGATGAGGTTGTTTGGTGGGATTGCAGCAATGATCTTCTGCGCGAGTTCCATGGGATGTGTCCCCAGCGTTTTTGCTTGCAGAAGCGCGACGTTTGTGGAGTAATCACCAAATGATATTTCTGTCGGTACATCTATGTGGACTGAATCTGGGGGAATGTCTAGGGAACGCGTAGCAGTAGTGAGCAGTTTGTGAATTTGTTGCCTAAACATGGTATGTATTATAGATGATGAAATGAAATGGTGAACAATGAATCGTCCTGCTACAATGTCCTCCTATGAAGAAAAAGCTGCTCTATCTCCTGTTTCTCATACTTATCGCCGGAGGAGGAATCATAGCGAAAGTATATTTTTTCGATGGATCAGACAGCAGAGTGGGCCATCTCCAGATCTATTCAACACCCGATGCGACAGTGTTTATTGATAGCCGTGCAGTAGGGAGAACCCCCTTCAATCAAAGCCTCAAGCCCGGTACATACACTGTGAAACTCATCCCCATTGCTGCTGACCCAAATATCACCGAGACCTCTGGCGTCACGTGGCAAGGTAAAACCACGGTGAGTGCATACCAATATACTTTCATCAGGCGTGAACTCCGCAACACAGAAGTAGAGTCTGCAGGTGAGACGCTGACTATTCAAAGATCTCCTAACATTGTCGACTCTGGTTTTGGGGAAATACAGGTAGAGACAGAGCCTGACGGTGCCATTGTCTCCTACGATGGTCAAGATATGGGGGTGAGCACCTATCTCGTGAAGCGAGTACCAGTGGGCTTGCATGAGATCTCAGTATATTTGCCAAAGTTCCGCAGAAGAACCGCCAAGGTGCGGGTGGTGTCGGGAGGATATACGACAGTAGCACATTTCCAACTGGGACTCGATATTGACTTCGATAAAAAATACGAATTTGGCAGAGCTTTTGAGGCAAGTCGGAGTGGGACACTCCCCGAGATATCCAAAGCAGAGCCTACCCCAACACCTCTCCCCAAGGTAGAGAAGGTGGAGATCGCCGACACCCCGACAGGATTTCTGCGTGTACGGGAAAGCAATACGTTGAATTCGAAAGAGATATCTCAAGTCAAACCAGGTGAAGTATATTCATACATAGAGGAGAGTGAAGGGTGGGTCAAGATCAAGCTCACCGACGGACAAGAAGGATGGGTGAAGGGGGAGTATGTGAAAAAGCTGTATGCGG
>CAYUHI010000057.1:0-6090 GCA_964444485.1 uncultured Gammaproteobacteria bacterium | reverse complement strand
ACGCCGCTTAGCATGTGTTCGACTGAAGGAAGGATTTTGTTAGTTGCTCCATCTAAAGATACTGTACTTTTGGGAACTATTTCATCCCAGATGGGTGATAAGGTTAAAACCTTTCTTCTTTGTTCCATCGTCATCTGGGGCTCTCTTTTCTCAAACAATGAAACAGAGTCTTTAAAAGCGGGGCTTTTCCTTGCCGCTAACTCCAGGGAGGGAAATACATTCTTCCCCGCCTTGAGCCTACCACAAAGGTTTACAACAGCAGTGATTTTGGGTTGTTCGAGCATTGCATTGAGCACTGCGCTCCCGCCGGCACTCCCACCCACTAGCGACACTTTGTCGCCATCGGATAAATACTCGTTAATCTCAGCGACGAGTCTCTTGAGTTTCGGTTCGAAAACAATCTCACCATCGTGCCAGCCTACCCTGTGTACATGGGGTACCACCCCGAACATATTCCACCATTTGATGAAAAGTTCATATCCCTTTTTCCCATCGTTTAATCCAGGGACATAGATAACATGATGCATATGTATACATAGTAACAGGTAGTCTCAAAGGTCAAATAACGCAGTGATCTGGAGAAAACAATGCGCGACCTCATTATATTCCACCAGTTTCAAACATACGTTAGAAATCTAGAACAACATATTAAACACATATCCCATCAGTATTATTCCTCCAATAGTTACCCCAAAGTAGATGCTAAGTAATGGGGGCTTGATTGCTTTCCTTAAGATTAGTGCCTCCGGAATTGATAAAGTGACGGTTGCTGTCATAAAGGCCAATACTGTTCCTATCGGAATTCCTTTCCCCACTAATACCTGCATAACAGGGACAATACTCACAGAGTTTGCATAGAGCGGAACACCAAGTAGTGTTGCTGCGGGTACTGTCCACCATGCACGTATTCCCAAATAGTGTTCGAGTAGATGCTGTGGGATAAAGCCATGGATGATGGCTCCTACCGCGACACCTAGCAAAACATACGGATATATCTTTTGCGTAATTCCTATCCCGTCTTTCCACCATAGTGCAAGTCTCACTCTCAGTGATTGTCCGTTGGAGCCCCGATCATTCATGAATTGTTGTTTGTTTGTGGCATGGGACAATGACGGTTCAATATATTTTTCAAGTTTCAACCGTTGTATCAACATTCCTCCAAAGATACTAACCACAATACCAAATAAGGTATACAACACAGTGACCTTCATTCCAAACAATGCCGGAAAGAGAAATAACGAAGATTCGTTGATAAGCGGGGAACTTATCAGGAATGTGAATGTAACCCCCAGTGGGATTCCAGCCCTTAGGAAACCGATAAACAACGGGATGGATGAGCATGAACAAAATGGCGTTACCATACCCAAGATAGCAGCAAGTACGTAGCTCATTCCATACCATCTGCGCCTTGCAAGAAAGCTCCGCGTCTTTTCAATCGGGAAATAATAGCGAATAATCGCCATTATGAAATTTATGACAAGGAGGAGCACGCCAATCTTGATGATGTCATAGATAAAAAAATTCACCGCATTCCCGAGATACGTTGCTTTTTCAATACCGAGCCACCCATATGTCACCATATCCGCAAATATTTGGATCGGAGTAAATATGTCCATACGGTGTTATTTTGCTAATAATCTTTTGATTTGTTCAATATCGGGGATAAACCCAACCATCACCGGTTCATCGTCAACTACCAGTACAGGACTACTCATAACCCCCATCTCAACTATCTTTTCTATTCCTTCGTCACCTGTTATGTACTGCACCGTATCTTGTATTCCCAACTCATCTGCAGCACGTGCAGTAAGCTCATGAAGTTTCTTACAAGTAGGACAACCTGAACCAAGGATCTGTATTTTCATAATCTACACCTCCTGTATTAGGCTTAGAATTTTTTTGCCCCTTTTTGTTAACTGGTAATATACGCGAAGACCCCGTTTCTCATCTGTCACTAAACCAGCTGACTTAAGATCAGACAGATGATGAGAGATAAGGCTCTGCGACATATCAACATGTTCCATAATCTCACACACACAATGCTCACCACCACTTACTATACAAAGCAGTCGCAGCCTGCTTTCCTCTGCTACTAACTTGAGAATAGAAGATAGAGCGACAACACTGCGGAACCTCTTTGTGTTTTGTGCGCAACAACTATATGAACCCATGTTCATGTATTTTACACGTTCTTCACCGCGAGATCAATGGAACATGATTCATAACTATTATCTGAGGAAGACAGAATCTGTGAGAGTTGAGTTTCTTGAGATGGCTACTTTGAGTTCACTGCTTTGTAGGCTTTGATGTACATTGCCATATTCCAGGACTGGTATGGCGCACCCATCGGTGTTCCATGCTGTCCATGGAGATACTCGTTAAACTCCCAATCATTCACTGCATTCGCTTCGGCAAGTCTTGCAAGTTCGGACTTGGCAAGCACAGTATCATACGTTGCGAGCCACGCCACCCAGAATCCACCCACATATGGCCACACCCCTCCGTTGTGATATTGCCAAGGATAATTTTGCCTCCCCTTTGTCATATACTGTCTCCAATCAGACTCCCCAGGGTAAATTGGCGGGTATAGAGCCTTCACGGGAAAGGGGAGATTTGTGCCCGAGCGCACAATAAAATCGGTGATGAGATGTGCTTTTTCCTCATCTGCAAGACCAGTGAGACAAGCGAGAATATTGCCATACGTTTCACAACGCATTTCATACGAGCGATGTGATGAGAAGCCAAGATAATACGGTGTGTAGACGACTTGTGTGTTTGAGTATTCGATCGTCGTGCTCGCATAAACCGCAGATCTCGTATAGTCATTTTGAGGTATATAGTGATCGCCGCGATCATCTCCCTTGTGAACCCACAGAAGAGTATTGACTCCCTCATATATCTGTTGTTTGAGTGTGGTAAGATCTTCACGTTTTTCGACCTCGATGCGAAGTCTGACGAGCCAGAACCATAGTGCATTGGTATACAACACCGTCCCCTGCCGGGGCATCTCGTCGTCCCATCCTGAAGCTTCTCCTTGCTCGAGTAAAGAATCATTGTTTGTATCCTGATAAGTTAGCCATGTGAATGCACGATCGAGATTTGTTTTATATGTTTCATAGAACTTTTGATCTTCCGTTTTCTTGATATATTCGAGAAATGCGATGGACCACCAAAGCGTGCCATCAATCGTGCCCGGTGTCCACCAGTGTATTTCTTTGCTTTCGGGGACATAGTTTTGAGGAAATTGTCCCCTGTTAGATTGCGAAGGAACAAGACTGGCTAATGAGCGTTTCGCAAGCTCAATCAGTTCTGTGTCATCGGATGCGAGCATGCCAAGTGTAGAGACACCAATATCTCGGGGGAAGAGTGATGTGTATACCTTTTTTTCCATGTTTTTTGTTGGTCGCGCCGCCGCCAAGCCGTGAGAAGTTTGATTTTTAAGAAGATTCGTAATTGCGTGGGAATATGCTGTTTCCGTAAGTGAGTGCGTTTTGGATGATGGGGACATATATACGATTGTACTTTATGGTTGAATCACAATGCAATGATCAGGAGTGAGAAGTCTTGGTGTCTCAGTCCTCATATGACTATTAAGCTATAAGCTTGGCCGCCCCCATAAAATCGCTCTGCAAGACCTGCTCATATGACACGCGATGTTCTGGAACAAGCTGATTGACCATATGCGCTACGTGCTCCTTATAATTATTTCCTTTCCAGTAGAGACTCCCTTGCATCACAAAATGCAGATCTCGATTCGCAAATTCTAGAATCCCTGCGATCTGAGCTGCGACAAGCGAGGCCGAGTGGTCGAGCACTTCTTGAGCGAGTCGTGCGACCGTACTCGTCTCGTGATGAGTGAGTGTGCTGAGCTCTTCACTTGAACTTATGGGGGGGAACAAAATGCCACGTCTCTGCGCGAGAATGTTGAAATGTTGGTACAGATATGCGCCCGAGACTTCTTTTTCGTATAGTGCAGTGCCGGGTGACTGAGAAAGTCGGTCGACTTCTTTCCCTGCTTCAGACGGAGGAAAGTGTGTGAAGTTCGCAGATTCAAGATTTACAGCTGTGTCCGCATCAAGGAAGATCCCAAAATTGAGCCCCGTGCCAACTACCCCTGCAGCAATCGCATCCCATGTATGAGATATGAGTCCCGAAAGCAAAAGACAAACAACATCATTGGCGACCACCACACGTATGGTTCGGCCGTGTACTTTACTCATATACTTCTCGAATTCTTCTCCTATTTGCATACCCACGAGTCCATTGAGGGGATTTTCTTTTGTACCTGATTGGAGTACTCCATCAGACATCCCCTTTCGCAGGACAGGAGTCAGGGGGTAAGCGAAGTTAATTGTAACAACCTCCACCTCTGGATAAATATTCTTTTCTAACAAGATCATGAGGTCTGTCTTCGTGAGAAGGGGCTCTTGTTGTCGTTGACTGTGTTTGATTATGTGAAACTGATTCCCTACTTTTTTCATCAGTGTCCTTTGGCAAATATTTCCACCAACTACCACTGCCTGGAATATTTCTCCAGACTGAAGGAGAGTTGCCTTACCCAAATGATGTCTGATAAACGGGAGGGATGTCTGTTTTCCGGAAACTGCCTGCTTGAGATCTACAAGAAAATTATTCTTTATTGTTTTCAGTGTTTGGATATCCACGCATTCATTATAATCCACGATTGAAGCACGCACCGGTTCCTCTCAGGTGCTAATAGACTGCAGATTTTTATCATTCAACAGCTGTGTCGGATCATGGTCGACAACAGAAGGGCGAAGCGCTGTTATTTTCCTCTTGGTGGTTTGGTCGTTGGTGTTGGTGTCGAGAGAGGAATAACAAAGTTAGTATCGACTGCATTGAGCGCATTAACCCTCCCTGATGACCAGTATGTTCCTGTTCCTCCAATTTTGTCGGCAGTCGCTTCGAGTCTGTTCCTGACCTCACTAGCGGTTGTATAGTTTCCTGTTGACCAGATCAGGGCTGCAACACCCGAAGCCATGGGTGTAGCCATAGACGTGCCGGATGCATACTTATAACATTCCACTGAACTATCACATACAGGTTGTGGATTGGATGTGCTCGAATTGTCGTTCCATGTGGAGTAGATGTCTACTCCTGGTGCCGCGACATCCACCCAACTTCCGTATTCTGAAAAACCGGCTTTTTGATCTTGATTGTTGGTTGCGGCGACTGCTATCGCATTGGTATATGCTGCCGGGTAAGTTTTCGATGGATTTCCTGAGTTCCCTGCTGCTGCAACAACCACGACATTGTGGTTCCACGCGTACTTTACTGCATTTTCAAGTGTGGTAGATTTTTGTGAACCGCCCAGGCTCATGCTTATGACTTTTGCTCCATGATTTGCGGCATAGGTTATTCCATTTGCTATCCATGAATATGCCCCGGCGCCATTGTCATTGAGCACTTTAACACTCATAAGTTTGCAGCTGGGACACACTCCGGCGACGCCTGTAGCATTGTTTGTTAGGGCAGCCACGATACCTCCGACATGGGTCCCATGACCATTCAAATCATCATCCGTCGAGGAGTCGGAAAAGTTTGACCTATCCGTCACCTGAGAAGCAACATCGGGATGACTTTTACTCACACCTGTGTCAAGTATCGCCACTAGAGTCGAGTTGCCTTCAGTGAAATCCCAGGCAGAAGGAGCGTCTATATCTGCATCGTTTGCATTTTCCAGTCCCCATTGGTTTACAAAATACGGATCATTAGGAGTAGTGAGGGTGTGAGCGATATAATCTGGTTCTGCATATTCGACATTCGGATTATGAGAAAGAGCTAAAACAACCTTCGCTTCTGCTGCTTGGGGCACTTGCAACACAAGTACATCCAAATCTACAACTTTGCCAACGACTGCGCTACTTTGACCTTTCACAGTTGACTTAATCTGGTGTTCTGATGTCCCATCTTTAAATTTGACGAGTATATGTCCTGGCGCGCGATCATTGACATCAGTCTGCTGTGCTACTGTGACATACGGCGAAAACACCAAACACAAAACAGTGAGCAGAAAAACGGAGAGGGTTAGTGTTTTGAGAATATTTTTCATAAGCTATAAGTATAACG
>CAYUHI010000056.1:2206-6114 GCA_964444485.1 uncultured Gammaproteobacteria bacterium | reverse complement strand
ACTCTCTCCCCATCTCCCACCTGAGGATGCGGTGGACTTTGGTGTTCTCTCCGAACTTGAGGATGGCGTCTTTGATGAGATCACCAATAGTTTTTGAGGGTTCGCGCACATATTCCTGATTGAGGAGTTCTTCTACATTCTCAGGATTCATGGTTGCCACCTGCATGGCGATTTCCTGAGCGAGCGTGCGGAATTCTTCGTTTTTGGCGACAAAGTCAGTCTCTGTACGCAGCTCTGCGAGTGCTGCGATGCGCTTGTTGTGGTGGATGTATGAGCCGATCACTCCTTCTTCTGTGGAGCGCTCAGCCTTATCAGCTGCCTTTTTCTCACCCCATTTGGAGAGGAGCTTTTTTGCCTTCTCAATATCATTTCCTCCTTCCTCCAGAGCCTTTTTGCATACAGAAAAAGAGACCCCTGTTTGTTCACGGAGTTTCTTGAGAAGTGTGAGATCGAGAGACATCTCTAGTAAATTCGAAATTCTAACCTCTAAAATCTAACTTTAGTCAGACCAAAACGGAAGGGTTGCTTCGCTTCGAAACCCCTCCCTCCGCCGAATCAGCGGACTCCCCTCCCTTGGGAGGGAAATACGATGGTATTTCAACTATTTCGTTTTCTTTACTCGTACCGGTGTTTTCTTTTTTGCGACGGGCTTTTTGACTTCCTCAACCGCTACAGGTTTCGCAGGTTCTACCGTTGGTGCAGCGACCACCGCTTCTGAGGAGGCCCTCTCCACTGGTTTTTCTTCTGTTTTTACAACAGGAGGCAAGTTCTTTTTGAATGTATCCATGAGCTCGGTGAGTACTGTCTCCACAGCCGCCGGTGTATCGTCGTTTAACATGATCGGATATTGCACGTCATCTGGATTACAGTTTGTATCTACGATGGCAATGACCGGAATGTGAGAACTTCGAGCCTCAAGTACTGCATTTTTTTCGCGCTTAATATCAACAACCACCATGATATCAGGAATTTTGTTCAGTCTCGTTATGCCGCTGTACAGTCGCTCCAGTTTGTGTATTTCTTTGTTGAGGGCAACTGTCTCATGCTTCACGTACTTACTCCACTCCCCTGCTTCTTTTTGTCTTTTCAACTCAATGAGTTTCTTGACATTTTTCGAAATAGTGTTGAAATTTGTGATAAGACCAGAGAGCCATTTAGTCGTCACATAATGTACGTTTGCGTCTGTGGCAAGCTGTGCAGCGCGTGCGGCGATAGCCTTTTTGGTCGCGCAAACGAGTAAACTTTTATTTGCCTGAGCAGCCTCAGCCAGTAGTTGCTTGGCGTTGTCGATCTGTGTGATGGTTTGTTCGAGGTCAATGATAGACACACCATCGATGATTTGATACACAAACTGACGAGCACGAGGGTGAAGTCTACTTTTGCGATGGCCCAAGTGGCCGCCGAGTTCGAATAATTGTTTGGCGCGCGATAAAGAGTCGGTCATATGGCGTGTAGATTGTACCATAGAAAGCGCAAATTCAAAGAACAAATGACAAATATCAAATACAATCCCAAGTTCAAATGATACAAAATAGACTTGCAGTGAAATAAGTAAACACGTCATCCTTGTCCTTCGACAGACTCCCTCCAAAGGCGGGCAAGCAGGAAAAACTCCTCCGAGGATCTCTTAGCTGGTAATCCTAGCAGGAACCAAGAGATTCTCGATCAGGTCTCCCGATAGACCGGGACAGGGAGAATGACAGAAATAAATAAAATTCTTATTTAGCAACAAGTTTAATGGATCCTGATATTCATCAGGAATTCAAAGCGCATACAGTTAGTGTATCTTCAGTGAGCGAAGATATTTCTTGAAGTCTTTGCCAAGTTCTTCGTGCTCTATAGCAAAGTCCACTATGGTTTTCAGGTACTCAAGTTTGTTACCAGTGTCGTAGTAGCGCCCGTTTTGAATCTCGTAAGAGATTATTCTTTTTTTATCTGCAAGCATGAGTTTGAGAGCGTCATTGTAGTATAACTCACTGTCTTCATTGAGATTATCATATGCCTTATCGAGATATTTGAAAATATCAGGTGTGAATAGAAATCCCGATACATTTGCAAGATTGGATGGAGCATTTGCTTTGCCTGGTTTTTCAATAATAACATGAGTATCTATGACACCTTTTCGGATCATTTCCCCTCCGGCGATACCATATTTATCATAATCTCCATCTTTGGTGCAGCGCACGCTTGCAAGAATAGAGCACCCAAACTCATCATATGCCTCAAGCAGTTGTTCAAACCTGCCTTTTGGCTTCGCATGGATGAAGTCATCACTCCAGGTGTATATGAAAGGCTCATCTCCCACGATATTTCGAACATTCAGGAGCGGCGTGCCATTGCCGTATGGGCCTTTTTGTCTGACGTAGATGAAGTTTGCCATGTCAGCGACCTCATACACTTGGTCGAGTAAATGCTTCTTTTTTGCACCTCCCATACGTAAATTTTCTACAAGGTCAAGGCTGGGGTGATCGAAATGATCTTCGATGGTCCGCTTGTGATAGCCGGTTACGATGATGATATCTTTGATACCAATATTGACAAGTTCTTCAACTACATACTGGATAATAGGCTTATCTACGATAGGCAGCATTTCCTTGGGCATCGCTTTGGTCTGGGGGAGAAATCGGGTTCCAAAACCGGCAGCAGGGATTACTGCTTTGGTGATCTTTTTTTGCATAATAGTATGGATTTATATGGTAACAAGGATTGCAAGTATACCATTTTGCCTATAATCTTTGCAAATTTGCCATATACATTAGTCTCCCTTGATGGTGAGTTTTTTGTTCAGAGGTGTGCCGTCAACGGTGACGTTTATGGTCGATATCCCAGGCTCAGACATTGTCAGTTTGTAGGAAACGTAGCCAGTACGATCTGTCATGGCAGTGGCTGGTGAGATTTCACCGAGGGTAACGTCCACATCTACCTTACGATTAGTGAGCGGAGTCCCACTTTCGTCAGCGATAAACACATCAATCGTGCTTGCAGTGCTACCGTCAGCTGTGATAGTCAGGGGATATCCTAATATCATCGATGTTGAAGCGGAGGCTCTCGCGGGAAGAACCGCCCGAGACACACCAGATAACGGACCCGTGAAAAGAGCATATCCGCCCATGAGCACCGCAGCAACCAATACCGAATATACGAGCAACGCAAAATATTTATCTCGTTCGATTTTGTTTGTCGTGGTTTTGTGTATAGGAGAAGGAACACCAGGATTCACCACCGTGACCGGAGGAACGGGACGAGATCTCCCGAGAGGGACTTCTACAAGATTTTGATTTGCCGTATCCATAGCATCTTTATATGGATTGTACTACTTTTTCGTGAATAGTTGCAATAGGTAAAAGATTACCTTTTCGGTCGACACAACGGATGAGTCGCCAGTGCTTGAGTCGTTTTGAGAGAAGTACATACATATCGCTTGCGACTTTCTGATGTTTGAGATCTCGCTCCGACAAATCCTTACCCTTCGCTTTCATATACGATCTTGTATGTTTTCTACTGGTAAGTTTTGAAGCGATTTTAGTTGGAACATTCAGACAGATCACGAGATCTTCTTTGGGTACGCCAAGAACATCATATTCAAGATGTTCGTCCCACCGGATAAATGCGTTCCTTTCTTTTGCCGTCTTCATTTTGGCTGTCTGGTGAGCCAGGTGCGATGATACATATCTGTTACATACGATCCAACCCCCCCTCGCAAGCCATGTTTTCATCTCCTTGCCCACAGTGGATCTGTCAAGAGCATAGGGCAGTGAGACAAGATATGGTGATGACTGATGGAACGTCCCATATTCCCCGCGCAAAAACCGAGCTACCATATCGCCAAAGAAATTTCTATGATATTGGGGGAAATCGTAGTATTTGATGCGGATGTGGTTTTTTTTGAGATATTGTACGAGGAGTTC
>CAYUHI010000056.1:0-2106 GCA_964444485.1 uncultured Gammaproteobacteria bacterium | reverse complement strand
ACAAATTCGGGCAAGAAATATCGCTTCTCGATGAGAAAGGACATGATGTCAATGTTAGGCTGGTAGGATGTCAGGCTTTCAGGAGAAGAGGAGATCTGACTATGCTCAGAAGGGTTGGTAGATGACTCACTCGAAGGCGAGGTGTTTGCGGTATTTGCCAAGTTATAGAATTCGAGAGCTCCGGCGTTACTTGTGCCAATTACGACAAGACTCTTGCAATCGACGTGCTTACCGGTGCTATCGGTGATATACCCTTCATCAAGAAGTGTGAGGAAGATATTGAGCAGGTCATGATGTGCTTTCTCAATTTCGTCAAGCAGGAGTACTCCGTACGGTTTTTCTCTGATTGCACTCACCAGAAGCCCTGGTTCTCCTGTCTCTGTACTGCCAATGAGTTTTGGTATATCACTGACTTGTTGGAACTCTGACATGTCAAATCGTATAATCGAGCTTTGTCCCTCGAAGAATTCGGATGCGAGTACTTTTGCTGTTTCGGTCTTCCCAACTCCGGTAGGTCCCAGGAAGAGAAATGATGCGAGAGGTTTTTTTCGTTTTCCTATCAGAAGGAATGACCTCTGCAGTGCGCTCGAGAGCTCCCCAAGAGCATGTTGTTGTCCAACCACACTTTCACTGAGTCTATCGTAAATCGTGAGAAGTTTTTCTTTGAAGGTACTCGTGAGTGTGGTTGGCACGTGGGTACGCTCTGAGAGCACACTGTCTACCATCTCTGGCCCCACTATCCGTATTTGGCCTTTTGCAACTTCGGCATCCTTTGCACGATTGCAACATTCGTCGATCACCAAGAGTGCCTTCTCAGGGAAGGGTACATCTGTGATGAAAAACGCTGATTTCTGGACTGCCGCGAGGAGAGTCTCATAGAGGATCGAAACCTTGTATCGTATCTCAAACCGGTGGGTGTGTTCAAGCAATATCTGAAATGTTACTTCGGGCGTGATCTCCTTCACGTCGAGTATGGTGAAATGATTTTTGAGAACTTGACGTGAGTACAGGAACTTCTGGTAGGCAAAAGGAGTAGTAGTGCCTATGACATGGATCCTATTACTTCGCAAAAATTTCTCAAGAGGCGTAGATAGGTCAACTCGTGACTCTCCTGAACTCATATATTTATCAAAATGATAGATCACAAATATGATATTGTCGGCACGGTTAGCCTCAGCGAAGAGCTCCTCGAGTATCGTCTCTCGAACTTTCGGATCGCGGTCTGTTGCAAGGATTTTTTCCAGATTAATTTCGACTAGACGCTTGTAGGACAGAAGCGGATTACCCCGCCCGATGTGTATACGGTATGCAAGCGACTCGATGATCGTCGTCTTCCCCACTCCCTCCTCACCCACCATAAGGATGTTGGCTCCATTTGTCTTGCAGAGTACATCTTCTATCTGTTTAAGTTCTGATTCGCGGCCTATCGTCATAGGGCGGTCTTCATATTTGCTGGCTGTCTCCGAAAGATCTACAACATATTGGTCAAGTATTGGTGTGTAGCCCTGCGCCCAGTTTCGACCGATTGGTATAGTGTTAAATAGATTGTCAAGCTCCCACCACCGCGAGTGATGTGATTGCTTTGCATGCCAGGTGTCAAACCATACCTCTACCTCAGGAACATGATTGGGGTCATGTGTGTGACTCCCGATAAACGCTTGTTTTTCGTCACTCAGCCGCTCTGACTCTGACTTGCCAAACATTTTGGATAGTTGGAGTATCGGGAAGATGACTATCGCATATACCCCGACAAGAAGGAGTGCGAAAGGTACGTACAAGACCTGCACGACAATATACGTGAGTATCGTCGCAGTACGGATGACAAAGCCTATCCCCCGCGAGACCCATTCGAATGCGAGATCATTGAAGTAATCAGTGAACGAGAATCCGACTCGTTTCTCAGTGGGCACTACTCGTTTCCACGGCTCGAAGAGCGTGTGGAAGAGCACATCGACGGAGAAGTAGTACGGCAGGAAGATAAAAATATTCACTAGCGCCTGGGTGAGGGTGGAGAAAGAGGAAAACACGTTAAATAAATCAAATATCAAAGCTCCAATATCAACTCAAACTCAAAATTCCAATGATAAACAAAATCCTAAATCCAAA
>CAYUHI010000055.1:0-6413 GCA_964444485.1 uncultured Gammaproteobacteria bacterium | reverse complement strand
TGAAAGTAGCACGATCATATGGGCCCAAGGTGAAGATCATTGAGACATCAAATCCCCCGATCTTCCACATAAACAAACAGAAGGCCATCGAGGCAGCCTCAGGGGATTGGATACTACAGCTTGATGCGGATGAGGAGATTACCCCAGAACTGAAGAAAGAGATTCTGGGAAGTACAAAGTACAGAGTACAGAGTACAGAGGAACATACCGAAGATACGATCCTTGCATATCAAATTCCGCGGAAGAACTATTTCCTTGGGCGATTTCTCATGAAGGGTGGGGTGTACCCAGACTATACGATACGTTTGTACAGACGGGGGACCATGTATTTTCCTTGTAAGGATGTGCATGAAAACGTGATACCCGTACAAAGTACAGAGTATCCTTCGACCATCCTCAGGACAGGCGCCGTACAAAGCGAGGGGTGGTTGGGGACGATGAAGAACCCAATGAATCACTATTCGGATCCGACACTCGCGCGGTACTTCGATCGGTGGAAGCGATACTGTGCTATCGAGGCAGGACGGGTCCAAGAGAGAGCTTTGGGGCTCTACGAGGATAAGAAAAAGTATATGGCGTGGAAAATTATTTTTGTTGTTAAATGTATCTTTATATTGCCAATATATTGGTTTCTTCTCTCATACATTCGTCACAAAGGATTTATGGATGGATGGCAGGGCTTGGTATTTCATTTTATGAGCGCGATGAGGTGGTGGGGGATTGCAGTCGCCGTATGGCGACTGCAAAGCGAATAGCTAATGGCGAATAGCGAGAAGTGGAAACCTCCCCTCTCAGTCCCCTCCTAATTTAGGAGGGGAAGAAAAGGGTGGTACGTGGTTGGGGACGATGGAGAACCCAATGAATCACTATTCGGATCCGACACTCGCGCGGTACTTCGATCGGTGGAAGCGATACTGTGCTATCGAGGCAGGACGGGTCCAAGAGAGAGCTTTGGGGCTCTACGAGGATAAGAAAAAGTATATGGCGTGGAAAATTATTTTTGTTGTTAAATGTATCTTTATATTGCCAATATATTGGTTTCTTCTCTCATACATTCGTCACAAAGGATTTATGGATGGATGGCAGGGCTTGGTATTTCATTTTATGAGCGCGATGAGGTGGTGGGGGATTGCAGTCGCCGTATGGCGACTGCAAAGCGAATAGCTAATGGCGAATAGCGAAAAGCACATGACAAGCGATTAATTTTTTTGTCTGCGTGTGCTTTGTACTTAGTAATTCTTTGACTATGAATGAACGAATCAAATCCTTTGCGAGAGAGTAGTGTAGATCTTACTGCCACGGTAGAAAATGTGAGGGCAATATTTCGAAAATTCTTAAGTAATTTCGGAATTCAACACCTTGACTCTGATTTCGCAGTAAAGTTGGTAGGAAGTAGGGCATTGTGTATAGAAGAAAAGAATAGTGACATTGATGTGCTCGTTGAAATGTCCGAAAGTCTCTGGAATAAAATTGTTGAAGAAAGCAATAACACGCTTGAGAGTTTGAGGCGTCTACTCATTACTTTGGCCAATCCATGGTTAGCCCAGACTAGCAAGCTGGATCAATACCAATTCTATATGCATGCGGTGAGCAACAAAAGACATCTTGTTGATGTACATCTATCGATAAGAAATACAACTTTCTTCAACATATTGAGGAAACATTAGTAGGATTGGCGATTGGGTGGTGGGGGACTGGATATCAAATAACAATAAACGGTAACAGTAAACAATAGAAGCTCAAATCGTAATAATCAGGTAATTGCTTATTGTTACTGCTTACTGCTACTAGTCAAACCCCAACTTTAAACTCTACCACGTCGCCTTCTTGCATCACATAATCGCGCCCGGCGCTAATTACTTTGCCGATATCGCGTGCCTTTGTCCAGCCTTTGCATTCAATAAATGTATCGTAGGAGACAATATCTGCCTTGATGAAGTGTTTTTCAAAGTCCGTGTGAATTTCTGCAGCGGCTTGCGGCGCTTTTGTACCCCGGGTGATAGTCCATGCCCGTACCTCCTTCTCACCTGCAGTGAGGAATGACATAAGTCCCAGCGTTTTATACGCTAGCTTAATAAGAGCATTGAGCCCTGGTTCTGATAGTTTATACTCAGCGAGCAGCGTCTGTGCTTCTTCTTCACTAAACCCTGCCAGATCTGACTCAAGCTTGGCATTCAGGAATATCGCCGAAGATAGAAAGGGGGTGAGCTTGTGTTTTTCGGCAAATGCCTGTGGGCTCTCTTGATATTCGCGCAGTTGGGTTTCCGAGATATTGAACATATACAACACAGGCTTGAGTGTAAGTAAGTTGAGCTGTTTGGCGATGAGGAGTTCATCTTCGTGCAGGTCTAGTGTACGGGCGGGAGCACCTGCATTCAAATGAGATTTAAGTTTTGTAATGATTGCTTGCCATGAGGCTGTGTCGAGCTTGATATGGGAGAGGGAAGGGGGGAGTGCAAGGGGTTTGCGCTCGTTTTGTTTCTCAAGTGTTTGCAAGTCAGCAAGGATGAGCTCGCTCTGGACAATCTCTTGGTCACGGCTGGGGTCGACTGATTCGTGCACATGGATGATATCCCCATCTTCAAATATCCGACTCACATAGAGAATGGCCGAAACCTCGCGTATATGGCTCAGGAATTGATTTCCCAAGCCCTCACCCTGGGAAGCTCCCTTCACAAGACCTGCGATGTCGTAAAACTGAACAGTCGCCGGTATTATCGGCGGACTGGTCACCCTGAGCCCTGTCGAAGGATCCCTTTCAAATAGTTCAGCAAGCTTTTTAAGTCTCGGGTCGGGGACATCAACCACGCCTACATTTGGTTCGATTGTTGCAAATGGATAATTTGCGGCGAGTGCTACCTGCTTTTTGAGGAGCGCGTTGAAAAGCGTGGACTTTCCGACATTTGGCAATCCGACAATACCTATGGAGAGCTTGGACATGGGGAGATTATACCTTATCTTAGAAAAGTGCTTAAATCATCTGACCATTCTGAATGCGAGTTCCATCGCGAATCTAAATATTTTGACTGATATAATCCATTTCAAGTAATATCGTTCCTTATTCATGATGTATGTCAATCTTTGAATCGGCAAGATTCGCTTTACAATCCTCTGTCAGTCTATTTAATGACAAATCTCACTATGCTTCTGTCAGAAGACGCCCGCTTCTATTTGAACTTGCATCAACCCCACAGAGAGAACCTTTCAACAGAGAAGAAGTACTTCTTCAGAAATTTGTCAGTATTGCTCAACAAAGAAATCTTAACGATAGTCATGACAAAAGAGGTCGTTATTGGGCAGAAGAAAAACCGTACGATCTGACGGAAGTTTTCGGAACGTGTGTGCAATTTATAGATCAACATGAAGCTCCATTGCCAAGAACGACACTTCCTCCATCACAGGATATAGAACGGTTTATTAATGGTGTGCTGATACAAGACCATCCTGTCACCATAGACAGGGAATTTGAGATGCTCCTTGACATAACCGGAGATAGTTTGGTTGGCGCGGCTAACGTAGGTATGCTCGCAACCAGATACATGTCTCGGTTTTCAGATATTCGGGCATATCCATGCTTAAATATAGATGGTACCACGGTGACGCCCCATACAGACGACGAAACCATAAGTAACATAATGCGCAGTTGGAATGCCAAAGTCGCAAGATTTGAAACGTATTCGAATGGTCGAAACGACGGTACAGGTGACCAGTACTATTTCTGGACACACTTCTTTGCAGCCTGCGTAGCCGACAATGAAAGTGTAAAAGGGAAAATATTCCAAAAATCATTCGAGCGGGGGAACGAGATTATGATATTTGCGAAAGATAGAATCGCCAAGCGAGGAGGTGTTGTGTCGAGTCATTACGAAGCTTCTTTGTTGGGTAGGAATATAGGCCTAGCTCTCGTATTCGGAGAAGCATCTACTCAAGGAGAAATTTTTCCAGTGCGGAGTAAAACGCCCGAGGTGATTCAAGATGAGCAAAGTGCGTGGCATCGGGTATTTCAACATAGGTAGAATGCTTTATCCTCTGAGACAACTCTCTCCCTAATGCAGGATTTGTGATGTGATCCTTGCCTCCTGTTAAGATCAAAGTCTTTGTCTGAATCTTCGTCATTGTTTCTCTCAGATCTTGTGGTTTTTGTGTGTATATATCGAGCATTCTGCGTGACCGATCGGTATAGATCAATATTCGGTTTTCGTAGCTATTGGGCTTGAAAATCGACGCGTGCGACTTATATAGAAAATTTGGCAAAATATACTTTCCCAATTTAACAAACACACCTCTATAAAATGTTTTCATTAAGGATTTCTCAGGAATTCCGCCACCTGTGCTGTAGAGAACCATGCAACTTATGGGATAGCGTGATGCATATGCAATAGCTATTCTTCCCCCGTATGAATGACCAATGATGATAGGGTTGTCAATAGTGAGTTTTGTAACGAATTGGTGTACAAATGTTGCGTACTGATCGACATTCCAAGTAGATTTTGGCTCTTCACTGAGCCCGAATCCAGGTAGATCAAGCGAAAGAATATGATATTTGTCTCTCAGCTTATCGACAATATCACCCCAAAATGCGTGAGATTGTCCCCATCCGTGAACCAATATAACTGTCTCTGAACCTTTTCCAAATTCATAGTACTTAGTACTCAAATTTTCGATGATAATGTTTTTTTCCATATTAGATTGCTATATAAGTAGAAACTGATTACCTTTTTTCTTTAGACCCAGGTATTCCCTCCTGAATAATCGGAGGTAGGTCTTCCAATCTATGCACTTTTAAACCATGTGTACGTACATATTCACTTCTGAAATGTTCATAGTCATAATACACTCCCCCTCGATCTAATTCTCGCATATCCTGTGTTGTCAGTAGGGCACGAAGGTCTTTTGGAGAATATTGCTTATACCTTAGCTCTTCACTTGTCTTTGCGGCTAGGTGAAGTGTTGCTATCTCTTCTCGTTCATAAATTGCAGGTTCATCGGGGTGCCAAATACGCTTTTTCTCTTCCGCATTCCAACCTCCTACGGTATGATCGGTCATAACAAGTTTCATTCCTGTATTAGGAGTCATATGAGCATTTATATGATTGAACATGGAACCCACAACTGTCTCAGATGGATGGTCGCGAATACCTTCATACAGGTAAATATCGTGTGCATATCCTTCTCGCACCGCTTGACCATAAATATTTCGCAAGGTATGACAGGATGTTATGAGATTGGCTCTCAATACCTCGGGATCGCGCACATGAGCCCAATTTCTTTTCCAAGATGCGAAGATCTCTTGTGGATCACGAAAGAAAAATTCTAAAAATAACCTTTCTCTCGGGTAATCCTTCATTTTAAGAAGTTCAAGTGGGTTATATATCGATTCCGTATGTGTATATGGACCGAGAGGATCCTTGACATAAAAAACAGGTGACTCGTTTGCGTCTGGTATGTTGAAAGTCCACCTTTTTTCATCGGTGTCGTTCGGCCACCCATGCATCGCATGACGATAACCCGCTTTGAAATGCTGATAGCTTCCAAGTATTGGATGATGGCGACCCTCACCGTCTACCGCGTCTGACGAAGTCATAACGTTGAGGGATACTGTGGTACCACTACGCGCTATACCAATACCATAAATGAGATAGGGAGGAGTGGTAGGTATGATGATACGAGGAGCAACCTCATTATACAAATTGACACCAGTACGTGGTTCGTATGGATCGACACCAGGACGTGTATATATATTCATGTACTGTTGGTGATTTTGAGCATACTCTACAAAAAACTTTGTGTTTGAGTACTTATTTTATATTTATTAGATAATCAGTCATGTAATCCAAGCGATTTCTTGTCGACATGTTTCAACTCCTACTTTTGGAGGATGGAGCCGGCTATCGTGATGGAGTAGGGGAGTTTAGAGAGCTTGGACATGGGGAGATTATATCCTACGGATAGTACAAAGTACAAAGTACAGAGTACAGAGCGAATAAGACGAAGTATATGCTGGTTCTTAGTGGAATTGATTATCTACTCGCTAATCCCTTATGCGCGGAGTACATCGCCATGGAGCCACAGAGTATGCCGATCCATCCTGCTACATGTCCGATGAATGGGATGCCTGTGAAGCTACTGAGAGTTATCGTCCCGAAAAGAATCACTACCGTTAAGAAGATCACATGAGTTAATGTATCCATTTTCCGAGCCTGCAAATACAGCATAATCGTAAATACAGTCCACAGGAGGTAAAACCACCCCATAAGTAAAGGATCCGCTGGCTTCACTGAAGTAAGAAGCGGAAGCATCGTAAATGTAACCGCCACATACCAATACAGACCAAACATGGTATACGAAACATACCCGAACGTATTGCCTTTTCTATACTCTAGTAGTCCAGCGATAATTTGCGCAGTACCCCC
>CAYUHI010000054.1:5155-6701 GCA_964444485.1 uncultured Gammaproteobacteria bacterium | reverse complement strand
GAAGATTCCTACAGCATTATGCTATACTTCAATCAACCGAATTTGATACGCTGCCGGCAGCTTAAGTTTATGAAAGTATTCGTTACAGCATCTTATAAAAACGGAGAAAATAAGGCCGATATTGAACAATTGTGTTCAATTGTAAAAAAAGCTGGTTTTGAAGATTTTTGTTTCATTAGGGATGTAGAAAATTACCAAAAAATCTTTGACAATCCCAGAGAATTAATGGATAAAGCAAAAACGGAAATTCTAAAATGTGACGCTCTATTATTTGATGCCACAGAAAAATCAACAGGAAGAGCAATAGAAGTTGGAATTGCATTTGCAAACAAGAAACAGATAATTGTGATTATGAAAGAAGGAACTAAGATAAAAGACACGCTAAGAGGTGTTGCCAGTGCTGTGATCACCTACATTTTAATCGAGGATATTCAAAATGACTTAAGGCAAAAGTATCTTGAATGGGCAAAGTCAAAAAAATAGGTTCTAACAGCTGTACCTTAAGGAACTATGAAAACGCAGATAAATACCACGACAGGTTTTATTGTCGAAACAACATATTGGAACGTATACCTGCATCCTGACCAGTATTATTTGGGAAGAGCCGTTGTACACACTAGCCTGTAGAATCGTCAAAACCCTTACCTGTGTATTAGGATCACTTCAAGAAGAAATACGCGCTTACAACCCAGAAACCAGATCTCAAAATGATACAATCTGTCCATGTCGGATTTGATTCATTTCCTCAATGGAAAATTTGTTTCTGAAGACGAGCTCAGTATCTCACCCAGAGACCTTGGATTTGCTCGGGGCTACGCAGCACACGACTTTATAGTCACCTACAACCGCAAACTATTTAAAGTCCCTGAACACGTTGATCGATTGTTTACATCTGCAGAAATCATCGGACTCCGCATCCCCTGGAGCAAGACACAAATTGTCGCATGGATACAAAGCACACTGGATAGAAATGATCTTGACGGAGAAAAGACCATGAGGATTTATATAACGGGTGGTGTATCTTCATCTATGCATCAGGCAGATATTCCCACCATACTCATCATGGTCAGTCGTCGAGTATTTTATCCAACGACCGTGTATGAGAACGGAATAAGAGTGACTGCGATAGAACACACGCGCCCATTTCCCCAGGCAAAGTCGAATTTTTATATTGCTGGTGTAAAAGAATTATCAAAGATTGAAAATGAAGATATCGCTGAAGTGATTTTTTATAACGATAAACAGGTGTTTGAGGGCGCAGGCACAAATGTGTTCGCTGTTATCAACAACGAGCTGACGACAACAGCAACAAACATTGTGGAAGGGATCACTCGCAAAACCATCCTGGAAATAGCAAGGTTACCCATCCCGGTTAGAGTGAGAGATTTCACTATAGAAGAACTTGAGAATGCCACTGAGGTTTTTCTGACAGGGAGCCATAGCGAAGTGAGAGGTGTTGTACAAATAAACGGCAAGATAGTGGGGGATGGCAAAGTTGGAAAAGTTACTCGCGAAATACTCAAACAATACAGAGAATACGTATATG
>CAYUHI010000054.1:0-5055 GCA_964444485.1 uncultured Gammaproteobacteria bacterium | reverse complement strand
AAAGTTGGAAAAGTTACTCGCGAAATACTCAAACAATACAGAGAATACGTATATGGCATAAATCAAACATAAATTTCGAGCCCCAGATGTGGAGTGCCAAATTGTATGCAGACCCCAAACTCCACGCTGATATAATCAAGCAAATGAATACTGTAAATGAACTGACCAAATACATTTCTTCTCTCCCAAATCCTCCGGTCAACTACAAAATCGCAGTAGGATCGCTCATATTTGCGAAAGATGATAAAGTCATCCTGGTCGAACGGGGCGCTGAAGCTCGTGACGCTGTTGGGAAGATGGAAGGCATTGGTGGAATGGTAGATAACTCAGAGCATAATCTTCATGAAGTGCTTCGTCGTGAGATAAAAGAGGAAATCGACATCGAAGTAGATATTGATGGTGTGTTAACAGTCAAGATTATGCCAGGGACAAAGTACCCATATTGGGTAGTGGTCGACTACCTCTGTAGACTCAAATCAGGCACACCTAAGATAATGGAACCGGAGAAAATCAAGGCTATACATATACTGCCTTTAGATGAGATACAAGAAGACAGGTTGAGTGAATATCAACGCGTAGCTATGGCTGCATACAAGGAGAAATTTGGGAATACTGTCTACTACAAATAAAAATATTACATACTTTGGCCTACCTTAATGACACAAGATATTAAGCTGTTGAGGCGTGTGTATACAACTTATTCTTGACAATCAATACAAAAACAATATAATAGTACTATATGACCAGAACGACACTACAAATACCACTAGACACATCGCTCAGAAATAAGGCTGAGAAAGCCGCAATCATCGCGGGATTTTCTTCTACACAGGAGATAGTGAGAGTATTTCTGCGCAAGCTTGCCACTCGCTCAATTGAGTTTGGATTTGTTGATAAGGAAGTCAAACTCTCCAAAAGAGCAGAAACTCGATATACATCAATGCTTAATGAATCGAAACAAGGTAAGAATATTGTGAAGGCTAACACTCTAGAAGAATTGGTTTCAATTTTAGAGTAATTGTATGCGAATCGCATACCACAAAAACTTCATTAAGAACTTCAAGAAAAGATTTGGAAACAATCATGCGTTTCAACAGAAATATCGGCAGAGGTTAAAGATATTCTTGCTCGAGCCTTCCAGTCCTGTACTGAGGGATCATTCGTTAGTGGGAGAAAGGATACGTTTAAGGGCATTTTCCATAACGGGTGACGTAAGAGTGGTATATCAACAGTGGGAAAACGAAATCATATTTCTCGATATTGGTACACACAATCAAGTCTATTAGCCGTAAACGAGTTGTGCCCATTCTGTTTGTCTCTGATTCTTCGACAATCCCCACCTTTCGAGAGAAAGGTGGGGAAAATCGGCAAGAAACAGTTGTTCAGCAACATGTACCATACCAGACCGCCAAATTATAAGAATGCGTAAGTGTGAAATGCGAGTAGATTATTGTGATATAAGGTAACCTAGACTCGTATAGTGAAAGTCAGATTCTTATTTCTTCATGACTCTTTATCTCATCACCATAGTTAGTTACATCTTATATTTCACGGATAATATTCTTCGAGA
Organism: uncultured Gammaproteobacteria bacterium; assembly: GCA_964444485.1. Classification (GTDB taxonomy): domain Bacteria; phylum Patescibacteriota; class Microgenomatia; order UBA1406; family GWC2-37-13; genus JAGOLU01. Next base: position 3,485 of record CAYUHI010000054.1, on the reverse strand, counting down.
GGGGATACGCTGGAAGAACAAAACCCCACGATTATCTTCGAGTGTGCATGATAAATACTCAAGCATATTTACTACCGTCTTTCTGTGCCTCGTGCCGATACTGCCAGTTGTAAGCATCACGGGATTCGGTAGTATTGAAAATACGATCCTCCGTATTGTCGGAATTTTTATACAGGTCTTGGCACTTATTATACGTTTTGTTTCTTTGAGGGAATTGCGACATATGTATACGGGTAATTTAACAATCGTGCAAAACCATTATGTGGTAAAAAGTGGAATATATTCGCATATTCGACATCCAGGCTATTTGTCTGTACTTATTCAAAGTATTGGCTTTGGCCTGGCTATAGGGAATATCATATGTGTTGGGATTATCGCTATTCTCTATGTTTTGGTATATTCATACCGAATCAAAGTCGAAGAACAGATGCTTGTTGAACATTTTGGACAGGAGTATTTGGATTATACGAGTAGCACATATAAACTGATCCCTTCTCTATGGTAGTCATGCGTATATGTAGTGTTACAAAATAATGTTTGTACTAGCATTCTCCATAACACTTGTTCAACACAATTATGATGGTATAGTGTCTTAATACTATGATGTTACTTATTGCATTTGCATTTTTGGCTGGGGTCGTCACAGTGCTTTCTCCGTGTATCCTCCCCATTCTTCCAATCATTCTAACTTCTAGTATCGGAGGAACGTACACCGGGAAATCCAGGCCAATAGGCGTTGTTTTAGGATTCGTTTTGAGTTTTACCTTCTTTACGCTGTTTCTCTCAACAATCGTACAGCTCAGTGGTATCCCTGGAGACACTCTTCGTTTGATTTCTGTGGGGGTCGTTGCTGGGTTTGGATTATCACTGCTTATTCCTCAATTTCAAATATTTCTCGAGAGACTCTTTTCTCTCTTGGCAGGTTATATGCCCAGCAACCAAAATCGTTTGGGTTTCGGTGGCGGTCTACTTATAGGTTTATCAGTGGGGTTACTTTGGACGCCGTGTGTGGGGCCAATTCTCGCATCGGTGATCTCTCTTGCGATTACAGGTGCTGTCACTTTGGACACATTCATTATCACTCTCGCATATTCGCTCGGCACCTCGATACCGATGTTTCTGATTATGATAGGGGGACAGAATGCACTCCGCCGTGTCCCGTGGTTGTTATCTAACTTGGGACGTATTCAGAAAATATTTGGAGTCTTGATGATATTGACAGCAATAGGAATATACCTTAATTTCGATCGGAAATTTCAAACTTTCGTTCTAAATACTTTCCCCCAATATGGTTCTGGCTTAATTCGCCTTGAGGATAATAAGTTTATCCGTGACCAGTTAGATAAACAGTTTGGAGGTGAGGTCAACAAAGAGGATATGGGGAAGCCAGTGTATGATGTGATCAATACGAAAGGTATAAAAGCACCAGAAATTATCACGGGAGGTGTGTGGTTTAATAGTGAACCACTGACATTAAAACAACTTAAAGGTAAAGTAGTCATCATTGATTTTTGGACATATTCATGTATCAACTGTCAACGAACATTACCCTATCTGAGAAAGTGGAATGAAAAGTATAAAGATAAAGGATTAGTTATCATTGGCGTCCACGCTCCTGAATTTGAGTTTGAAAAGATAGCGAAGAATGTGGCACAAGCAATTAAGGATTTTGACTTAACCTACCCAATAGTACAGGACAACGATTTTGCAACGTGGAGGGCATACAACAATCGCTACTGGCCGGCCAAGTACTTTATCGACAAAGAAGGATATGTTCGCTTCTCCCACTTTGGTGAAGGTGCATATGATGAGAGTGAGGGTGTGATTCAGGAGCTTCTGAAAGAGACTGGAGCCACAGATATATCAACAGAAATCAACAACCCCACCTATCAGATTCAAGCGAGTACTCCCGAAATATATTTGGGTTATGGGAGAATTGATTATTTTGCATCTCCGGAGACCATCAAGAAAGATGCATTAGCCTTGTACTCAGCGCCAGAAAGACTTGGCAACAACCAAATGGCATACGCAGGAGAATGGAATATCATGGAAGAATATGCAAATCCTCAAAAAGGAGCAACCCTAACGTTAGATTTTAATTCAAAAGAAGTCTATTTGGTCATGCGCACCAAAGGAACACCCGCGAAAGCTAAGGTATTCGTTGATGGGAAACTTCAATATTTCGGAAAAGATAACAGAGATGGAGTAGTCACAGTTGATAAAGATACTCTGTACAATCTCGTAGATCTTCCCACCCCCGGCAAACACACTCTTCGACTGGAGTTTGAAGACAATAATGCTGAGCTTTATGCATTCACATTTGGGTGACATTCAATGGCTATATATGTATAAAACAATAGTATTAGGGGGTGGGTGTTTCTGGGGATTACAGGACCTCATTCGAAAACAAGAAGGTGTGGTGACAACGAGTGTCGGGTATTCTGGTGGAAACATTGATAATCCCACGTATGAAAATCACGAAGGTCATGCAGAAGTAGTAAAGATCACCTACGATCCGAAAAAAACAACTCTTAAGAAATTGCTTGATTTCTTTTTCCAAATACACAATCCGACTACGTTAAATCGACAGGGTAATGATGAAGGGACTTCATATCGGTCAGTAATTTTTTACAATGATGAAAAAGAAAAAGTGGAGGCTCAGAGGATGATAGACATCGTAAATAAATCAAATCGATGGAAAGATCCAGTAGTTACTACTCTAGAGCCCTTTGTTAAATTCACGGAAGCAGAAGACTATCATCAGGATTATCTGATCAAGAATCCTCACGGATATACATGTCACCGTATATATTTTGATAGTTATTTAAAAAATAAGTTATGAAAAATATACTCGTAGGAGTAGTATTCGCTTTCATCGTAGGCCTCATATTACTAAGATTAGCAAATATATCGAAGCTGACAGATACGACGTCAGAAGCACCAGGCCCAATTGTTTCGGGAGTGTTCGATAAAAATAAATTTAAATCGGACACCGAGTGGAAAAAGATATTAACTCCGCAACAGTATAGTATTTTACGAGAAGCAGGCACAGAAACTCCGTTTTCAGGCAGTCTCAATGATGAAAAACGAAAAGGAACATATTACAGCATTGGATGTGATGTGCCACTTTTTCGGTCGGAACAAAAGTTCGACTCTGGAACTGGGTGGCCAAGTTTCTGGGCTCCAATCGACGAAAATGCAGTTGTCTTGCGAAGAGAAACCGCACCTGGGGATGATAGGATTGAAGTACTTGATACGTGTGGGAATCACTTGGGACATGTATTTGACGATGGTCCACAACCAACAGGGAAAAGATATTGTATGAATTCAATAGCTCTCAAATTCGTACCCGAATATTGATGCCTCCAGCATCTCTAAGTATCGATCTGGCGGAACAACAATTGTCCCTTCGACTGAACTTTACCCTATTGGATACCTTCCGTTGGGCTTGGCGATAATGTAATGGTATCTTCTGGAGACGGCGC
>CAYUHI010000053.1:0-6714 GCA_964444485.1 uncultured Gammaproteobacteria bacterium | reverse complement strand
AAGTCTTTGATGATGATTTTTCCTCCTCCTGATATAGTGAGTTTAGAAAGTTGCAACATAGAGAGAGTTTGGATAGCTATTATACACACTTATGAAGATTGATAACAAAGTACATTTTAATCCTCGAAAGATGGCTGGGTTTCAATTCAAGAAAGTGACATTTTGTTTGGGTTTAGACCAATTCACTGTTATATTGGATGTCACAATAACAAGGATCTGGCACGCATAAGGACTAGTGAGATAGTAAAGGAATGGTCAAAAGCTTTCTGATTATTCCTACTCGAAGTTAAGGAAAATGTATTTTATATTCTTCTTCTAGCCCGCTTACCTGAAAGAATGCAGATCTGATAAGACCCTCGACATCATTAAGTGCTTTTGTTCTTACTTCACCTTTCTTTCTATCTATGCTCTTTAATATCATTTTTGCTTTTGAAAAGTAATCTCTTGCAGCGTTGCACCTTCTCTCAATAGTTCTTACCCATTCTAATTGATCTGGTGTTAGACTTGCCCATCCATCACCAACACCCGAACTTCTAGAGTGTAGTCTTTTTTCATTAATGATGTTCCTGCCGTATCCTATGCATTGAAAGACCTTAGTTATATCCTCTTGGATCTGTTGTATACGGACAGTGTCAGCAAGATCACCCTCAATATCACTTGTTTGCGGAGAATATTCACCCATAGAACTTAGTTGCAAAATATTACTACATAGTGACACCGTATTTATAGTAGTAGTAGTAGTAGTAGTAGTACCTGTCAAGCAGATCAAAATACATCAAGTTTTTGGGTTAACACCACCCTGTCCCAGTCTCAAACGAGGGACTCGCTCAAGCGCTTCGATATCCTGCACGAAATCACCGCGCTCCGCCTGCATATATGCAGCGACGCCGATCATCGCAGCATTGTCACCACAAAGGTAGGGGTGTGGCGGGAAATATACTGTAGCATCGTGTGTTTGAGCGAGTTTGCGAAGCAAGTATCGCAGTCGTTTGTTGGCGCTAACCCCTCCCCCTACTGCCCAGATCTTCACATTCGTTTGATTGATTGCTCGCTCAAACTTACGAAGCACGCTTGCGAACACCGCTTCCTGAAATGCGCTCGCGATATATTTCAAATCTTTGTTAAGGTCTACAGTATCACGTTTTTCACCTTTGAGAAAATAATTGAGATGTGTTTTGAGCCCCGAAAAGCTCATCATACAGTTTTTCTCCCCGATCATTGGCCGGGGGAATCTGAACCTATCAACATTTTTCACATCGCGTGCTAATCGCTCAAGGATCGGCCCACCCGGGTAGCCGAGACCGAGCATCTTTGCAGCCTTGTCCAGTGCTTCCCCAGCGGCATCATCCACAGTCTCGCCCAGTATCTCATATTTTCCATTATCTTTCGCAAGTACGATCTCCGTGTGTCCTCCAGATATGAGAAGTGACAGAAAGGGATATTGGAGATCGCGATGAGGATTCCCCTTACTGTTTTGGACATATGGTGAGTATAGATGTCCCTCCATATGATTCACTGCAATAAGGGGCACCTTCCACGCTGTCGCAAGTTCTTTTGCTTTGTTGATACCAACCTCAAGTGCAATCGACAAACCAGGGCCATAGGTCACAGCAACAGCGCCAATGCCATTGAGTTGATTAGTTTCAACCCCTTCACCCCCCTTCCCATCGGGAGGGGGGAGCTTCCCCAAGGAAGCAAAAGTAGTCCCTCCCTTGGGAGGGGGGACCACGTCTGACGTGGGGGAAGGGGTAAGTATTCCTACTTTTCGTAGTGTTTCCACAACTACCGTATCTATGCGCTCTTGGTGTGCTAACTTCGCGATAGACGGCACAATCCCTCCCCACACATTGTGCGAACGGATCTGGCTTGAGACTGTAGACGATAGCACACGAAACCCTTCTGTTATGGCAACAGACGTCTCATCTGCAGATGTGTCTATGGCGAGGATGATCATGGATGTTAGTACAAGGTACAAAGTACAGGGTACAGAGTCACGTGTCATGGTGAGCTTGTCGAATCCATGACCGCATTATTATAATGCTTTATAGTTATATAACTATTTTTTTAGAATATTATTTCCTCAGCGCTTTTTTGTATCCCCCACACCCATCATTTAGCCACTGGGCAACGCGGGTAACAGTGGTTGTAGACACGTGAAGTTTGTTGGCAATCGCGAGATAAGACTGTCCCTCAGTGAGGAGCCGTGCAATTTCAAACCTATTCGCGAATTCTTCTATTTCTGCCGGGGTGAGAAGATCACGCAGGAAATCACCCACATCTTCAGAAGTTTTAAGCTTACTAAAAGCATCAAATAATGTTTTTTCACGGTCATTGCGTGGCGTGTAGTGATTGTTCGACATAATGACCATATTGTACATTTCTTTCCCTCCATTTTCCTCTTGACAATAGTATATTAGCATGTTAACATACTAATATGTTTCTCAAACTGTCGTTGTCACAAAAGAACTTCAGTAACCATCATTCCCTCGCTTCGGCGGGGTAATTTTTGTGAAACAACCAATTACTAACCCCCGCCCCAAAGGCGGGGATTTTTTAATACATAGGCATTTCTCATTAATATATGACAGAAATTAATCGTCAGTTTAAATTCACAGATAGATTCACAAAGGAACTTAAAAGTAATGGCTTATACGATATTGTCGTTGCCGATTCTTCACGTGATATTCCCGCCCCAAAAACTTTAAGAAATTTTGGTGGGTATACTAACGATCAGATAAAAAATGGAATCTATTCTTTACCCCGGGATACATATCTGCCCAAAATTCAAAATGCAATCCAAATTGTCTTGACTCCTTGGATTATGGCAGGCTCAGGCGATGAATTGCCCCACGTTTCTATTCAAGAACTAAGTAGGATATCGAGAATTCCGACACCGACATTGATCAAAGTAATCCAGGATAATCCAATTACTCAGTCGATAGGTGGCGTGTCGTATGAAGTAAACTTACGACTACCTGACTTAACTAAAGCATCGCTAACTATCGAGAATGCAACTGCTCTTGGTGTATCACCTAAGCGACTTATTCGTCTGTCGCGGTACGAGTCACGACCACCTGGTGGTGGACCTGTGCAAAGAGCCAGATTCCAGGAGAAAAAAGTTGATGGAGTGTTAAAACCTCTAGCTCAAAATAAAGCTGTTGTCCGTTTCATTAAAAAGGAAGATGAGATTCCAATAATTCCGAAAGCGAAAGACTTGAGAAAGCCACAATATGCTAAGCCAATAATTGAAGCTTCTGCAGTACCAACGAAAACTTTCAACTTGGGTATATTGGTAGAACGATCTGATATTAAAAGTTCGGAAGGACCTTTTCTATATGCCCCTGAATATGATGTTCAATATCCTGAGAGTGTGACTAATGCCTTGTCATTATTGTACGCTGAATACAATCGGGCTTTTACACAACTGGTGCGAGGAAACATTGAGTGGCCTGAAGATTACCGGTATTGCACAGGTCCAGGTGGACTATTTGTAAACCGTTGGGTTCAGATTGATATGCCTGGCCTAGCAACCGAATTCTTAAAAGGCGCAATGGAAATGACACCTCCTAATGTCGTGAATATATTGAGATCTAAGATCTTTGAAATAGAGAATTCACTCGCTATGTATCAGTTATCGATGCGTTCTTTTCCACGCGGAAATCAGCCCTCCTTTTTTGATTTGCGTTTTCGCGAATCACTCGAAACTATTAGACGTCAGTACAAAAAACCTGTAGCATTGCTTGCCACTACAGATGAAAAATATCGCGCCATGCGTAAAGCAGAATTCGGCAAATACGGAGAAGATCAATTGACCGACCGTGAAGTACAAGATCTTTCTGGATTTGATAGATTTTTCAGCCCTTCTCAATTTCGAGAGCAGGTAGAGTTTTATGGTGACAGCAAATATCTTCTATTTGTTCGAGACTCTGACCCTATCCAAAAGCTGAGAAGACCAGACATAAAGATACAAGAACCCTTACTATCCGACGCTAGGATGAGAAGAATTATTAAAAGAAACTCATTGACTTTAAATGTTGATAATCCTGCTTGGTCGATGAACGATGTGAGACGTATTAAAGATACAAAGTTATATTTGCCTCCCATGGGAATGGGAATACCCATTTCAAATGTTGAAGATCTTGATTCAGAAGCCATGACGACCTTTGTCAGAAAAGTGCGAGGTCAAGATATACCTGCACAGCAAGATAGTGTTGAATTACGGGCAAAACCAATGCGAAGTGCGTACGGTGCCTATGGTCAGCTTAGTGGAACTGTCAGTGATGGGGAATTCAGACGGAGACTTAGGGGTGAAATGCGTCTTAGAGGAGATTATATCGTCCAGCCCGAAATGCTTATACCGTTGTTAGTGAACGGTGATACAGGCCTAACTTATGGATATACAGACAGATTATTCATGAGCTACGCCGAAAATGATTATCAATTTATGGAAGGTTTTAGATATTTAGTTCCAGTAACGTCAGAAGAATATAAACGGGGCAGAATGCACGCAAATGCAGAAACGATCACTGCAAGGATTGGCGGTTGAGAGACTGGATTGTAAATTGATTATCATATTATGAAAAATAAGATAATGTCTTTAAGCAAAAAACTTATCAAAATTAAATCTATCCCTGATATGCCAGGAAACCTTGAGAAAGCTCTCGGGGTAGTTCTTTCCGAGCTGCCAACTTATACCATCGAACGGTTTGAGAAAAATGGGGTAAAAAGTGCACTTATATATAACACCAAAAAACGACCTGATAGATTTAAAATAATATTGAATGGCCACTTAGATGTTATTTCAGGAAAAGAAAGGCAGTTTAAGCCATATATCAAGAGGGATAGATTGTATGGAGTTGGAGCGATGGATATGAAAGCAAATTTAGCTTGTCTTACATATGTGTTTATAGCTGTTGCGAAACAGATCAATTATCCACTTGCTCTTCAACTTGTCACCGATGAGGAGGTGGGCGGCTACAATGGCACTAAATTACAGATTGACAAGGGGATTCGAGCTGACTTTATCATCGCAGGAGAGTCCACAAATTTTAATATTGTTAACAAGGCAAAGGGCACACTATGGATAGAAATTATTTCGAAAGGAAGAGCTGCTCACGGGGCTTATCCCTGGCGGGGTGAGAATGCTGTCTGGAAAATGTACAACTTCTTGACTCTTTTGCAACAGAGATATCCCACCCCAATAAAAGAAAAATGGATCACGACAGTTAATCTAAGTTCTATAAGAACAAATAATCAGACGTTCAATAAAATCCCTGATGACTGTGAGGTATGCCTTGATATTCGTTATATTCCTCGAGATAGGACGACAATATTAAAAGATTTGAAAAAATTGCTTCCTAAGGGGTTTAGGTTACGTATATTAGAAAACGGACTTCCCCTCCTTACTGAAGAAAGTAACACATACGTTCATAGGTTGAGAAAAATCACAGATGAGAAAACCAACAATAAAACTCTGCTCTACGGAGCACAAGGTACATCTGATGCACGACACTATACCGAAGTTGGTTGTGATGCGATTGAATTTGGACCAATAGGTGGGGGAATCGGGAGTGACAATGAATGGGTAGATATTCCTAGTTTGGAGATGTATACCCTAATCCTGAAAGATTTTCTATTAGGACTCTAGCCCGTATTATTGTCATTAGAAATGAAAACGTAGCTCTCACCTTCCTTCTATGCTAAATTCTGATTTCTTCTCTGTCAGAAAATTCCTTTTTGAAATCACTGAGTGATTCAGTTCTTTCTCAAGTGCTTTTCTCGCATTTCCTGATATCTTCCCTCCCCTATTCGCATCCTGTTTCAACTTTGGGACACCTTTAGAATCTTCTTGCCGGTGAATCTCAGTGGTGGATCTTTCTCCAAGCATTGTAAAGATCAGTTCAAAATCATCCATATGATCACGAAGATTCTCTCGCTTGAGTCCTTTGAGTCTTTTGTACTGGCTTGGAGTTAGACCGAAAGTAGCTTTCGAAATTTCTGCAGTGAGGATTTCATAATCCTTATCTTCTTGTGCACCTCGTTTCTGCCACTCATCCGTCAACTCCTCGCGGATAGCGATACCTCGCATTCGTTTCTCAATCCAGTCATCTGGATATCCTTTGAGTTTATAGAGTAGTCTTGTGCGCTTAGTAGCTAATTCAGGGTTTTCGATTTCTTGTACTCTTTCATACCCTACTTTCGCAAGCCACCTTTTGAATGGTTCAGCTTTGGGGGAGGGGATAGACTGGATAAGGCGAAAGACGCCTTCTGTGTCCGCGCAATCAGTTTCTCGCATTTTGCCGTCGGGTGCGGGCAGTTTCAACCGGTGACATTTTGTCACCACTTCACTTCCTTCTTCTCTCAGTCTTTGGGCAAGTTTATTCCAATATTTTCTTGCAGAATAATCATCAGGCTCACTGGTCAATGCTTGTACAACATCCACAACCGAGAACCACCATTCCTTCTCATGAAGTGTTTTTCTGATTTGTTTACCCTTGAATAGGGCGATTTTCGTAGTTTCCATATCTATAATATTAGCAAAAGTCAGTATATTTTATTGTCTTATTCGCATTATATGAGATTGCTTCGTCTCCGCCGATTCGGCGGATCCTCGCAATGACGATATTGAATAACTCTCTTAATTCCACCACACACTAATTTTCCTCTCCCTCTCCCCCATATATTCAAACAATATACGTACTAGGTAGGTGGAGT
>CAYUHI010000052.1:0-6870 GCA_964444485.1 uncultured Gammaproteobacteria bacterium | reverse complement strand
TGTCCGCCTCTGGCGGAAATGGCGAATAATTTACACCTGCGTTGTCATCCCGATGCAAATCGGGATCCAGTTCTGCGTTGCTTTTGCCGCTGATGTTTTTCTTGTCATTCTGGAGCGAAGCGATAGAATCTCTCTTCGTATTCAGTATCGTATTTGCTCTTTGCAAAAGCGTTTGTACTGACCGGGTATCTTCTGCAAGGATCACATCCGCCTCAAGAAGCGTCCGTGCCGCACGAAGCGATAGATCTTCGAGGTTTCCGATAGGGGTGCCGATGATGAAGAGCATAAAGGTCTCCATTGTACCTGGTAAAGGCGATATTATCTGTAAAAGAGTGATAGTCCTCTAACATTTATGTTGCGTACGCATCCAAAACTCGAGTTGCAATATAGTGGCGCACGCCATATACTATGAGCTATTTAAGTATTTCACAACGGCGGGAAGATCGCATGGGTGTTGTTTTTGTAGATAGCATGATTCGACAAGATATTTGTGCAGCACTTTCACAAATAGAATTGTAAAGTGTTGAAAGTAATGAATTTGATAGTTTGATTGGTTTTTGAAATAATTGTTATAGGTCTAAAGGTTACGCGCAATGGTATTTTAATATTCGTGTATTGTTACCCTCAAGCAGGTAGAAAGAATATTCACGTCGCATACCAGCAAGACGTTCGATGTTCTCTCTGCCTGCTTGAGATGATTGTCAAGTAGTCAGTCAAGAATCTATAAAAAAGGAGTGTAATATGGTTCAGTTTGTCTTTCGATATGACATAGAGCCGAGAATGCTCGATGAGAGTCATGATGCATTCTTGAGTCGTCTGTACAATGCGCTCCAGCCTGGGCAGATTGCCTTTGGTTGGATGAGAACACGTGAAGAACACAAACTCGGTCATGTGAAGCCGCGGCCCAAACCCCGCAGCTTTTGGAACGATCTCAGGTACAAGTTGCATCTGATGAACGTTTATTTGAGCTAGAAAGGAGTCGGGGAAAATGCACACAATCTTGTATCTTCTGATCTGTAGCATGGGAGTGTTCACTGTAGCAGTGATTGTGTTTGTAGTTGTAGCTCACTTCGTGCATGCTCGGTGGATGAAGGATGCGAACTGTTACCTTGATAACATGCTGGAACAATGGCAAGTATTGATTGAAAAACTCAATTTGCAAATTGTTTCAACTCTTCATGAGTCCAGAAAAAAGTATGCAGATCTTCCCCCCGATGAGGGGGTTGAGGTAGTGGTGAGCAATACTCAGACGGGGAGCTTTGTGCGAATCAGTGCTCATGGGCCATTATCTAGGGATTTAGTTAAAGAAAAAGAGAAAGGACGTGAATGATGGAGAAACTGTGGGATGTACTTCTTGCAATGGCAAGCGGTGATTCGGTCGCCGGGATGATGCTTGTTGGGATCATTCTGATTTTCGCTATCGGCGCGATTATCGCCATTATCATGGCAATTCGCACCATTTTTGGAAGCTTCTTCTCAGGAGTTGGAAGCGCTGCTGATAATGTGGGGAAGGGTGCAGGAGAACTTCTCTCCAAGTCGGGAGACTTGCCATCGGGAATGGGTAAGTTTTTTGAGAAGCTTGGCGATCTGCCATCAAGGCTTGGTGATATGTTCGCCGCTCTCCCTGATGGCATCAACAGTCTCCTCACGAATATTGGTATATCTCACGTACAACGCGCAAAAAACGCGGAGGAAACATTTGAAGGAGAGGTTGTCATGGGGGCCCACAAATTTTCTGCCAGAGGCCATGGTCCAATGACAGCACCAGCTACAGCATCTATGTTTGGCCGATTTGGTGAAGCAATCGCGGGTAGATTCGGAGGTAGGGAGGAGACTCTTCCTCAGGGACAGAGTAGCCAAACTCCGCCGTTACCCGGAGGCAAGCACTTGCGAAAGAAGAACTGATCATGAAGAAAATTGTATATGTTGGAGGGACTGTACTGGTTGCGATGTTGACAGTTCTGCTTGTTCGTATCCATAGTCCAATATGGTGGATAGTCGCTGTTGGGTACGTTGCACTGCTTGTAGGACGAGCTCTGTACTGGATCGCTTCAAGGGCCAACAGAGCGCGTGATCTTGCAGATGCAACTATCTCTTCGAGAGGATCTATCCGCGCGTCAGGAGGCAGTAGCGGGGAAATCATGTTTGAAGATACTGAGATCGCTCCTGGAGTGCAAATTGGGGCGGTGCTTGGGGATTCTAATAATCCCCTTGCGAAGGAAACATGGTCTCTCTTCACCTCACTCACTGCGCAGCAACAAACAGAACTATTGGAAAGATTGGATACGCTGTTAACCAATCTTGGATCCCAAGCGAACGTTGATGATAAGCTTACTGCAATTCAATCTATTCGAGACATGATTGTAGGTCAACAACGTACAAGATCCAGTCGTGGACCTCTTGATGTCGGTATCGGCGGAGATGCCAAACCGTCAACAGAAAGGGATAATCCATACTATGCCCAGAAGCGTCCCAGACGCTGATATCGGGTCGAGAAAAGCACGTTGATAGGAAAATGATAATAGGAGAGTCATCATGGATCAATCTGTTATGGGACTCATTGTGATAGTGGTTCTCGCCATAGTCGGATTTGTGATTTTTTGGCTGGGATTCGACACAGTGCATGAGCCAGATCACGGATGGGTGAGTATATTTGGTTTGAAGGTGTATCCAGTAAAACCTGGTCTAGTTTGGGTACCACCCCTCATTGGAAAGCTCCAGGTAGCTTCATACGCAGTATTCAAACCAAAAATTGATATTCAAGAGACTCAGTGTTCCGGAGATTTGCCGGTCAACTTTACTACTTGGGTCGTTGTACACGTTCAGCTACGACATAAAGTAGATGCAATGGGTCTCACGGTTGCGGATTTCACAAGCCTTCGAATGTTCCTCAACAAATATCCCAGCACCGACTATGCGCTGGCGATTTTGAGTGAAATGGTTGAGGACGGCGTTGAGACATTCATCAAATCAAAGACAGCTGATGAGCTCAAGGACGTCTCATCCAATCGAGCCTTGAAAAAGCAACTTGAGGGCGATCTCGATGAGTGGGGGAAGAGTAGTGGATGGGATATTATCAAAGTCGTTGTTGGTCAACTTACTTCACCATTCCTTGTTGCTCAGAATCAAAAGATTCGAGAAGCTCAAACTCGGAGAGATGCAGCTGCGCTTCGAGGTGCTGGATTCGTGAGTGAGATCAAGGCAATAATAATGGATCCCGATCTTCCCGAGGGATTTAAGAAGGGAATGGTTGGGGCTGTCAATGCCAACAGAGCACTGGAAGGGCAAAACGCAAATATTTTTACAGGGGGAACGAATATATTGCATGCACTCGCCAATTTCATTGGCGGCACTGCTGCGAGTCGTGCTCGTAAGCGAAAAGATCAAAAGGGGGATGACTAACATGGTTCTGATTCTAAGGACGCTCAAAGAAGAGCTCAGGCGGCATTGGGGATGGTTCGCGTACATACTGGTCTTAGTACGAGTATTGTTCAGACTGAGTCCAATATTTCCTACGCTGTCTGGTGCTGCTGTTACATGGATGTTGTTCATTTTTGTGGTTGTGGTCATTGTGCGGATCATGGCGTGGATACGGAGTGGGTGGCTCACAACGGTATTCAATCTGATGTCTGTTTGTCACTCGGTGCTCATGATCTTTTTCACAGTATTCTAAGGAGGATAAAAATGAACGGTGGAAAGTGTGGTATTATCGTAGTTGGAGTAGTCATTGGTCTGTTGGGGCTGCTTCTGATGGGGAATCCGTTGGGATCCCCGAACTACTTCGAGACAATGGACACCATCCAGCAGTTGGGTGCATTGTTTGTTGTTGGGGCAATCGCCCTCGGCGCAATCCTCTTCGGCACTGGCTCGCGCATCAACGCAGGGTCGGGCCATCAGGGCGATAATTACAACATCACCTACATCAATCAGCCACCCCCACCTGATAGCGTCAATAGATGGATGAGTGGTCGCAGCGATGGAGGAGACCAATGAGCAATCTGGGTGTGGTTGCTTTGGTGGTCGTTGGAGGTAGCATCCTCTTGATGTTGATTCATCGAGGCTTGTCCGGATGGTGGCATAGGAAAGTCGGCCAGAATGTTGGTGCATTCTCACGAGAATCGAACCGACGTGGCGAGATTGTGCTATGGCCGAAAGACGATTCGTTACCAACGCGGGTAGCCTCGTACGGGCCTGACGGACAGTCGTTCTATCGAGCGCGTTCCTGGCCAATTGGTATGAGTTTCGCTGCGCTGGTCGCGTTGAGCGTAATAGGATACGCTATCTACCTGCTTGTCAGGTAGGAGGGAAATATGTCAAATGGGTTGGTTCAGTTTTTGCTGGCGCTTGTGCGAGCATTCGCGCCAGCCGACGTTCCTGCACCTGAGGAGGCAGATCGTCAGAGTCCGTGGAAACGGATTGATCTCACAGCGCAACAACTCGCAGATCGGCTGGAGGCCCAGATTGCACAGGAGCTCCGTGGTGTTTCGGGTGTCACTGTGGAGGTTTCTCCTACAGGAGAAGTTGTAGTAACTTGCCGCAACATATACTTGCCGAAAGTGTTGCGTGCGATACAAGAATTCTACATCTTCTATCCGAAGGCAACATACGGGGAAGTAAAGGTTAAAAACCGTGTGGAGTCGTAAGTGATTCACAAGTCGTCCGGTGAAGTGAGCAGGGTAATGCAATACCACCTGCTCCTTCGCCGGGCATCAACACAGAGGAGAAGGAAATGTGAAATGAGCTCTACAGATATTATGTTAGTTGTTTTGTGCTTTTTGGCATGTATTGTTTTCGCCTGCTGGACTCGAATTCTCCTTCGGAGAAGGATAGAGCTTCATAGCCAAACATTGGATTTACTTGCCAAAATTAACGAACAACTATGTGAGTCAGCAATTCGGGACTGTCTTTTTGCCATCCTGAATAATGCTAATTTTCCGTATGGTTCATACAACATTGTGTCAATTGGTCCAAGACAATTACAACTTAGCTTGGCCAATGGGAAAATGAAACAGTATCGGGACGCTGGATTAGACAAAATCATCAGTGCATTGTGCTCGTCTTTCGGCTTCCAAATCATGGTGGTGGAAGACCCATCCACCACGTAAGTTAGTACAGACATTCAATCATCGAGATGAAGGGAACAGAAAATGGATATAGTCATAGCATCGGTGCTAATCTGGTTGGTGGCAATCGTGATCGGGCTCTTGGTCGGTCTGTTACTTGTTACTATCAAGAAGCGTAGTGGCGGACTATATGTCAGTGCCCAAGGACTGAATGCTAAGTTGCAGAAGGTACTTGACCCAGATGTGAGCCCTTGGGTGATACGCATAGATCCACCGAGCACTCTAGTTGTCGAGATGGCAAAGTCGGCTTGGGATGAGCTCCCGAGAGAAACACAGATTGCATGTGCTGTCGCAATACTCGATTTCGCAGAAGATTCCCTGGTACGTGTCTACCTTCAGCCCACTGTCTGGCAGGATCAACAACCCATCGATAGTGATAGTTAGGCTTTCGCACCAGGATACGCTCATAGGGTAGAAAGGATAAGAATATGGACATGTTAGTTGCAGTTTTGTTGACAATCGCAGGGGTACTGCTGGCAGGACTATCCATCGGGTACCTACTGGTTGGACTGCGGACACGTAAAACCGCAAAAGAGCTGTGCAGACTCATGAAAGAAATTTTGCCCGGAGACTCTTGGAGAGTTGAAACAAGACTTCCTGTCGGCATAATCCTGTATCTATTGGCCAACGAACATCTCAGCGAAGTCGAACGATTTCAAATCCATGCATTAGTTGAGCAAGTCACAGATATGGGATTTAGCTTTGAAGTGTCTTGGGTAGATGCTTTGCCTCCTGCACAATAGCAGTGCAGTGAGGCGGAGTTTTTGAAAGTATCAAGTCCTCGTGCAAACGAGGGCGTGATCTGAATGGACGATACATCGTCTATTGAGATTCGCCCTCTTTGCGTACAGCGAGGCGGGTGAACGCGAGTGATGATATGCCGGTAGCATGCATACGGCACTATCTAGGCGCATGTTCATACTAGAAATCTTAGTTATACAAGATCCCCTGCATTACGAATATGCTTCGTAACGGCGGGGGATTTTTTTATGCCAAAAATGAAGATCTCCCCCTTAATCCTAGAGAGTTCGAGATTTGCCACTTGTATCTGTTCCCAGATATAGTAAAATTGCGAATAGATGCAAAAAACATCCAAACGTTGATAGCATGTCGGAGTTGCTGCCTTTATCTTCTCCGGATCAGCTACCAAGTAATACACAATTATTGGTGACGAGATCCGCTTGACTTACCGTCTGTACATAGTAGAATCAATACTCGCCTGTATTTGTGCGCACTTTATAAAGAATACGTATTTATAGCTAACGCTGGAGTAAAAAACGGGCTAGCCCGCTAACGCCTGAAGCGGAGCCGTGTTGAGAAGCGGCGTAGCTATGGCGAGCGGGCCCATAGTTCAGTTGGCAGAACACTTCATTTGCAATGAAGAGCTCACCGGTTCGATCCCGGTTGGGTCCACATTGTCAGCTCTTTGCGAAGAGTCGAAGACGATGAGGTTAGAGATGACAATGCCCGCCTACGATCGCTCCGTTAGCCGCAGTTCAAACGAACTAAGGCGCACGGGAAGATGTGGAGGGCTAAAGAGATCGAATGAAGTGAAAAGACGAACAGGAAGGTAAGGAGGACAGACACACCGAGACGAGGAGAGCTAACAAATAATGTAAAGTTCAAAATTTAAAGTTTAAAGTTTCTAACTTTCAATTTTATATTTTGCATTTTGAAATAATATGAGGATCGTCTGCCGCCCTCCGACAAGTTCCGATTGCATCGAGAATGCTCGACGAAGTCGGCA
>CAYUHI010000051.1:5192-6927 GCA_964444485.1 uncultured Gammaproteobacteria bacterium | reverse complement strand
TCTTCAACTATTTTCCCTTTCTCAAATACCAATATGCGATCGGTGTTGCGTAGCGTAGTGATCCTGTGTGCGATGATGAGTACTGTTTTCCCGATAAGCTCAGTCTCAAGCGCGTCTTGCACGAGCGACTCTGTCTTGCTGTCGAGAGACGAAGTGGATTCATCAAATATGAAGATGTCTGGATCCTTGCAGATAGCCCGCGCTATGCCGATTCGTTGTCTTTCACCGCCAGACAGACGATGACCTTTCTCTCCAATGAGCGTCTCAAGACCTTGAGGCAATTTATGTATAACACTCTCGAGTTGTGCAATGCGTATCGCATTGGCAAGAAGTTGGGGATCAACATTCCGAAGTAGTGTGATATTTTCTTTGAGAGACATATTAAACATTTCTGATTCTTGGAGGACAAGGGCAATGTGGTCGGTAACTTCTGTAGTATTAATAGTATAAAAGTTAACTTTGTCGATCTTATACATTCCTTTCTCAAGCTCATACAGTCCCATGAGAAGCTTTGCAAATGTCGATTTGCCACCGCCCGAAAGCCCTGCTATACCAACCTTTTCACCTCTCCATATGGTTAGGTTTAGGTTCGACAAAACTAACTTATGTGGTTTTGCGCCTTTACCCCTTTTGTGTAAGTTCAGATCTCCTTTATGTATGGTAAGTTTCTTCCATGCAGGGGGGAACTGGGCAGCACCTCCTGCTGTCTTGACGTTCTCCCAGTAGATCGGCATCATACGTGCGACGGCAGATTTGTCCTGTATCAAACGATCGAATAAATCGGTACAATTTCCAGCAGCGTCAATAAGGTTATTGAGGTATGTATAAAAGACTACCACCTGCCCAACAGTGATGGATTGCATATACACACTCCAAGCCACAAAAGATAGATACCCCATGATGCTTACCGCATTGAATATCTGAAATGTTTTCCATTTGGTTATGGCGATTTTTCGCATTTTCATATTAAACTCTTTTGTGAGTTGTTCGTTTGCGAAAACGCTCATCTTGAATGTATCCTTGACCCCAAGTGTTTTGATCGTAAGGATATTGTTGACCCCCTCGTAGTAGGTCCCGCTCGCAATCTCTTGAGAAGCATTCCAGGCATTATTCGTTTGTTGCGACTGCTTATAAAACCCAAGATGAATAGAGAAAAAAACTGCGAGATATATGAAAAGAAAGATACTAAAGAACGGCTGAAGAAAAAGAAATATTGCAAATATCCCAATAATTTGTGTGATTGTTTGTACCCCTGTATCGTTTACCATCTGACGAAGATCTCGTATTGCCAGGGCTCCGTTTTGGATCTTCTGAACTTTATTACCCGTGTTTTCTTTATCATGCCAACGCAAAGACATATCAACGAGTCTTTCAAATCCTCGAACCCGTATCTGATACACCGCCTCTGCCTGAAGATCACCTAGTTTATTTTTTGCAGACAGTCGAACCATCGCCACTATCCCATGTGCGGTGCCAAGGAGGATCACAATCCCTACGACCAACTTAAGCGATTCGACAGATATGTCAGTCGAGAGGATGTCTACGATCTTACCGATTATGATCGGAGGAACGACTCCCCAAAAAAAGAATACACAAAGTATTACAAACCAAAAGAAAAAGGGCGTTTCATGTCCTTTGAGGAAATAGAGAACAGCCCTCCAAAGATCTAGCCAGGAGAAATTATCTGTATCTTTTGTATCCGCAAACCTTCGCATATATGTATCAGTCTAGCACA
>CAYUHI010000051.1:0-5092 GCA_964444485.1 uncultured Gammaproteobacteria bacterium | reverse complement strand
TTGCCAAATATGCATACTCGGCCCTTCGTAAGGCTGTGTTTGAAGGAAGTGAGATCACGGTAGGTGAGTCTGCAAAGAAAAGTGAGCAATACGCTTCCTATCTTTTTTCTTTTACCGTACAAGGCAAGAGGGTGAGTGGACTGATGAATGTTCCCACCAAATCCGGAAATTATCCTGTCATCCTCATGGTGAGAGGATATGTCCCGAAAGAAACGTACGAGCCAGGAGCAGGGACGAGTCATGGGGGGGAGGTGTTTGCACAGAATGGATTTATCACTTTGGCCCCAGACTTTTTTGGGTATGGATCATCTGATAATCCTCCTATAAGTTCAATCGAAGATCGTTTTCTGACATATCTGACAATGCTTGAGCTTGTCCATTCATTACCCAACTTGAACACTGCGCTAGAAAGTAAGCAGATCACTGCGCGTTTTGATGGCACACACATCGGAGTATGGGGACATAGTAATGGTGGACAGATAGCCCTGTCACTATTAGAAATCTCTGGAGGAACATATCCCACAGTTTTGTGGGCGCCCGTTACCAAGCCCTTTCCATATTCTATCCTCTATTACACCGATGACATCGAAGATCATGGGAAGGCGCTTCGCAAAGTGATCGCAGATTTTGAGAAAGATTACGATGCAGAGAAATATTCACTCACGAATTATCTGGACTGGATACAAGCACCAATCCAAGTCCATCAGGGTGGGGCAGACGAAGCAGTACCCGAGCAATGGTCCGATGTCTTCGTGGATACTTTGAAAGCAAAGGACAAATCAGTAGAGTATTACACCTATCCAGGAGAAGACCACAACTTCACCCAAGGCAGTTGGAATACCGTGATGCAAAGAACTATGGAGTTTTATAGAGAACAATTACAATAATATAATACCAATAGACTTGCAGTGAAGTAAGAAAATATGTCATCCTTGCGAATGCAAGGATCTCTTGGCTGGTTTTACTAGACTCAACCATGAGATTCTCGATCAGGTCTCCCGATAAACCGGGACAGGGAGAATGACAAAAAACATAGAATTGTTATTTCGCTACAAGCCTAATTAGCGACCGGATATTATCGATGTATCAAACCATATGTCCATACACCTTACTTACTTAGTACACGGCACAACGACCGACAATGAGAATGGTATCTCATCAGGTTGGTCAGATGCTGAGCTTTCTCAGCTTGGCATCAAACAATCTCTTGATCTTATCCACAAAATCAGAAATAAAAAGTTCGATGTTATTTTTTGTTCCGATCTGAGACGAGCCGTGAGATCTGCACGTCTCACATTTGGCGAAAAAGCCATTATTATTGCAGACCCGCGATTGCGAGAATGTAACTATGGTATATATAACGGCAAACCTTCGGACATTGTCGAATCACTCCAAGAAAAATATATTTCTCAACCGTTCCCAAGTGGCGAAAGCTATGAAGATGTGAAGAACCGCATAGTTGATTTTGTCTCCACTCTTAAAGAACAATATGATCATAAATGGATTGCTATTGTTGCGCATAAAGCGCCACAGCTCGCTCTCGAAGTGTTGTTAAATGGAAAGACATGGGAAGAGGCATTCGCCCAGGACTGGAGAAAGCGAGGTGCCTGGCAGCCTGGGTGGGAATATGAGATATCATGATTTTGTATGACATTAACTTTCTGGTATTATGAATACGAGATAGTGATAGTCTTATTTATATGATGCAACAAGCACCACATCGATTCAAGATTAATGCTCTTTTGATTACGATGCTTGTGTGTGTTTGTGTCGTTGTGTTGCTTGCACTCCTCATCAATATCTCCAGTCGTAGTGCATTACTTATGTCGGTACCTCAGAAAGTGCCCCCTTCGCGCTCGCAGTTGCGTAACATCGGTGCAGATAGCCAACCGGACTCACCAGATGGAGCGACAAGAACCTATTCGTTCGAAAATGGTGGTTATGGAACGGAAACAACCGCTGCCAATGCGCCGTTTGTTACTGGAGTGAAGGGAAGTGGTATATCTCTTACAGGACCAGGGGTACTCAAAGCCTACATGAAGTCGTTGACCGTGGATGGGTCTAATAGCGGTTTTAGCTTTTTCTATAAACCTACAAACCCGGGTTTTCTCACCAACAACTATGATTGTCAAATCGTAAAATATATTTTCCTTCCATTATCTTCTGGAGCATCTACAGACTTTATTAGTATTTCGAAAAACGCCAGTAATCAGCTACAGTTGAATGTCACCATCGGAGGGACGGCCTTAACTCCGATGTATAGTGACTTTATTCCTATTTCTCAAAGCTTTTCAACAGATCAAGGTTACACTGCACAAAGCGCGTGGGACACAAATACGTGGCACCAATTGGGCATATTTACCAAAAGAGATGGCGGGCTGTTGAAAATCACCTTGTACATCGACGGTTATAAAGCGCTAACCCAAACATATAATACATTTCTTCCAGTATCTTCAGGACAATATAGCTTACAGTTCAGGCCATTCGGTCTCACAACCTGTAGTTATGCTTTGGATGAGGTGAAATTCTACAATTTTAGCCCTCGTTCCGAGGAGATTGAGGCTGGTATTGAGAGAAGCGACTTAGCAACGGTCACCCGGACAGCTCCATCAAACGGGGTAGTCTCTGTATCAACACCTTCTAACCCTACTTATAGCACCGTATCTTTCACTTTGAATACTTCGGCCACAATCACAACAAATGGAGGGATACGATTGGCTTTACCCCATAGTCAAGGTTGGGGTTCGAACTTCAGTGATTGGTTGTCTGACCCTGTACAAATAAGTGCTTCAAGTACAAACGGCACCCAATTCCAGATTGCGAGACGAAGATATATAACCTCATCCAACGTGGTCGAGTTTAAACCAAACCAAGATTTGCCGACAGGTTCTACAGTAAATATCACACTAGCCAATCTGGTATCTCCCCGTTGGACTGGGAATGCAGAACCTTTTCGGTTCCTGGTAGACACCGGTACTGGTTACTATTACTTGTTACCTAAGCCGTACCCAAGTGTGATTGTGAGATCTAATGTTGCAAGATCTTTATACTTACGAGCACCTTCTCAGATAGTCGATGATGAGGAGTTTGATCTTATTATCCGAGCAGAAGATGATTACCGAAACCTTGCATATAACCACACATCGAACATGACACTCTCCTTAGCGGGTGCTGCATCCGGTGCTACTGTGAACGCTGCTTCGTGTATGACCTGCCAGGGTGGTCAAGGAATATTTGTAATGTCAAGTTCCGAACATGGACTGAAAAGGTTGCGTGTTTCGACTATGGGAGCCATCACCGGCAGCACAATACAAATCCAGGTTTTTGATAGCACGTTGAATGCAACATACAAGAGTACCCCAATAAAAGTGATATCAAGTACGGATTCTTCGCCCAAAATCTATTGGGGTAACTTGCATCAACATACGAAAAATTCAGACGGCCGAGGAACACCTGCGGAACATTATGATATTGCCCGCTATGAGTCTGGACTGGATTTTTCTGCAGTGATAGACCATATGGGTTGGGAGAACTCTGGTGTTGAACATCGATACATCGATCAGACACTTAATGATCAGGAAATAGATGAGAATCGTAATGCTGCTATAACGAAAAATGCCGATGGAACATTTGTTACTTTCTATGGATTCGAATATAGGTCTGAGGTACCGGGGGATGTGCTTGGTGTGTCAACAGAGGGAAGTTCAGGGCAGGTAACTTATTCCGAGCTTGACAAAGAAAACGAAGATCCAAGAAACCCAAATACCGTTGAAATGAATGCGGGAGATTGGAATATGTACTTCCTTGACCCCAACAGCACACTGATACCAGAGTATGACCTGCGGAGGATACTTTCCAGGGCGGTGAGCACTAACCAACAGGTCATCATCTATCCACACCACATGGGGCCCAGTCCTCTAGATAATTTTTCAGATTATTATCCAAGATTATCTTTCTACCGATATAGTAACCGTAACATCACTCCGGTAATAGATATATGCAGGGCACCCGGTAGAGTCGAACCCTTTGGACAGGTAGCGCTCTCTTTAGGATATCGTGTAGGATTTGTAGGATCAGACGACGACCATACAGGACACCCGGGGAGAAATGTATGGGAGCTTAGGACTGGTGGGAATGGTGAGTGTTTCATCGCCGTCCTCTCGACTGCTTTGACGCGACAGGGTATATTTTCTGCCATACGCAACCGTAATACATATGCTGCCACGCACAAAGGGATGCTTCTTGATGTAAAAATGTCAACCAGTCCCACACAACAGCCATCAGTACTCATTGGCCAAAGCGTAAGCACAAACTCAAGATATGTGAAAATACGAGGAACAGTTGGTAGTTCGGGTGTCGTGAATCCTAACGCTTCTGGGGCTGATAGGGGAAAGATTGAGATTGTGAAGGCACAGATCATCAGTAGTAGCCGTTCACCAAGCGACTTCTCACCCGAGATAATCCAAGTCCCTGCATCCTCGATATCTTGTCCTGCTTCTAACTCTAACACGGTATGTAGTTTTGAGTTTGTACAACAGGATTACACTCAAAATCCACCATCTGCAAATAGCAACTATTCCAATGGTGTTTTGTACTATGTTAGATTTAACGACCATCTCAACAGACAGGCATGGTCGAGTCCATTTTTCATCGACTATCAGTAATGAGACTCGGTGTCTATAGTCCTCGACACAGTCACCATCTATACAAGTAGTTCGCCACACTATTTACTGCTCTTTATGCACCACATCGCCATCATGAAGAAATCGTGGGGATTAACTCAGAAGATTTTAGCTGGGGAGAAGAAAGTAGAGTCGCGCTGGTATAAAGCCAGACATGCACCATGGGGTATGGTACATACTGGTGATACGGTATACTTCAAAAACTCAGGCGAACCTGTGACAGTAGTAGCTGAAGTATATAAAGTACTCCAGTTTTCTAACCTAACCCCACAGCCGGTGAGGGATATTCTTTATACATATGGAAAGGAAATTGGAATAGATCAGGGAGATATTTCGGAATATGTTGAGATGTTTAAGGATAAGAAATATTGCATCTTAATATTTTTGAAAAACGCAAAACTAGTTCAACC
>CAYUHI010000050.1:0-6964 GCA_964444485.1 uncultured Gammaproteobacteria bacterium | reverse complement strand
GAAGATGTTTATGAACAATAAACAATAAGCAGTAACGGTAAGCAGTAACAGTAAACGATACACACCACAAATGATTTCCTGCCTGTCCCGAGGATATCGGGAAACTTGCGGTGCCCGCATTTGGAGGGTCATCAGTCATTAGTCGACAGAAGACAAAAGGGATTGAATAAATTCAAATAACAAATCAAATTCAAGCACAAATATTCAAATAGGGATGATTTCCCCTCTCCCTATTCTCTCTCAACGTCCTTCTCACAGAGTGTGTTGCGTTACTCGGGTTTCGTGACCTGCCTGGCACTTGGATCTTGGATTTAGGACCGCATACTTGCCTTGTTCCTCATTCGCAATCCCCTATTCCCCTCACAATCCTATAGCACTTGGTTTCAGTCTCTTGAGTATTCATAACCAGAGCATTATTCGTTACCTATAGCAATACCTATATGTTATAATATGCAATGAGTATAGAAGGTCCGATATGGTGGGATGATCTTATTCCCGAGGAGGGTGTTTGCTCGGGCGCATCGACAGATCGTCTTCTCATGATGCATGGTCATGAGGCTACTACACTATTTCAATGTTTGGGATTGAGGGGAGCAATCTTTGGCCGTACTCCAGTGCCAGAAAGCCTTCAACTTCCCCTCGATCCATGTGACGCAGTGGAGATATTTATGAATAGGTTTAGATCTCTTCCTTCAGATCATCCAATCCCAGATGGGATAAGACACGTAGTGGATGCTCCCACAGACTTCCTCTCTCGAGTGGGTCTTGGAGCATTACCACCAACTCATGTACTCAAACAGTACTTCGTGGAGCAAATGGGTGGCGTTGAGGGAAAT
Source organism: uncultured Gammaproteobacteria bacterium (assembly GCA_964444485.1). Lineage (GTDB taxonomy): Bacteria > Patescibacteriota > Microgenomatia > UBA1406 > GWC2-37-13 > JAGOLU01. The sequence continues at coordinate 6,128 of CAYUHI010000050.1, read as the reverse complement.
AGAGAGCCTATTCCTCCCACTACTCTACAGCTTATCTCCATGTCGCGGATGAACACATATCTCCCTGAGATGCTTCGATTGTGGGGCCCATGTGATGTTTTTAGACGATTTCCGCATCATAGCAGGATAGAGGCGGTAGTCGGTGAGTCCCCACAGGTAGCTTTGTTGATGCATACTTTGGCTACTTCTGGCGTGCTAACTCAGGAAACTCGTGCGCATTGGGATGATCTTGCTGGTCAGATCTGTGGGGATGCGGTTGTTGTGAGAAACAACCAAGCACAACCACTGGGTCGCGCTACTCCGTCTCAAGTATTTGGAGCAAAGTTAGATGATGCGTATCCATCGTCGAGCAGTCTTCATGAGCCGGCAAGTGCCAGATTCGCTCCGGGGTTTGATTGGCTCCAAGCATTCACGAAACTACGAGAAGAGACAATCAAGCTTATGCAAGTTGCTGGTTGGAAAAATCCCGAGGGACTTTTCCCGCTCCCTCAAAAGCCGGATGAAGGATACGTGAGAAATCTATTGCTTTCTCTTTTCCCTGGTCCGTTGCTTGAAACAGTGGAGCAAACTATCATTCTCACTGCAGCAACTCATAGATTGTTTGATGCTTTGAAAGTTGCAGGTATCTCAGTATCCCCTGTACAAGAGAGTAGGGGCGGCATCGACGTTCGCGAAGGCCTCCCTATAGATGTACTTGTAGAAATCGCCCGGATACGGAAACAACTCTCCAATAAGTTCGAAGCACAAGCTCAGACTGTCGCTCATGGAGATCTACGCTACAAATCCCCATCTTATGTGCGAACTGCAGGTAGCAATATCACTCAATATCGCGGTGGACTCACAGCATACCTCGGTGAGGAGTCCATCAAGTATTTAGATAGCATTGGTATTCGTGATTTCTCAGATAATACATTGGATTTATTTAATAAACTCGTAGAAAGAGCGCGTGGCATCATGGAGGGATCTGCACTCAGACCACTTAATAGGCATGAAGAACGAGAACTGTCTAATATTCATGATATTTTAGATTTAATTGGAAGTGCAAATCCAACTTCACTCAGTTTTAGTCGAGGAGAGACACTATTTGAGGGGAAGTACTCTGGGTTTTTTGGTGAAAAATACGCGGAAATGCTCGACTGTTTACAGAAGCGAATAGAGGATAAAAGCAGAGTCACACCCAATAATATATGTATCAACCAAGCTGAGCCTTGTGTGCTACTCGGATCGAATGGAGGGGGCAAATCAACGCTGATTGCATCTATACTACAACAACTTCACCACCCTGGGGCAGTCGTTGCAGAGGAATGTTCGCTCCCAGATCGATTACGTGTTCTTCCGAGCGCGGATGCTGTTGAGTTGGGTGGTATAACTGGTGTATTTGAGGGGAGGACTGGTGGCAAAAGTAGTTTCGTCAGGGAAATCACTCAGACTTTGCATCGCATCGACGAGATGCTGAAAGGTGAAGGTCGTAGCGTACTTGATATAGGTGATGAGGGGGGGAGGCGTACAGACCAACTCAACTCTATGGCTCTAATGGCTGCTGTACTCATCTTGGATGCCAGATCAAATGCTCTCACTATTCATTCCTCACATTGTAATGCACTCAATACCCAGCTTGGCCCTCTGCTTGAGGCTCTAGGCATCAGAGTCAGGTGGTCAACAATGGAGGGATATAGATTACGTGAACTCATGCCAGGTGAGACAGTTCGCAGTCACGCGTTTGCAAGTGCTACCCCTTTTGTACCGGAAATATTGGCCATACATTGGAGCACAATGAGTGGTGAAGAGGCACCGGAAAGGACTAAGTACGGTGTGGAACACAGAGAGAGAGGATATCCTGAGTTACATCGGGAGAGATTACTCCAGCTCGGATGGCTGAGAGAACTCAGTAATATATCGGGTAACGTCAAGATCGCTGGACTTCCCGCTCAACTGCTGGGGCTGGACTACCGTGAAGACACCCAAAGAAATACCCTGAGGGTCTATCAACCCGAGACTCGTGGGTCACGGTATACCGGTATCTACGATCTGTATGCGAATACTCTCCTGAACCCACGCTGGGAACATGCATCGCGAATGCCCGCTTGGATACAAAGTCTTCGACACGATACAAACAATATCTCCACTGTAGCAACTTATATTGAAGGATGTGGGAGAATTTTTGAACTTGTTTCACATATCGATACGGTAGATTCTCTGAGAAAAGAAATGAAACAGGTGTCTCAAGAGGAAATCAAAGCTATTCATGAACAATTAGCTGTTTTCATCAAAGACGCTCCTAGCTATCTTCAGGCAACGGCACAAGTACAAGCTTTATTACCTGGATTCGATACGACGGAGATCACTCGATTTTTTCAAGATGTAGCCCGCCATAATGTGACCAAAGATCCAATTATCAATATTAGTCAAGCTTTTACTAATGCACGAAATCCTATCTGTATCCTTGAAGGAATTCGCATGCTTGCAGTGAACGCTCCAAGCCTCAACATGCATGAGTCTAATACTGTGGGAAGTCAATTTTGTATAAGTGGTGCGGCAAGTTATGATCTGCAAGAGAACTGTCAGAGGGATGGATCTGAGCCAGTAAAAAATCATGTGCATATCGATCTAAATAGATCTCTGTTCTTCACGGGACCCCAAGGATCTGGTAAAACTGAAGCACTGTACACTATAGGAGAGGCTCTTTTCACGGCGAGTCTCTGGGGTCTCACTCAAGCGCGAGAGTGCTCGGTCCCCACGGATAGATATGAGGTGCTTCCATTGATAGTGACACCACCACAGACTTCAAATACTCGGAGACTGAGTTCCTTTGAGAACGAAGCTGAATCTCGTTTTGCCGCTGTTGTCGATTATTGTGAGAGATTACCTGAGGGGGTTAGGCCGGTTATATTAATGGACGAGCCTCTCTCAACAACTCAAACAGGAGAAGCAGCGGATGGAATAATCGCGCTTAAAAGATATGTGGAGAGTAAAGGTGGCATCCTGGTTGTGTCCACACACTCACATGAATGTGTCTGGAAAATGAGAGCATTGGAGGAACAATATCAACTTTGTACCGTCGGATTATTCGGTACAGACGACCAATTTCGATGGATTCATGACCAACATGGTGAGAGCAAAGGTATCGAAGTTGCAAAGATCGTAGCCCAGAAACTCAATCTAGACCCACGCGTAATGCAGGTACTTGATATAGCAATGATTATCAGAGAGTACATAGAAGAATCAACCCGTAATGCAGGAGTTCAACTGGTAACCTATGTTAATAGAGTTGAAGCGATACTGAGAGATCTGGAAATGCCGACACTCAGCACTGAGCGTTGAGGTGTCAGATCCTAGAGTTCTGAGCCGAGAGCATAGAATTGAGAATTGTAAATTGAGACTCGACTCTTCGCCTTTCGCCCTTCCCCAGTCCCTATTCGCTAACGTTTCTGTGTACTGCCCTTGTTTCCTTATGCTTACCGTGTTTCCCTACTCTATTCCGTTCTCAGAACGCGAGTCCTGCGATGATAATCAGCGCAGGTATAGCAATAAGTATCCACGGTACGATCACTTTTCCGTGCAATATCGCACATTGTACTTTGTACTATACACTCCCCATACCAAAGTAAACTCGAAGTATGTATCTACGCGACGTTTAGAGTCTAGAGTTTAAAATTTCCGGCATTTCATACTTCTTGAGTGTTTGTATATATGGCTCGATATCTGCATTAGTGATTTTCTGAAGATCAATTGAACATCGTTCTTGGATTTGAGCCTCCAACTTCATCATAAGCCCCCTGCGTTTATTGATATACCCCGAGTCCGATAAGTCATGTTTTGTATTTTCATATCGTTTCAAAAGATCTTGGTAACGAGCGTCGAGCGAGACTACTCCACTTGGAGCGATACGTTCGTCTGATAGACGAATGATTTTGATATTCCAATCGTCCTGCTCCAAAGAATTCTTTGCCTTATCGATACCATGCTGACTGAGAATATCGAGCACTTTTTGTTCTACTCCGATTTCTGCCGCAATAGCATCGGTAGCAATATCTTCATCCACCCCGTATTTTGCGATAAACTCGCTTTGAACTTCTTTCCAATACGGTATTTCTTCTACAGGGATGCCTACTGTTCTATGTGGACTGAAGTCAAACTTTATGATATTGCCCATATCGTGGAGGAGGTTTGTTTTGGTGATAATGGTTATGTCGACGTGTATATCAGGCTGGAGATGATGTCCAACATACAGGCCAAACGCAGTTACCTGATACATATGGAGTTGGAGATTAGGAGGAATCTGATATTCGTCATAGATATTTTGGATAGTGCGCATAGGACAATAATTCGAAACTCTAAATCCTAAATTCTAATAGAGGAAATCAATACTTTGTACTCTGTACCCTGTCCTTTGTACAGTTATCAGAACGCGAGCCCGACGATTATGATAAGTGCGGGTATCGCAACGAGTATCCACGGGATACTCACGCCTGACACCGGTGGGGCAGGTGTCGGTGATGAAGCAATCATGGTGACCGTTGGCTGGACTCCGACGCACTGGCTGTCAGTCGTACATACATCGGGCGCCACCCCAAATACCTTTGCACAGCTATTCGTCACACAGGAATTATGACAACACACACTGCCATCAGGCAGACTCTGCCTGTCTTGACAGACACCTCCAGTATCTGAGACGCCACAGATGCCGCAGCGCTGGTCACAGCGGAATCCGCCAACAATAGGTTGTGGGGCGAGAGTATTGGTCGGCTGACCTGCGATATAGGTGGGAACAGCAGTTGGAGGTATGGGTGTGCCAGACACACAGCACACAAGTCCTGCAGGTGGCTGATTGGGTGGCAAACCGTCATGGCAGATATTATCACTCCCTCTCCAACCACATGCGCCACAGCTCGTGTCACATCGGGGGGCAGGAGTATTTGAAACTGATGCGGGGGTAAGTGTCCGAGTTGGCGAAGGTGTTCGGGTCGGAGTGTGTGTTGGTGTCAGGGTGGGAGTAAGTGTCGGTGTGCGGGTAGGTGTTTGTGTTGGAGTTTGTGTCGGGGTCAGAGTGTTTGTCGGTGTATTTGTCGGGGTACGAGTCGGTGTATGGGTGGGTGTTCGGGTTGGGGTTAAGCTTGGTATTGGAGTATTAGTATTTGTCGGAGGTATACTGGTGGCAGAAGGAATAGGGGTGTTTGTCGCGCCGGGCATAGGGGTGTTTGTCGGTGGGACAGCACCAGCAAGTGTGAAGTTGTCAGTGTTACATGTATTACCATTACTGATGCATGCTGCTTGATATGCCCCGGCGGGCAGGTTGGAGAATGTAGCGACAGGACTGCCAGTCACGTTGTAGTTATTCGGGCCGGTCATTCTGACAACAGTTCCACTCGGTGGCCCACTTTGATCCACAAAACACTGGACATATACCGTGCGAGGAGTAGAGAGATTAAGAGCGGTGAATGCAGAACCTTCATACCAGTATTGAGCTGGAGTCCGATACTCAAACTGTGTATTCCATTGGCCGGGACAATTATCTGGAACAGGAGTATTGGTTGGCTCGCCAGGCACGGGTGTATTTGTGGGCTCGCCGGGCACAGGAGTATTCGTAGGGGGGGGCCCAGCACAATCAACACTTGCCTGTGCCACCTTACCAAGTAGGTATATTGACGCATCGTTTAGTATGATATCGACTTGTACTCTCCCGCAATCAAAACCAGTAATCGTAAAGTTGTTCAGGCTCGTAATATCATTTGAGCATGTGACTGCTGGTTGGAGATTGATAAGTGAGCTGCCATGACTTTGACCTGAATAATCGGGAGAATTAGCATCACAACTCGAAGAATTTGCGGTATTGCAGTGGTACCAGCCATACTTAGCGGTGAGACTCGAAGGTGAGCAAGTTGGAGCGGGATTCGCAGGACCTCTATCGTATGCACACCTTACGTTAGACACCGCACCCGAAGATATGTTCGAATAGTTTAAATCGCACCATGCACATGGGTAGGATGCGAATGGAGGTGGGGCATTCGGGTTTGCATGACACTCAAGAGAACCAAATGCCTCCGGTCTTGGTTCGCTTACTTTCCCTCTCTGCAGGGCGCTCATGACGAGCATGAGTGAGACAAAAAGCAAAAGAACGGAAATAGCAA
>CAYUHI010000049.1:0-6967 GCA_964444485.1 uncultured Gammaproteobacteria bacterium | reverse complement strand
TGAGTATTTTTTGCCCTTTTTGTACTTTACTCGACTCCCCCATAGAAGTGAGGAAGGTAAAGGCTCCATATACAATCATGAGAAAAAGAATAAGTAAGATCACAGCAGAAGATACATATAGCAGGTTGCCATAGATGATCTCTAGGCATTTGAGTGTGGGAACGCCGTCCACCACACAATAGTTTGGATCCCCTGGTGTTGTCCCCCAATCTTGGATTTGTCCATACACAGGCGTAGCAGCAAACATCAAAAGACTTAGGAGCACAGAGTTTCGAAGGGCTAGACGAAAGCGCATATGCAAATAGTATAACAAAGCCTTTCCGACATTTCCTGTCACTCAAGAGGAGGAACAGTCGGTCTTGGATACCATTTACCTGCACCTCCGCCAGTACCCGGAAGCCATAAACTCGGGGTGGGGGTACTTGAGCCCGTACCGTATGGCAAAATAATTACTTGTATACCAGAAGGTACTGCTGAAGGTGATGCGGTTCTCCCCGTATACTGGGACGTTTTTGGTGTTGCAGTTACGACAACAGGTGACACTTTCTTTATCGGGATTGTGCTTAGATTTGCGCTCCCAGATGCACTACCTGAAGGTGCAAGCGTCGCACTCCCCGATGCCGGACCGAAGCACGAAGCACGCCCACCAGGTGAGTTGTTCTCTATAATTGCTAGCTTGCCGACATTGAGCGGACAACTGATCCCCAGACATACCTTGCCTCCAAAAATAATCTGTTCTATGAGGATGACGAGCGTCATGACTGCAACCATAACAACAAGTCCCACGACAGCACTGATAATTCTTGTGCGTGCGGACTGCAGCTTCTTTTCGTCGCCACCTGATGCGACCCATTCGAATGCCCCCAGAAGAAGCATAAAGAGTGCCATGAGTCCTGCGATGAAGAAAATAATTCTAATAAGATTTCCAATAAGGTCACCCAACGTTGGGATACAGAACCAAACATTGATATATGACTCAGTGAGAGCATTACACTTCGCACCTTCGCGGAATTTCCCATCTGTGTCGCACGCAGCACCCCCATCATGGAAAGTCTGCCACACCCCTTGACTATTGTTGAGTGTGGCACTGCTGGTTGCGATACATTTGCATGTTGCATAGGTAGGTTGGGTCGCACTGAAGAGGGTAAGGAAGCATAAGAAGACTGAAATACTTATGAGATATCGGATTACATTCCTTTGCATACAATTCTGATTGTAACAGAAGATAAGCGATAAATATCAAACCTGGAGATTTAACAATTACAAATTTGTCATTCCGTCGAAAGACGGAATCTCGTTGAAATAATAATAATTAAGAACTGGATCCCGATTTACCCTCCAAAGGCGGGCAGGCATCGGGATGACAGGACGGACTCATTACGTGCATTTTCCGCGCAATAAAAAAACCCCCCCTCCGCCAGCTGGCGGATTCGTGGACGAGTTTAGTGAAAGTTCAACGAAATACTACTTAATAATACTCAGTTGCCCCATATTGATCGGACAGCTGATCCCCAGACATACCTTACCTCCAAATACTACTTGCTCAAGGAGTATGACAAGCGTGAGCACTGCTACCATGACCACAAGTCCTATGATGGCGTTTATGATCTTGTTACGTGCCTCGCCAAGCTTCTTCTCTTCTCCTCCTGATGATACCCATTGGAATCCACCAAGAAGTAGAAGCACAAGTGCATACAGTCCTGCGATGAAGAACATAAGACGAAGGACATTGCCGATGAGGTCACCTAGGGTGGGGACGCGGAACCACATATTAATCTTGGCCTGAGTAAGTGGATTGCATGGGCCACAAACGGATGTGGCCGGATTGGTGTCCATACAATCCCCAGGACCGCCAGTGCCAAGTGGATCACAACCATTTGGCACACTGCCATCATCATACGCTATCCAGTTGCCCGCAGTCTGATCAGTTGTTCCACTTGACGCACACTTACACCCTGCGTATGCAGACTTCGCGACAAGACCTACAAACACAACGCTAACAATGAGAAATGTAAAGGCAAGAATCAATACTTTTTTATATTGCATAGTTTGAAATGGTAAATTCATAAACATTACGTCATTTTATGAGACTCAGGCTTCCCATATCTATCGGACAGCTGATCCCCAAACATACCTTACCTCCAAATACTACTTGCTCAAGGAGTATCACAAGGGTGAGTACTGCTACCATGACTACAAGTCCTATAATGGCGTTTATGATCTTGTTTCGGGCTTCGCCAAGCTTCTTCTCTTCTCCTCCAGATGATACCCATTGGAACCCACCAAGAAGTAGAAGCACGAGTGCATATAGTCCTGCGATGAAGAACATAAGACGAAGGACATTGCCGATGAGGTCACCAAGGCTCGGAACACGGAACCATGTACGCACAAAACCTTGGGTATATACGTTACAAGGACACCCAACCATTAAGTCACCCGGTGTACCGTTGTCATAGCCACAAGTTGGTGGCCCACTGGTTCCAACCGGTGGACAAAATGGTGCTTCTGGTGCCCCGGCTGGAGTACTGGTCCAAACACCGAACGCTCCTATTGGAATGAGGGTTCCTTGATTGTCGTAAATGGGATCTGCGGGGGCTATTCCACGGACACACTCACACGCAGCATGTGCACTTTGTGTCTTCACTACGAAAAGCGTCGCAACAACAAGTAGTGTAGAGGCCAAGACAATAAACTTTTTTTTCATAATATTAAGTAATAAATTGATAGCTACAGATCATTCTACTCTATCTTCGGTCTATATTGCAAGGCCTCTGATATGTGTGTATTTTCAATACTAGCAGATCCTGCAAGATCTGCAATAGTCTGCGCGATCTTTACGATCTTGAAGTAGCTGCGTGCAGAGATTTGCAGTTTGGTCGCAGCATGTTTTAGCAGATCGCGTGCAGAGTCTGACAGTGTGCAGTATTTCTTCACATCGCTACTGGTCATTTCTGCGTTCACGAGCTTTCCGTGTGGACTCAGTCGTACACGCTGTCGCCCTCTCGCTTGTATGACCCGTGCACGGATCGTCTCCGATGTTTCTGCATCTGCACCAGCAGTAAGTTTCTCATACTCCACAGGTGGCACATCTACATGGATGTCAATGCGATCAAGAATCGGTCCTGACAGTCGCTTGCGATATCGCGCGATGTATGTTGCACCGCAGGTACAGGGCTTGGTAGGGTGTCCCAAATACCCGCATGGGCAGGGGTTCGACGCTGCCAAGAGCAAGAACCGTGCGGGGAATGTGAGCGACCCTGCGGCACGTGAGATGGTAACAACGCCATCTTCGAGTGGCTGGCGGAGTGACTCGAGTGCCCCCCGATCAAACTCCGGGAACTCGTCCAAGAACAGCACGCCCCTGTGTGCGAGACTGATCTCCCCTGGCGTGGGATTTGACCCACCACCAATAAGACCAATACGGCTCGTGGTATGGTGTGGTGCACGGAACGGTCGCTGTGTGATGATTGACTTCCCCCCAAGCATCCCGACTATCGAGTAGATCTTGGTCACTTCGAGTATCTCCTGCTTTTCAAGTGGGGGAAGTATGGAGGGGAAAGATCGCGAGAGCAGTGTCTTGCCTGCTCCGGGTACTCCCTTCAGGTGTACATTGTGGAATCCTGCCGCAGCGATCTCTAGCGCACGCTTGGCTTGTTGTTGTCCCCGCACATCCATGAAATCATACGGATAAGTCGGATAGTCTTCTGGTGACCCTACATGCAGGTGTGGTGCCATGAGTCTCGACCCCTGGGCATGGTGTACTACGTCAAGAATATGATGTACCGGGTAGACAGTGATGCCGTCGATATATGCGGCTTCATCTGCATTCATCGCTGCGACAAACACGGTGGTTTTCTTTTTCTCCCGGGCCATGAGTGCAAGCGGCATGATACCTGGGACTGGGCGGACATTCCCCTCAAGCGAAAGCTCTCCGATGAAAAAGCTTTCCTCAAGCATCTCCTTGGGGATCGCGCGCTGTGCAGCGAGTATGCCGACCGCGATAGGCATGTCGAAACAGCTCCCCTCTTTGGGGATATCTGCGGGCGCGAGATTCACGGTGAGTCGGGAGTCGGGCATGTGGAATCCGGCGTTTGCGAGCGCAGTGCGCACTCTGTCCTTGCTTTCGTTTACTTCTTTGCCCGGCAGACCAACGATGGTGAAGGTGGGGAATCCCCGCTCTGCGATGTCGACTTCGACTGTGATAAGTGTCCCATCAAGACCGATGGTTGTGCCGGTGAAGACTTTGGCGAGCATAATTGATTCAAATTATTAACGTTAGATTCCATATCTCAATTCCCCTCCTTTTCTACACTAGTCACATAACGATCATATACTGTTGAGGCTAATTTTATATATATTTGACAATAAACTGTCTTTCAATCACATTACTATCACATTAGATTAAGCCCAAATTGGCTCATATTTTGCATACTTTCTTGCTTTATTATTTGGGTCAGCGGGTTTGATATATTTAGCGTCAAGCGTATCCCCAATAATTCTAGACACTGTGGCATAGTTTTTTTCATGAACCCCAAACCTTGTTCTAAGAGTTTGATTCGTCATGAAGTCTCTCGTTATATATTTCAATGCACAGTGTTGGTAGCAAGCACGTATTTTATCCTTCCTGTCCATTCTTCTCAGTGGTCTGTACGCATATAAGACAACAGTTAGATAGTCGTTGCCTACGATAAAATCAGGTGCAGGTAATTGGAAAAGTTCTGTTTGAAATATTACTTTATCTATACCACTTCCTCGTTCTTCGCAAATATTCATCATTCTCATGAGAAATGCAAGTTTCTCATTTCTTGACTTTGGTGAATGATCGATGAACCTTAAAGTATCTATTAGTGGTAATCCTGGATTGGTTATCTCGATTCTATCATCATATATTTCTATCATTGGGCCAGTACCTTTTTGTGAAAAGTCCTGATGTATAAGCGCATTTGCAACCAATTCTCTTATTGCTATCTCCGGATACATTCGGACTTCTTTTCTGAATGCTTTTCCGATCTCTTCGTTTCTCGGTAGTAATGAATTGATATAATCGATCAATCCTTCGAATCCAACCGCATATCCTTTCGTAACAGTCTGTTCTCTTATGGTACTTCTCTTATCAGTACCTTTGTATTGGATAACTCTTATGACCTTACGATATAAATTTTCAAACTTATTGATATCTTTAGCAAGCAGTATCGCCCCCATATTGGTTATGGAATATAGTTGTTCTCGCTTTAGAATGAGCTTTTCCTCTAGTAATTTATTTAGAATTGCACTTTTATCAGAAGGTAAGGGCAGACCAACTAGATCAAAGTAATTCGGATAGTCAACTAACTTTAATACGTCATCCCCCGTAACTTTATCCATCGCTATGGATTCTTCAAAACATACGTTGTGGCTCTTGTCCCACAATTGTTTTTCCTTTTCAGGATAATTCTTAAGTTTTTTATTGTAAGTTCCTATCCTTATGTAACCAACGTCTTGAAACTTGACTGGATAAGAAGTGGTAGCATCAACTTGAAAGATAACAACGTCTTTTCCCTCGTATGTAATCTCACTAATAATCAAATCTATTGAAGGCTGTAAATGCACTAATAGCCAGTTTTCGATTTCTTCGTTACCCTTCTTCAAAGTTCTCTTACTTATGGAGGTTCCTACGACTGTACCACTGTTATCAACACCATACACCAAATAACCTCTTTTTCTGTTGTGAAGCCTAGCTGAGTTAGAGAGAGCAGAGACACACATCCCAATAGTGTGGGGATCTTGGTTATTAACCTTAAACTCCACCCATTCTGTCTCCCCCACAAGTAAGAGTTCTTTCAGTAAAGCTTCCAATTCAATAGGGGTCATATTTCGTCATTATACCCTCATTTTGCATGTTGAACCAGATGAGAAGATGGGAGGGAAGAAATCCTCTTATGGAATGTAAATATTTAATGCGCAGAGAGGTGGGTTAATAGTAGAAAGGCAAGTATGGCTTGCAAAAATATCACTCCATCCATATACTGGATTCGTTACATCGTTGTTTATTGTTACTGTTTACTGTTACTTTCTATGAATACATCTGTCACTAAGGGAATGTATTTTGCACTCGCCGCAAGTGTTATTTCAGGTGTCTCGATATTTTTGAATAAATTCGCAGTCGCTGCGATCAAGCCTCCCCTCTTATTCACCACCACAAAAAATATTGTCGTGGGTCTAATATTGGTGAGCGTTATTATCGCGCTTCGTAAACTGCCGCAGATTCGTGCTCTGCATAAAAAAGATATTATGCGCCTCATCGCGATTGGCCTGGTGGGAGGCTCATTGCCCTTCTACCTATTCTTCACGGGTCTTGCAAGTGTCCCTGCGACAAATGCCGCTATCATCCAGAAGTCTCTGGTGGTATGGGTCGCTATACTCGCACTCCCACTGCTCAAAGAGAAACTTTCGCTTCTTGGGATACTTGCGGTTGCACTCTTGTTTTTCGGAAATACGTTCATTGGTGGATTTGGGGGTTTCACATTGTCAGCTGGCGAACTCATGATCTTTGTCGCCACACTGCTCTGGGCGATCGAGAATGTTATCGCGAAAAAAGCATTGAAGAATGTTGACGCTGATATTGTTTCCGCTGCACGTATGGGCTTCGGAGCAGTTGTCCTGCTTGGCGCAACCCTTATAGCAAGTCCTGCGTCACTTCCTTCATTTGCATCTTTTAGTTTGACTCAGTCGTCTTGGCTTGCAATTACATCGATTCTCCTCGTTGGATACGTCATGACATGGTATCGGGCGCTTGCGCTCGCGCCTGCCACGACCGTGACCGCAACCCTTGTTTTCTCAACTGTTATCACAAATGTCCTCTCTGCAATATTTGTGACCCATGCTTGGACTGAGGCTATGGGTATTCAGGTCCTTCTCATCTCCGTGGGTGTCCTTATGGCGTATGTCTCTGCGAGAAAGTATTCTGCTCAAAAAACATACGGGTTGA
>CAYUHI010000048.1:0-7185 GCA_964444485.1 uncultured Gammaproteobacteria bacterium | reverse complement strand
CTCACATACTTCCTGGTATTTGCTTCGTGTTCTTCGTTGGTTTTCGCGAAGTGGAGCTTGCCGTTTACATCATTCACATAATAGAGATAAGGAGTGCCTCTATCTGCACTGAGCACCGCCTCGATTGCGGCCAGGCCGGGGTTACAGATAGGGCCAAGGGGAAGACCGTCTCTGACATACGTGTTGTAAGGTGAATCAACTTTGAGGTCATCAACCGTCAAACCTTTTTTCCACCACGTTTTTTCTTCTTTGTCGTATCCGATCGCATACTGTACTGAGGCATCAATCTGAAGACGCATTGGTTCATCAAGCCGCCGGAGGAGTACTGAAGCCATGGGTTGTCTGTCTTCTTCAAGTCGAGCCTCCCGCTCTACGAGTGAGGCGAGAATTACAACTTCTTTTTCAGTGAGATTGAGCGCTTTTGCTTTGGTTCGCATGTCGTCAGTATATTTTGTATTGAAGGTGTTGGTGAGGATTGAGATAACCGTATCTGCATTGGCGCCTTTGGGGATGAGGTATGTGTCGGGGAAAAGATATCCTTCCTGTGCTTTGCTCAAGAAATCAGAGGCAGAAAATTCTGGGAGCTCTTTAGAGATGATCTCCGCGATCTCTTCTTTTCGAAGACCTTCTGGGATTGTCACCCATACATCAATACTTCCCTTAGTGAGTGCAGTTGCGATCTCGAAGGCTGACATCGCGGGTGACAAGTTAAAATCACCTGCCTGAATCTGTTTTTCGATTCCCAATTGTTTTACCACGATAAAAAACACCACTCGGTTGCGAATGAGTCGCTCATTCGACAAGGTATTAGCGATGGTATTCACGGTATCTCCCTTGCGAACCACAATTGTTCGTTTGGTTGTGTCATTTTTATCCACCGGCAGGACTCCTTCACGGTACACGATATACATTGCGACAGCACCAGCAAGTACAAATGCAAATGCAAGAAGTAGTTTTTTCATATATGAGAAACTTGGTAAATAAGGTTTATAACGTTTGATAGATTATAAAATCATCTGATTTCGAGCAAAATATCATGTCTCAAGCGAGGTGAACATTTCCACAAACTTTCGTTGCATTTGTTTCATCCGCATCGCAGTCTGAGAGACCAAATACAGACCCTGTGCATCGAGGGTCCACGAGGCGAATATATATACAATGACCATGATACCAAAACAAAGGACCATAAGGGTCAGTAGATTTAGGGTGCGCGTGGTATCGAAGATAAGACCGTCAAGTACTCGACGCACATCAAAAGTGATTATAGCGGCAAGCATTCCGGCAATGACGACCTTTGTAAGCTCTATAAACATCTCCCTAAGCGCAAGTCCCCCGATACGGATTACAAAAATTATAAACAATACTGAGACTTGGAGGATAATCGTGATAGAGAATGTTATCCCCAAAGCCCATACCGGCATATGAAATACCGTTACAACCACAAGACTCATCAGTGCGTTGAGTGTAATTGAGATAACCGTGACAATAAAAGGAGTCTTGCTATCGAGCGTCGCATAAAAACAGCGTGTCAAGAAATAATAGACACTATGGAAGGGTAGGGAAATACAGAAGAACGAAAGGGTGAAGGCAGTAAGTATCGTAGCCTCCCAATCAAATTTCGAACCCCCATACACCAGTCTCACAATAGCGGTACGGTTCACAATGAAGAATGCTGCGATGGGAATGGTGATAAAAAATAAATTATTAAAAGAATCTGTAACGATTTTTTTCATTTCTTCAATCTTTTTATTTTGAAACATTTCAGACAAATATGGGAGTGAAGCCTGTCCAAATGCTACCCCGATAATAGACACGGGCAATAGCTGCAAATGTTGTGCAAGATAGAAAACGGTATACGATCCCTGGGTAAGTAAACTTGTGAGTGAAAGTTCGATCGTGGACTCGATTTGTGCAGCGAACACCGTGAGGATACGAGGCACTATCATAACGAAGAATTCCCTGATCTCACCCACATGTTCAAGAATTGGCTGATAACGAAACTCAATTTTATGAAATATGAAGAGTTGTACAAGGAAAAATGACATCGATCCCCCAATTACGCCAAACACTGTAGATTGGAGACCGTACACGGGTGCGAGTATGACCGTGACCACAACGATCGCAACGTTATAGAGTACTGGGGCAAGCGAGGGGATGAAAAATGATTTATGTGCTTGCGAAATACCGGTAAGAAAGTTTCCAAACACCAAAAAGGGCAATTGCCCAACGAGGAGCATTCGTGAAAGCTCTGTCACCCTGCGGAGCTCATCGGTACTAAATCCCGGAGTCACTATTCGGACAATCCACGGCATAGTGATAAACAATAACCCTATCGCTAGTATCAAAACGATTGTAATGAGGTTAATAATTGAAGATGTGACTGCGGATTGTTTTGCTTTATCTTTCGCGTATTTGAGATAGAAAGGAATAAATGTGGTGGTCAACGCACCGGTAATAAGTATCTCAAACACAAAGTCGGGGATACGAAACGCAGCGTAGTAGAGATCGAGCTCTTCTTTCGTGAAATAGCCATTTAGTACCCGATATCGTGCAAAGCCAAATACCCGTGCCAAAAGCAGCATCCCCGAGATGAGAATGGTCGAAGAGACTATCCCCGCCTGTTGGGCAAAGATAAAATCACGGGTTTTACGAAGAATTGTGTTCATGGAATAGTTTTCCGGCGACTAAAAGTGATTATAAGTCATCTAAGCCAAGCAGTAAACAGTAACAGTAAACAGTAACGGGAAACAGTAACAGGAATACTTAGTAATGAAGAATGACAAATATCAAATGTCAAATCAAATCCAAAAATCAAATTTCAATAGTGGTAAGGTTGGTTTCTTAAGCTAACAGAACAACATTTTCATTGTACTCTGTACCTTGTACTTTGTACTTTACAATCATCTGCTTATTGACATTTGGTGAGAAATGGTGAAGAATGGATATATATGTTGTTTTTGGGTGAATATCAAGTCAACTTCTCCGGACCAGGAAGGTTGCTTCTCCCCAAAAAGATCAGAGAACTTCTCAAGGGGACGTCATTCGTATTGACACGAGGTTTTGATAATAGTTTGTCAGGATACGACGGAGTCGAATACGAACAAAAGGCAAAAGAAGTGTTTAATGTCTCGCTCCTTGACACAAACAAGATGGCCGACCGTCGGATGCTATTTGCCTCAACGGTATATGTAGAGATAGATGATCAGGGACGTTTTGTGGTTCCAAAGCATCTTATCGATTTTGCTAAATTGACCAAGAAAGTGACGATTGTCGGCGTAGGTGATCATTTTGAAATTTGGGATGAAGAAGCGTGGGGCAGTTACAAAAAATCAGTATCAGTATGAAAAAGCTAATGGATTGGATTCACCGATGGTTTGAATATTTGTTGAAGTATTGACCATGCACACACCTGTACTTTTAGAACAAGTACTATCGCACGTTCACATTCCACCGGATAAAAAATATATAGATTGCACTCTGGGTGAAGGCGGGCATACGCTCGCATTAGCACGTCGGGGTCTTGCGGTGCTTGCAGTCGATGCAGATCAGACTCAGATCGATGCATTTGTAGAGAGTCACTCATCTGAGATTGCCAAGTACGACATCAGGTTGGCGCAGGGTAATTATGCAAATATTGCCGCAATTGCAAGAAAGAACCAGTACTTACAGAGTGACGGCATACTTTTTGATTTTGGGCTATCCATGGCTCAGTTGACGCACGGAGAAGGATTTTCATACAAACATCTTCACCAGCCGCTAGACATGATAATTGATACGGTTGCAAAACAAAGGGGGGCGACGAGGGCGGCTGATGTAGTTGGGTTGTATACAGAAGACGAACTAACACAGATATTCGAACGATATGGTGAGAGGACTAGGGCAGGGAAAATCGCCCACGCAATAGTCGAGAAAAGACGTGTATCCAAGATAGAAACCGTTGGAGATCTTGTGAGGGTGATAGAGCGAGCATCATCGCACGTAGATGTACCAGCAATATTTCAGGCCATTCGAATAGAAGTGAACAATGAAAGGGAAAATATCATCCGTGGACTGCAGGGAGCGCTAGAAATAGTCAAATCTGGTGGAACTATTCAAATTATCACATTTCACTCAAATGAGGATAGGATCGTGAAATTATGGGCACGCAGGAATGAGCTGAAGAAAATTGCGAAGTATGTGGGGAGAGAACTAAGTCGCGAGTCGTACGAACAGTCAGCAGTATTACGGGTCTATGAGAACACCTTATAAATCATTATTACAAACTATGATCTCTCGGAAAGTGCGATACATTACCTTCTTCATTTTTGTTACCGCGCTCATCATTGGCAATGTGTTCGTGCATATTGCTGGTATGCAACTTTCTGAAAGTTCACTCATCTACGAAAAAGAAATCTCTCAACTCAAACAAGCTAATCTAAAACTAGAATCAGAAATAGTATCGCAGGCATCCCTCCAATCAGTCGCTGCTTTTGCATTGAGTGAAGGGTATCGAAGTAGTGGTCCTGCAATCCGTTGGATGGATCCTGTGATCGCTGCGAGGTAACAGTCAGTTTACAGTCGTCAGTCGACAGTCTTCAGACATATCATTCTCTTTTAGGGTTGATACCCCGACGTTTACGTCGTCATCCCGACCCCCCCACCACCCGTGGTAGGGGATGGAGGGATCCCTCGACTTCGCTCGGGATGACAGATACCTCGACGCTCTGCGTCGAGGAGTGTCATTGTCATCGACTGTTGAACGTTTATAAAGTTAATAAGGTTGATGGTGTTAGATTTTGAACGTGTAATTCGGAACTTGGAATGCGGAACTTTCTGCACGCTTTCGTTGGGAGGTTTGACGTCATTTCGTGTATCATTATGGTTGATGAAAAAGCTCAAACTTGTTTTTATTGGTATCTTATTTGGATATGTCCTTGTGCTCTTGGGACTCATTCGTATCCAGTTTTTCACGACCAATTATGCAGATAGTGCTGAGTATGTAAAGAAAAATCTCATTCCTGCCCGTAGAGGGTTAATTTATGATAAAAATGGGGCTGTCCTGACGGGTAGTTTCGAGAAGTACGATATCACCGTAGATCCATTATTCTTCAAGCCATCGGAGAGTGAATTCAAAAAGATTGCGAAACTACTCGCAACCGACACTGCATCGATCGAAGCAAGGCTCAAAGCTGGTTCTGACCGGTGGGCGATATTAGCAAAAGACGTGCCTCCAGAGAAATATCTGGCACTTCGAGCAATGGGTTTCTTGGGCGTATACGCAGATCAACGGTTGCAACGCATCTACCCAGAGGCTTCGCTAGCCGGTATTCTCACTGGATTTGTCGGGAAAAACGCTGATGGCAGTCAAATTGGGTATTATGGACTCGAAGGATATTATGAATCGGAGCTTAAAGGGCTCGAGGGGTATTATGAAGGAGAAAGAGATCCTGCGTCACGTCCCCTCTTTTTTGGGTTTCAAGATCAGTTAGACAGTCAAGATGGCCGTGACCTGTACCTGACTGTGGATAAATCCGTTCAACAAATCGCAAAAAGCATCGCGATTCGAGGAATGGAACAGCATAAACCTAAGGAGCTTTGTGTAGTAGTTGCTGATCCAGAAACAATGGCAATTTTGGCACTTAGCTGTCTGCCTGACTATGATCCACGTGAATACGGTAAATTCCCTGACGGATATTATCGAAATCCCGCTATATCAGATGTGTATGAACCTGGTTCGACGTTTAAGCCAATCATTGTTGCTTCTGCTATCGAGTCAAAGGCTATCCAACCAACTGAGGTCTTAGCAGAACAGGGCCCAGTCGATATCGGGGAATACTCGGTGCGCACCTGGGACAACAAATATCGAGGTACGATCGCCGTGCCTGATGTTCTCGCAAAGTCATCAAATGTTGGTATGGTGCGAATAGGTCAAAAGATGGGGGATGCAGATGTGTACAGCACTATCATGCGCTTTGGGTTCGGGACGCCAACCGGTATTGATTTGCAGGGTGAAGTATCAGGTTCGGTGAGAGGAAAAACCGACTGGTACCCGATTGATTTTGCCACGGCGACATTCGGTCAGGGACTCGGTGTAACACCTATCCAGTTGCTGAATGCATTCGCAAGTGTGATAAACGGCGGAGAATTACTTCAGCCATATGTCGTAGCAAAGATGTCAGATGGAGTGAAAACGAGTATACATCCAACAAAAACGGTCATTCGCCGGGTCATCAGTGAGCAAAATAGCCGAATAATGCGCAAAATGCTCGAATATACGGTAGATCACGCCGAATATCGGTGGCAGAAACCAGCGGGATACCGATTTGGGGGTAAGACAGGTACCGCGCAGATCCCAATTGCCGGAAAATATGATGCATCAAAAACTATCGCCTCATTTATAGGCTTTGCTCCGGTGGACAAACCACGATTCATCGCGCTCGTCCTGCTCAAAGAACCTACGACCTCCTCCTGGGGTTCAGAGACTGCTGCACCCCTCTTCTTTGATCTTGCAAAGGAACTTATTTCGTATTACAACATACCACCGGAATACTAAAAAAAAATTCAAAAATCAAAAGGCAAATTTCAAAATTACAATGATTAACAAACTAATATCTCGACTACTCCTGTCATCCTGAGCTGAGAGTTCGCCTTGAGCTCAGTCGAAGGGAAGGATCCCTTTCAAAGTGATAGTATTGCAAGGTTCAATTACAATGAATGTATGCACTCAGTGGTAAAAAGGCAACTTGTCTCTTCCGAAGCGTCACTACTCGTGAAGGAAATGCAAGAATTTCCCGATATTATTTACTTCAGCGAGGAATACCTTTGTCGTCTTCCGCAGACTTATGTTGCAGGAATTGATGGGCAGTTTGCAGGTGTCTGTGGAGTATTCACAATCGGATCATGGATAAAAATCGGGCCCCTCGTAGTGTTACGACAATATCAAGCCAGAGGACTAGGCAGAGCTCTGATCGATGTGATAGTCCAAAGGCACCCAGATAAAAATTTACTTATTATGAGCTCAAACGCGAAAGTACAAAAAATCGTAAAATCGTTCCACTTCACTGAATGCGAATCAATTTTTTCACTACCGAGTAGAGTGCAACTCGCTCTTGCACGACAGCTCGTACATATGCTCAATTTCCGCCTTATCTCGGAGAAAATTAGGAAATCTATGCAGTACAAACGTACTCCCATGCGGTGGTATGT
>CAYUHI010000047.1:0-7295 GCA_964444485.1 uncultured Gammaproteobacteria bacterium | reverse complement strand
AGTACCAACTGAATACTCTACCGGTTGTCACCGAGAAGCGCCATATGCTGGGTGTTGTAAATCTCATCGACCTCCTGGATGAGCAGAAGTGAGGAAACGAAAAGCACTCCAAACTTTTGTAAGGTTCATAAGGTTTATAAAGTTTATAAGGATCATTGTGTGTGCCGTACGAATTTTGTACAGAGTACAGGGTACAGAGTACAAAGAGACGGCGGATGAGCCTTTGGCTCAAATGGCGAATGGCTGAGTCTCAAGACACAAGACATATAACACAAGACAGAGCACAAAGTACAGGGTACAGAGTACAAAGAGACGGTGGACGACGGACCACGGACTATGGATGTCGAATAAAAGTAAGTTTTGAATTCCTGAACTTGTTTCAGGATCCACTCACAAATATTTTCTAACGACTGCTTTGCCCCTCGAAGTCTTGACGAAGTGGGGACGACTGAGGACTTAGTTTATAGTCCGAAGAGTGTCGCAATAACTGCGAAGACTGCTGCAATAGTAATAATCACCGTACCCCCCACGGCGAACCATTTCTGAAATCTGTTGCTCACAAACTCCCCCATATATTTCTTACTGCTCGTAAACTTGATAAGATAAATGAAAATTGGGGGCAACATCATAGCATTTAACGTCTGACAAATAATCGCAATACGAAAAAGATCTATACCAGGGAGTAAGGTTATAACAAATGCAACAAGAAGCTGAATGATAAATATTTTATAAAATGTTTTACTTTGTTGATAGCTCGTGTCTAAACTTCGGGAATACCCGAAAAACTCCGAAAATGCATAGGTGGTAGAAAGACCAATAACGACTATCCCCATAAATCCGGCGTTCATGATCCCAAGACCAAAAAGCATTGCTGCAAGTTTGCCGGCAAATGGCTCTATCGCGCGCGCCGCCTGTGCACCATCAGTCAGAGAAACATTATGCACAAATAACGTTGCAGCAGTCGCGACAATCATAAAGAACGAGAAAAAGTCGGTGAGAAATGCACCCCAATATGTTTCTATCTGAGAGTATTTGAGTTTTATCGTATCAATTTTCTTATCAAGGCTGAAACTACTAATGAAAAACTGTCCCCATGGAGTGATAGTAGTACCGAGTACTCCAAGCCCTACGATAATGTAGTCTTTCCAGTATAGTGGCGTGAAATGCACGCCATTGGGGATGGCCAGATTCGAAAACGCAAGCCTCCAGTCAGGTGCCGACTTGACAGCAGACACGATGTATGCAACATAAAATAGTGACGAGAGCAACATGATGTTCTGTGTCATTTTATAATTCCCTTTTGTCACAAGTAAAAACGCAATGACCATCACAAGAATCGTAAGAGGTAATGCAGGCAAGTGGAGGAGCTCGGCAGTTGTCTTAAACGCCGCCATATTCACCACGATTGAGCCCATGTTAGCAACAGCTACCGTACAGAATACGAAGACCGCAGCCTTAATCCCGTAGTTCTCGCGGATCAGATCTCCTAAGCCTTTTCGGGTTACCATGGTGACACGCATCCCCATCTCTTGGGTGATTGCAAGGAGGATGGTCACCCATACCAAAAGGAATAGCACCGGATATCCGAGTTTTGCACCAGCTATCGAGTAGGTGGCTATTCCTGCGGCGTCATTATCTGCCATAGCAGTGATAGTGGCTGGTCCGAAGATCGAAAGAAACATGAGAAGTTGCAGTTTGAAGACGGTGAAAAACGGACGAAATTTCTTCATTTCATGAGATGACCAAATGTTGTACTTACCACGAGAACGGGTGTGTGTCATTGTACATTCTTTCAAGAGAAAGGGGAAGAGGTGCGAAGCACAAAGTACAAAGGAGATCAGGTTATCAGGCGATCAGGCAATCAGGCTTTCAGGAGTTTCCTCCTTCGCTAAAGCTTCGGCGGACAAAGCAGCCAAGCAGCTTGTCCGCCGATGAGGCGGGGCGTTCAGACATACCTCCCCTCAAGTCCACTCCTTGACTAAGGAGGGGAATAAAAGGGGTGGTTGCCGGCTACAGCAACGCAACAATCTTATAGAGAATGATTCCGTTTATATCCTATTTCCTGTATACTAATCACATATGAAAAAAATTGTCGTTGTTGCAGACTGGGCAGCTGATACACTCACAAACCAAGAATTCCAATCCTCCGTAGAAGGGTACGCCAAAAATCCTCAGGATGTACATGTGAGCTTTGTTTCCTCTACTCCATCAACAATCCATACAGGGTTTCTGTGCATGCAGCTCGCTTATACAGAGGAACGTCTTGGTAGACCAAACGAAACAGTTTTTTTCCTCAACACTGACCCAAGACTGCAGGCAACGCACGGCATCGAGGCGGCTCAAGGAGCAAAATTTCAGATCGCCCGACTTACGAGTGGGGTAGTGGTATGTGGCGCAAACGCAGGGTATAACTTCAGCTTTATAAAGAGCCAAGTGGAAGAACTATTTGAATATCCCAATGTAGATAAAGGATCTCAATTTAGGTCCCGAGACACCTTCTCACGAGTAGCGTCACATCTTGCTGACTATATGGAGGCAGAAATGGAGCTTGAAGAGACGCACATCCATGTCATACGTGATATTCAGAAAGGTACCTACTATGTGGGTCACGTCGATAACTTTGGCAATATTAAAACAACAATAACAGTTGATGATCTGAAAGGTCTGCATAAGATCGGAGAGACAGTGAAGGTAACAATCGGCACACAGACTCGAGACGCCATGTATGTCAAACACTTGTTTGCTGCACATCCGGGAGAACTCGTGGTATACCCTGGTTCATCGGGAACACTCGAAAACCCATTTCTTGAGGTGAGTGTGTGGCGACATTTCGAAAATGGATCCCACCATACGGGTCATCATGCATTCGACTACCCCAAACCGGGAGATGAGATACGAATACAGTAACAATAAACAGTAACAGTAAACAGTAACGGTAAACGTGAGGGTGCTTCGGGAGCACTATTGTTTGTCATCCTGCGTGTCCCGATATCTCGGGAGAGGGCATTAGCCCGATAGGATCTCTGTATATAGATCGTTCCACAAGGGGTTCTTGCTGCATATAAGCGTGTTCTTTTTCCTTCTTACCAGATTCTTGATTGATTTTTCGCGCTTAATAGCGTTTTCGGGTGTTTCGTGAGTTTCGTAGTATACAAGTTTCGTAATGTTATATCTCGCAGTAAACCCATCTGCAAGTTTCATTATGTGTTCATACATTCTTCTCTTCAGATTGTTTGTTACACCAACATAGATCACAGTGTTGCTTTTATTAGCAACGATATATGTGAAATATAATCTCATATGTTAGATTCTATCGCTTCGCTCCAGAATGACAACTTCCCACATGTACTCATCATATGCACTGTTATATATCATCCTGCGTTACCGCCGAAACTTTAGCGAAGGAGGAAACTCCTGAAAGCCTGATTGCCTGATCACCTGATCTCCTGTGCCATCTTACAGCACCACCGCCCCCACAACGATAATTGCGAGGGGCACGACTAGCCACCATGCCCATCGGGAGTCTCCCGCCACAGGAGCAACGCTTTGAGTAACAACAGGAGGAGGTGTCACTCTTTGGGTCGGTGGAACACTTGTCATCCAGACTTGAGGGGTAGACAATGGTTGTGATGGGGCGATAACTACCGTGTTATTTCCTCC
This sequence comes from uncultured Gammaproteobacteria bacterium, assembly GCA_964444485.1. Classification (GTDB taxonomy): domain Bacteria; phylum Patescibacteriota; class Microgenomatia; order UBA1406; family GWC2-37-13; genus JAGOLU01. The sequence continues at coordinate 3,635 of CAYUHI010000047.1, read as the reverse complement.
ACAGTCAGCATCTGACGCACAGCTATTTGTTCCGTTCCCGAGAATCGTGTTGCAGGAGCGTCCCGCGCACGCATGATAACAACAGCTTGTAGTAGTAGTCCCGACAGTACCATCTATGTGACAGGCTCCTTGTACATCTCTCCAGCCACATAACCCGCAAGATGTATCACAAAATGCAGCGACTATCGGTGATGGCGAGGGAGTAGGTGTACGGGTGAGTGTGGGGGTTCTGGTAGGGGTAGGGGTGCGAGTGAGTGTCGGAGTACGCGTTGGGGTAAGGGTCCGTGATGGTGTCGGGGTGCGGGTAGGTGTCCGAGTCGGCGTTGGGCTTGCTGCAGCAGCACAAACTATGCCCTTGAAAAATACACTATTAGCTCTTACCCCAGTTTGACCTTTGAGGAGATGATCGAGTCGGAGGGCATTGTTCCCGTTTCGAAGATTTGTGACGGGGAACTCGTAAGGGTAGTTGTCATCATCTTCGGGGCTATGATCTACAAATTGACCAACCATCGTATCATTTAGGAAGAATTTAATTTGCTCGTTCGGCTGATTCTGGTCACAGCTTGGTCGACCGTTGTCGTTATTTGCACCCTGGAGACATTCATCACTCCAATAGTGCCCTTCACCCTGCCAGGCGTGTATCTTCCCTATTGGCCCGACACCGCTTGGCAAGTTGAAGGTATAACTCTCGGTCTCTGTATAGCGGATAGCGAGTTCACCCGGTCCGAATCTGAATGCTTCACTCATGCCCGGAGCACAAGTGGGGAATGGTGGTTCACCAACACCTATAGGCAAGGTTATGGTTGGCGTCGGTGGGACAGCTGTTGGAGTGTTTGAGGGCGTAGGACTTAGCGTGGGTGTGTTTGTAGCCAGAGGTGGCGTGCCACTCACTGTGGGGGTCGGCGTAGCAGTTGGTCCTGATCCATTTGTGGGGGTTGGTGTCGCAGTCGGATCAGAGGGCAGCCCGCCTATCTGTGCATAAAATACTTTTGTATCTCCTGCAACATACACGTAGTTACCGATGACTCCCCATGTTGGACCTTCATTTTCACCACCTCCCCAGGTAAGCATCTGATTTTGTGTTTCAGGTAAATCAGGTGGCGTGTCACTCCAAGGCGACAGCGCTCCCGATTGAGAGTCGATTTCGGCACTGTACACTTTGGTTCCCCTCACTTTAAACAGTGTGCTACCCAATATGAACATATCTCCACGCTTGTTGCCATCCCCATCGGGTAGTGTTCCTGAGCCGATCCATGTTTCTAGTCCACCATCGTCGCCGTTTTCAGATTGGTTAACTTTTATTCGCCAGATATTATTACATTCCCCATCGTTTCCTGTAGTGTATATCCAACCATAGGAAGCAGAGGTTGACGACAAATACAAGACGCTCTTACCAGCTTTATCACACCCCGGAGGTCGATCCTTGCCAGTATAACTAAATGAAGCAGGATATTCGAGAGGAAGGTTTTTTCTGAATATTTGGGTTCTATATTCGTGAGGTGACATATCGAAACCGGCCAAGTGTATGATGCGTTTATTTTGGGAGAAGTTTACATACACCGCAGTGTCCCACATCCATAAATGACCCCCATAACCAGGAGGTCCTGTTGGGTTCACAAGCTCAACTTCGTTAGTTACTGCCCCACTCGAGTCCATATCGTAGTAAATGATATGACCATTTCTGAAGTGGTAGATAGACCCATCAATGTTAAGAGCTGTATATCCGTGCGGTCCTCCACCATGATTTCCCCATGCAGTGACCCATTGTGATATATTGCCATTTTGACCGGGGATACCATAGTACAACTTCCGTTCAATAACACTCCCATCGTCCGCTCTTCTCTCTGTGTGGACATAGAACTTGTTACCTACTACGAGCGCGGGTAGTGGGTGACTTACCGTTGGGGGTGTTAGATCAGATCCTGGAAAAGAACTTGTTTGTCCCCACGGCCCCAAAGTCACTGCATTGGTAGCAGCTACTTTCGATGGAGGTGCAGGAGATGGCTGGACTTTCACTACTTCGCGTACGGTGTACTGTTGTACCACAGTCATGAGCACGCCTATTGATACAAACACTATTCCCAATGATATCCCGAGCTTTATAAGGCGAGCTTTTGGCATCTGTTCATTATGACACAAATCGTGGCGGAATTACATAATAATTTTCTTATTAAAGTCTATTGTTTACTAACAATACTTACGCGTCATTGCGAGGAAGTTTATCCTGCTTGCCCGCCTTTGGAGGGAGCTTAGTCGAAGGACGACAATCTCAAAAAAAAGCGGGATTGCTTCGTCACTCATTTCATTCGTTTCTCGCAGTGACAATCTAAAGTTCTGTTTACTTTGTAAGATCTGTATATTATTGGCTCGTGTCTCAAGATATTACTATTTTTTCTACTCACCCTGAACTCCTGATCGCCTGATTGCCTGAACACCCTCGCTCTCTCACTTTCTCCCCGCGAGGCGATCACTCACCTGGGTGAGTAGATACCAAACTCCTTGCAGAGGGTGTGTCAGACAGTACGTCCAGTCCTTCTTACAGTTTGGTGCAAAGTACACAGTGTTTCGTACGACGTACTCTTTCCCCCGTTGCGTCATCTTCACGGTGACATCAACTTGACGTGGATCCGATCGGTCCAGATCAATATACTGATGTTGGCTTGAGACGAGTTTGCCAAGCCTCGTCACTGCAGTGTCGTCGGGCGAAACAGCTATCTCCGCTTCCGCATCTAGGATGATAGGAAAATTCATAGCGTCATGTGGCTCAAGTACTAGTCGTACTGGGTTGCGTCCTGCGATCGCGAATGTGTTGTTCACACTGACGCGCGTATACTGCATGCCAAGGTCCCTCCCGACTGCCTCAGGCAGTAGATAGGGATACAGCACATCGAGCGCGCGCGCGAACATCTGAGGTTGAATCTTCATCTCAAATGCCGCTCTATCCCTACATGATGCTCCACATGCCTCTATCAGCTTGTTCATCGACCAGGAACTGCGTCCTTCTGTCATCCACTGAAATCCTTCATCTGTTATTTGAACAGGGAAATCACGTGGAGTGAAATACACCGTTTTTATGTGGATGTATGTGGTGTATGTAGCTACTCGAAATGTCGTAAGATGTGAGCCGCTCTCATCTCTCACCACAATTTCTTGTGGAGTATTGGATATCTGCAGGGGTGTGTCTGCGAAATTTCCAGTAAACTCCACCCTCGAGGGATTTGAGACAAAATCATTTTGTATGGGAATGAAAGCATGTGATAAGGCTGTAGTACCTTTTTTCTCATACCACCGTGACCCATCGATGAGAAACGGCGCGACCCAGTAGCCTTCATGCTTTGCGACACGAGTCGCATAGGGGTCTTTCAGATCTTTGGAATATACGCGCATATCGGTGAGTGACACACTGCTACCTTTTCGGATCATACGAGCGCGATACTGTGGAGTCGTAATCCATATTGCCTGCCGTGCTCCATCAGTACGCGCATAGCTTGTTATGGTGCTTTTTTGGAAGATAGGACCTAAGGCGTCTGGGAAAGTTACTGCGAGTTTTTGCTCATCTCGAAGCTTTGCAATGTAAGCTAGCTGATTGGCATATTCATTCTGATACATCTCATCCATGGAGTTTTCGAGTCCGA
>CAYUHI010000046.1:0-7328 GCA_964444485.1 uncultured Gammaproteobacteria bacterium | reverse complement strand
TAGGGGTCAGCGAGAGCATAGCCCCTGAAAATATTGTAATTGCCAACCTACCGAAGTACGATACGGTGCACCCCCTCTAAGAAACTTCGCAAGTTCGTAGTTAGCTCGAAACGCATATATGCTGGCCATGCTAACCCCCCATGTTTGTGATGCGCTTTGGGATCGACCCCAAAATAAGTTTGGTTGGTGGACCTACGGGGAATCGAACCCCGACCTAGCGCATGCCATGCGCTCGTTTTACCGTTAAACTATAGGCCCTGTATCTAGTTATCAGTCGACAGTCGTCAGTTGACAGACAGCAATACTACAAATCGAGAACATATTATAATGCAAATAGGTCATTTCATCAGCTCACAAACCATCCCTGGGAGAAAAGAGCCAACACAATCATGTGCAGGGCGACCGAAGTCGCTACAAAAACCCACCGAAACCAAGGTCTTGTTTGTAGCACAATTGGCAACATAGCAATAGACACGAGACTATATCGGGGGACAGAACCCAGTGTTCCGGTGAGTGTTGGAAGGATGAGGTTGGCGATCGAAAAGAGAAGTATGCCGAAGGCAGCTGAGTTTTGATGATTCCTCCACGCTTTGTTTTTCAACGTATTCCACATACCAACCGATAAGAGAGTGAAGTAAACCATAAATACACCAAATTCTAGTATTGCAACTGCATAGTTTATGTCAAAACTCGCGGTTGTGAAAATTTTGAGATATCGATAGAGCACCTGGGGCAAAAAAACCGCACTCGTGGAGCGATTGTTACTAAATGCTGTCTGCGAGTGTATAAATGCGAGAGCATCATGTGTGGTGAAGTAGAGGTAAGACATGTAAGTCAGAAGACCTGCGATAGGCCCCATAAAGAGAACCACCATCTGCTTGACAGAATATTTTTTGTGATGAACGAGCAGTTCAACCCCAATTGGTAGTAGGAGGAGTATGCCAGCAAATCTTGTGAGAGCGGCTAAATATCCGAAAAGACTCGCGAATAAAGATTTCCTTGTATACACACAATATATCGTTCCCAAGGTGAATAACAAGAATAAACTTTCCGTGTACACTGCCATAAAAAAGAAAGAACACGGAAGCACAAGGAGCAGTGGAATCATTGGGTGAAGTGTGCTCTTGTTGAGGTTTGTTTCAGGATAGACAGAACGAGCGAGCTTGTGTAAAACGAACAACCCTCCGACGAAAGACATCACGCTCAAAAGGATTCCTGTTATCGCATAATTGTACTGGGCAAGAGGGGCAAAAAGCCGTATGAGGACAGGGTATAGGGGAAAGTATGCCTGTTGATAGGTGAAATATTTATCTGCGGCGACAATGATATATTGTGCCCCATCGAAGTTTGCGAGCGGTTGGAGTAGTAACGGAAGGTGGTACTGATCCACAAAGTCCTTGTATGGGAATCCTCTCGTGTTATATGGCACGTATTGTTGGGCAAGGTAGATAACAACTAGATTCAGCACCAAAAAGATGAATGCTACAACCAGAATCTGGGCAAGTGTAGTGCGTGTTTGAGCGGTAGATTGCATATATTCGGTGTTTACGAAATGATCGGTAGGCCGCATAAATCGGTCATGGGGTATTATAATACGTTTAGAGTTTAGACGGGGAGTTTTCCGCCATAGGCCTGAGATATGGAGGGTGGTAGGAGAAATAGATATGACGTTTGAGCAGTTGTAATACGGGACGTAGTTTCCGCCAGAGGCGGACGAGCCCAACATACGACGAGTCCGCTGAAGAAGGACAAGCCTCTGGCTTGCAATATATGATATACACGGTATATGTACTCAAAAGCAAGGTGAATGGAACACGATATGTGGGGTTTACAGGTAAAGATGTCAATCTCAGGCTGAGAGAACACAATAGTGGTCATAATATCTTTACTGCGAAAAACAAACCACATGTGTTACTGTATTATGAAAAAGGATACTGTAAGTCATGTGCAAGAATGCGAGAGGTATTCCTTAAATCTGGTCAAGGTAGGAAGTTGCTAAATACAATTGAGTCACACGGGACGTAGTTCAGATGGTAGAACGTTGGGCTGGGGGTCCAAAGGTCGCCCCGAGCACTCGGGGCCGTCCACAAACAATAAGAGAATATGTTTCATATATACATACTAAGAAGTGTGAAAACCAACGGGTTCTATGTAGGATATACAACCGATATCAATAAGAGATTGCTCTACCATAATTGTGGGTTAAGCAGATATACCAAAAATAAAGGACCCTGGAAGATCTATTATCAAGAGTCATATCCAACGAAGAAAAAAGCTCTCATGAGAGAAAGGTTTCTGAAACAGCAGAAGAATACACAGTTTTATGAAAATTTGATACACGGGACGTAGTTCAGATGGTAGAACGTTGGGCTGGGGGTCCAAAGGTCGCGAGTTCAAGTCTCGCCGTCCCGACACTAAGGAGCGTTTTCGCCTACGGCGGATTACGCTCCGTTGTGTCCCGCCGAAGTGAATATTCGTCTGCGTGGACGTAGACCTCGAGACGAACATGAATGAAGGAGGACTACTGAGAGACCACTCCCCGATAATCGCTCCGTGAGGCGCTTTTTGTCATCCTGCTTTGCCCGCCTCTGGAGGGAACTTGTCGAAGGATGCTAAGCCGAATGAGAATATATAAACGGCCTCCGATATGTATCCCTCTTACCATGCAATTGGTCGATGATCTGTAGGAATTTGTGCTCAAAAGATGTAATTGACAAAGTGCACACATTGTCATACGATAGCTATATCAATATATGAAAAACATCAAGAATGTTGTACAACCGAATCTTATGCTTGATAAGGAAGAAAAAGACATCCTGAAAAGCCTCGAGAAGGATGAGCTCAAGGATGTTCCGCACATGGAGAATGAAATACGAAGGTTGTCGAGCATTCTTACTGAGTCACGCAAGAAGACAAAAAATATCAACATCAGGCTCGTTGATTCAGACCTCACCAAAATTAAGTTAATGGCATACGAGAATGGTCTTCCATACCAGACTCTCATCTCTACTATATTGAGACAGTACGTGACAGGGCGGATACGAGTGCAGCTGTAAACTCACCCCCAAATCCTTTGTCGTATAATGAAAACAATATGGCTGATGAAACTTTGCATACTGACGATCCAGAACAAATAACAGCTCCTCTCGATAACCCACAATGGCCTGACCAATATACACAGGAAGAACTCCAGGAGATCTTCAACTATTGGATGGATGAGCTCAACGATAATATTATTGGAAACACGAACATACCAGAACATATCAGAGGACACGCAGAGACAACGAGGACGTTATTTTTGAAAGAAATCAGCTCAGTCACAAATCCGGAAAACTATGGACCCGACGTCTGGAATGCTGTTGCTCTAGTCCCCCTAGCAGTAGTGGACATTGTGATGACCCATCAACAAAACTACCGCACAGCTGCGCGTGAACCTGAGGGGGTGCATGTCATGCAGTATTCACCTGATCACGGACTTGAGCCCGGTTCAGCAGCTGAGACCCAACGCACATATACAGTAGATATGCAACGTATCGTATGGAAGTTTCTACGAGAACACCCCGAACTACCTGTGTGTGGGCAGATTCTCCTAGACTGGGTGCACACGATACAGGCAAGCGACCAGTCGACGCACTCTCTCTATAAGGACTACGAGGCGCTCAAAAAACAGTTTTATAAACTTTATGTTAATATGAATAAGGATGTGCCCACCACTGACTCACAGGTGGATATTGCTCGGACAGCAAGCATCATACGAGCTATGCATGCTGAGGGAAAGTCAATGCGAAAAGTAGGGGTGGCGGGCTCAGGGAATATGAGCCGTTTCGAGGGACCACTGTTTAGGATGCTCCGTCAAGAAGGGTATGCACTCGAGACCATCGTCGCCGTGGACTTGGAAGAACATGGCGCAGAAATTGCCCAAGCGTTCCCAGAGCTCAACGTCGAGTTCCATAAAGGAAATGTACTAGATGTCCAAGCGTTTGGGGGCAAAAAGGTGGATGTGCTCCTATACCCGTGGTCGGTGTTTTCAGACATTCTTCCAGGTATAGACAGTATTCGCGCCTTACACACGGCTGCATCATTACTAGAGGTAGGTGGTACTATGGTTATTGATCAGGCGGTGCCCACGGGACCCTCAAGCTACAGGGATGAACAAGCCAAACAAGCAGCTCACACAGGCGTGCTGGGAGTAATTGAACGTTCATTCGCAGGCCCGGATGGGCAGAAGCTCTGGAGCACCTTTAATATTATGGAGCTCGAGTCATTCCTGCGTGATGCAGCTCAGGCAGGTTTTGTGCCACGCAATATCGGGCCGACTGTTGCCGAACAGCATGCTGTGGTTTCAGCAATCGAGGCCGATGAATCAATGCTCGTTCGCCAGGCTAACTCCAGGGAAAACCTTGATGCCATGAAATACCCCATTTATCAAGCGAATGGATGGAACAGGATGACGCTAGCACTTGAATATGTCGGTCAAGAAGAAGCTCTGCGACGAGCGAAGGCAGCACCCAGCCTATTTCACACGCTTTCGCTCGCTGTGGGCGAGGCGAAAAATGGTACGTAACGACTGTGCAATGTCTGCGTTTTCTATAATCACTGCTACAAAATCTTTCTTTTGGAATGTCATCATAGCCACTTTGTCTTCGTAAATATCAATCTCGGCTGGGAGAGGGTATTCTTGTTGATCAACAAGGTGCGAAACCCTGAGCTGTCGAATATCTTGTTTGATTACTGCACGTGCTGAGGGTGAGTCCGCAAGAATAGTTACTGCCTGTACACCGTTTTTGACTCTTTTGGGGATGAGATGTCTCTTAATGTACTCGGGAAATACCTCGTCCGATTTGTCAATGTCCACACATCCATACACAGGTCCATCTTTGGGCGCATACACATCTTCAAACACCTCTCGTATACCTTCTTCGCCTTCGTAATAGCGCACCGTGGGCTTACCCACTGCGAGCTTATATTTCTTTGAAAGCTCAGGCATCCGCTGCGTGAACAAATGCTCCACTGACCCCAGCTCACCCCGACGCTTTGCTATAAGCTGCAAAACGACAGAAGGATGTGAGGGGGTATAGACGGTGACACCTGCGCGCACAGACTCGAACACAACACCCATTTCCCTCAGTTTGGCAAGCGATGCATAGGTAATACCGCGCTTCAACCCCGCGAGTGAGGCGAGTTTTGAGGCGGACTGTGTGCCTGCAGAGAGCATAGTCTCATAGATAACAGATTCTTTTTCTGTAAGCCCTGCAGCTTGGAGAATAGTGGCGAGTGAGGTGGGCACAACTTTTTGACTCATAGATGATGCATTGTAGTGAATGGGGATAGGTGTGTCAATAGGCAGTGACAGGAAATAGAAGATATTCAGCATGTGTCAATAGACATTGACATGAGACCTATAATATGATAATATGTGTCGTCTCGTAATGAGACATGCACTTTAACAATACGTTTGAACCTTTCAAACGTATGAATGACAAATAGGACGATACGACGATATACAAGCTGTATCCGAAGCGTTGTCCTGGCTGTCAAGTACATACCATTTGAAGGGGGAAAAAGCACATGCCCCAATGTATTAGGAGGGTGGCACTGATATGTCAAGGAGGCTTGACGTATGAGAGCTACCCCTCTAGCGCACGGTGCGTGTGCTATGGGTAAGTAATTCACAAGGAGATTTCTAATGAACACCTTTCTTTTGGTTTTTGCTCTGTTTTTGTTGGGCGCGTGCGCTATCGTCTCCTCCTCGGTTCCGACTGGGTGGGGGAAACGGATCGCCCTGTTCCTGTTGGGCGTCGCCCTCTGGGCTGGCGCCATTTTTATCGTTCGAATGAGCTCGGAAGCCCTGATGGGATTCCTCTTGTCCGACTACGCCCTGATGGGCCCGCTCGGGCCCCAAGTAGTAGCGACTTTGATTGTTTTCGGATTCGGCTGGTTCGCTTTCATAGCTTCTTCCGTGAGGACGGAGCGAAAGCGGACAACCCAATTTGAACGGTTTTGGAGCGACGCCGAGCCCGCCGAGACCCACAAGGTCTTTCGTCCTTGGCCGGGATTGCTGATTTGGGTCCCGGTCGTGATTTTGTTGGCAGTCGTCTGGATCGTGCCTGTGCGCTTTGGCGGCGTCGACCTGGAGCCGACCGCTAGACTAACTTCGACCAGCACGTCTACGCCGACTGCGAAGGTCGCGGCCACCAAATCACCGACCAGCACAACGATGGCCACGCTTGATCCGACCGCGACTCTCGAGCCAACGATCACACCGACAGCAGTGCCCACCGCAACTCCCGAGCAGGCTATCCCTCCGACCCAAACTCCGGACCCGAACAAGCCGGCCCTGGCTTGCAATGGGGTCTGGCTCCACGAGGAGCCACTGACAGTTCTAAGCTGGACAGAGCTCTGGGTAGAGCTTTGTTCGGATGGCGAACGTATCGCCATCCATGACTTCTCAGGTCTGGCTCCGATCCCCACTGTTCTCTCCTCCTTTTCAAGCAAAGGGGAGAAGGTTGAATTCTATGTACAAGGTGGGCAGGTCACAGTGAACGGGCAGCCGTTTGCCGAGTGGCTTGCGGCCCGGGGCGGCCGATAAGCCGCTGCTTGACCCAGCAGGTGGACCAATCCACTTTTCCCCCTTCTGGGTCTCTTTTCCCAAAGAGACCCACACACGATACATATCCATGTACGCATATGCACACACTATGCGCAGATGGATAGATATTACCGCATATCATTTATTGTATGGAAGATGCCCGGCTGGAAAAGTGTATACCATGTGCTGACCTCCCTACATCGTAATAGTCAACAACCATTGACAATCAAACTCAACCTGAGCTACAATGTGAGCGTTACTTGTTTTTCATAAAACATATGACACTTGAACTGGACGGTACAAAGCAACAAAATACCGAGCAAGCAGCAGGACCAGGTGTGGATTCACTAGAAAACTCAGCAGTAGCCATTGCCAGGCTTGAGGCAGCATACACAACTGCTCGCAAGCGCAGGTTACGGAACAACTACAGCATGACCCTGGTGTGGATTTATTTTCTCTCGATCGTCTTGGTTCTTGTGCCGTGAAGCTACCAGAAGGCATGACTGCAGAGGATGTTCAAGGGATAGGCTACACCCTTGGAACGGCACCAATACCGACACTCCTGAATGGCACATTGGCCGTGCCAAACGAAGACAGTCTCCTGGTGTATTGGAGGGGACAAGGACCGGGACTTAGGCAACCCCCCAGAGAAGAACTCGCTCAAGCACGGGACAAGCTACAGAAGGTACTTGCGTTCTTAAAAGCGCTCGTCTCTGTTCTCCTCCAGGTGGAAAAAAAG
>CAYUHI010000045.1:0-7531 GCA_964444485.1 uncultured Gammaproteobacteria bacterium | reverse complement strand
TGACTTGTCGTTTCACTACTCCGTAGTAATTAACATCGATGATGCGTTTATTGGTCACAAATCCGACCGTGAAGTACCATAACAGAAAGTTATACCATGCATATGCAGCCACTCCTACGACAACGAGAATGTTGAGCCAAAAGTAAGTCTTTATCCCAAGGGTCTGTCCCCAGATAATGTCCAGGATAAATACGAGTAAGATCATTGCAGCAGCGTTGAAGACCCATGATACCTGAGTGAACGGATGGGCCCGAAGCAGGAGTATCGTATGTTCATCTATCTCTGCTCCACCAAAGGTACTATTTGGCAATACACAGAACGAATGGAAAGCCTGATGGTCCGGTTGTAGTGAGAGTGGAGCCATGGTTTATGTACGAAAAGTATAGCACAAACCCTTCCAAGGGCTATTGCAAGGGTGTGGGGTCTATGGTAAACTAGAGCCTCCTGGTTATTGAAGCGACGTGGCACCAACCTTTCCCATCTCGAACAAGGTCTTGAAACGCGTCAGCGCTGATGATACTCCCGCCAAAGCGGCGATGGGGGAAAGTAAGTCGTAGCCAGGTTTTTTTGTGTAACGCACTTCTAGATATTGCACCAAGCACTTCTGTTTTATCCAAGCACGCAATCCCTCCCTACTATTGTGGTATGTCTTTATGTGGGGAGGGGTAAGTCGTAGCCAGGTTTTTTTGTTGAGTTACCAACATCTTGTCATTCTCGACCTGATCGAGAATCTCTTGGTTGAGGCTAGTATAACAAGCAAAGAGATCCTCGCAGGAGTTTATCCTGAGCTTATCGATGGACAAGGATGACGATTACTATTGAAATAGGTTGGATATTCCTATACCTCCAAAATCTTCGGTCGATTCCTCCCACTGCAATCCTTCGGGCACAGTGAAGACAGATTGTGCTACAGGGGTCTTTTGACAAGACCGTACAAGATCCGCATATACTGCAGTCTCTGTGTCTCCAGTCATATCACCTGCAAGAAGACTCCCAACGTCGAAACCATCAGCGCCTGCCATGCTTGTGAAAATTTCGATGTACTGACCAATGCCACATTGTTTTGTATTCGTATTGCCTCCCCATGTATAGATACAGTCACCATTTAGGAGTGTTCGCTCTGTACGACCGGCACTACCTGACACAAACTTCACCTTTTTGTCTTGAATATACATTTGTATCGAATTACCATCACGATCAACCCTACATGTCCATGGGCCAATCATATCAATGGTTGGCAGCGTTGAAGACAAACCTGTGTCATTGGTTGGAATGTCTTCTGGGAGAGTGGGATATGCCGATGGGGTCGCAAGACGGCCGGATCCAGTACCAAGCTCTCCATTTGCCTGATCAAAGATCATGCGCATGCCAACATCAGCACGAGGGACTTGTTTTAGAGCCATATTAGGCTCGAACCTCTGCATTTCGTCGACCTTAGGGGCGTTAGAACTGGGATGTAATTTCCCCTCCTTCCACATAAAGAGTACGACTACAAAACCAAATGCTAGAAAAAGCACACCCAAGTGACCTAATGATCCAAGTAATTCCGTGAAATGTGATTCATTTGTACGGGCTGTTTCCCCTATTGCTTTGCCCATACGATGCAACAGGTTTTTGTGATGTGTCGCTTGTGTCATGTGGTGCTTAGTGTATCAAATTCCCAATTCGATTAACAACGACAATCTCACAATAGATCAGATTATCCTTATTCCAAGAGTCGTGTGGGCTCTGCAGTATTTTCGCTATCTTGCAGCTGTATTTTGTCTACGATGCGATTGAGCTTTGTTGTACGAGTCTGAGAGACGACTTGATACTGCCTGTTGGCACTATCAATCCGATCACCGAGCTTATCGAATTCTTCCCCATATTTTGCGAATTCATCTTTAAATGTTTGGATATACGTTATGATGGAGCGCAGGTTCTTCTGAACGGTGAAATACTCATATGCCTGCCGTACCATCCGCAGAATAGCGGTGAAGCTAAATGGCCCGGCAAACACTACCTTCTGCCGCAAACCTTCATTCCAAATCTCATTCATCTCATCGTAGATATATGAAAATATTTTCTCGTTGGGGATGAAGAGTATTACAAAATCCACAGTGTTTTCTTCGGGGTTTATGTAGTCGCGTGATGTAACTTGCTTGATCTTGGTTTTGATATCTTGTTCGAATAGTTTACGGAACTGATTGCGCTGTTGTTCGTCGGTCGTTTCCACGAACTTGAGTAAGTTTTGATACGGGAACTTCGCATCGACATTAATTTTCATCCCATTGGGGAGCATGACCGTGAAGTCAGGTCGTGTCCCTTGCTGTTGAGATTCCTGGACAAGGTAGTCTACGCCTTGTGTGAACCCTGCCATCGAAAGTAAGTCTTTCGCGACTTGCTCACCGAATATGCCTCGTTGCTGATTGTTCGACAGCACAGATTGGAGCTTCGTGGTAGCCTGTATAAGGCTGTCTGTCTGCTTCGCCTGAGCGGTGATCTGTTGACGCAAACCTTCAAATGATCCTATGCGCTCACGCTCTGCTTTCTCCAGCTTTTCATTCGCTTTTTGAAGTTCGTCATGAAGCCGCTTGATGGTCTCTGCTATCGCATCTTGTTTATTGGTGAAATCCTGTTTGAGGTTGGCAGATGCTGACTCGAGTTTCTCTTTGGCAAGGAGTGCTGTCTGCTCACCTGCAGACTGTGTGAGCCTAGGGAGAATATCCAGACTGAACTTCTCACCGAGTGCATTTGCAAGATCTGCAGACTGCGACTTGCGCGAGAACATCAGGTTTATTACATATCCAATGACAAAACCAATGATAAACAAGGCAAGAGGAAGGACAATGTTCATGATAGAAATATCAAATAGTAAAAATACAGTGTCAAAAATACAAATCAAAAAACCAAAAAACTTTCAGCGATTACCAGATTATAACCCCTTTCTTGCAGAAAACTGAGTATTACTTCGCAACTATTGTTTATTGTTACTGCTTACTGCTACCGTTTACTGCTACTGTTTATCGTTACTTGACAAGCACTGACAGCGTAGACTGAGTGAAGGATACAAGCGCGCTGTAGACGATAGCCCACAAGAGTCCATGGATGACAAAGCCCCCGGGTACGAAATAGTTTACGATATACGGCACGAGCAGTACACAAATACCGTTTATCACCAGGCTAAAGATGCCAAGCGTGATGATATTTATGGGGAGGGTGACTAGTTTGAGAATCGGACGGATGAGTAAGTTCACAAGGGCTATTACGACGCTTACTCCGATAGCGACAGGGTAATCTTTCACATATACCGGCAGAATGGAGGGAAAAAGTACATTCAGCAGAAGCGCCGACAGATACACCGCCAAACCGTTGAGGAGAAGAGAAATGAGATGTTTCATACTATAATGCTACCAAACAATCTCAATAGTTTGTTGTGAATGCAAGTATATGCTGATTTGAAAGCATAATTACTGCGGTTTGATAGGCATAGATGCGTATCGGTTCCATGACTTGTCGTTCGCGAGAATACGTCTCGCCTCAGCGAAGTCCCAGTCACATACTGCTTTGCGGCATTCAAGCAGCTCCTCGAGTGATAGTCGTATTTGGTCGTCGTCATCTTTCCATCCTTCCTTCATTTGTCTCTCTTTCTCTGCTACGAGATGATCCACGGCAGGATAGAGAGCTTTTTCTATACGTAGTCTTTCATCATTTGTTGGACTGAGGTTATCAGGTTCGGACAAAAGAAATGCTTCCCACTCAGGTCTCGAGCGGTACGAGCTATATAGCCTCACGTTACTGTCAAGTCCCGGATAGCGGAGCCTGTAGTGCATCGCCTTCTTATGCATATCTCTATCGTGGATACTGATAAGTTGCAGGTACTTCGCTACTCGTGAGGCGTGTGCGGGTGGAGCAATGTAGAGTATGTTACTTCCCTCTTTTCTGTGCCGAGCTTCCTGAGCCAGCCCTTCTGCAGTGAATAGTCTCCTCGCGTCAATAGCGGATCTCCACTGTAGTTCTTGCTGCGAGGGCTCTGTCGCATGGCCTTTATAATCTTGTTTTCTTCCGATCGACAGGGCAGCTCCACCAAGCTCATACATCTCGTATGCTACACGATTGGCAATATCCGCCACACCGATATGTTTGCTGGATATCCCTGCCATGGCACTTACTGTATGAAAAAAAGGGGTAATGTTGTCTTTCATAATGCGATCCACCAACCAACCAAATGCCTTGTTGCTCCCTGCTTCGCGATAGATCTCTGCAGGAAAATACTCTACAAACACAACCGACGAATTTGTTATCTGCTCTTGCAGGATAGACTTCCAATTCTCAGGTCTCCTCCCTCCCTTTTCGCCGATCCGAGATATGTCTGACTTAGCGAGACGGACGAAAAATTGGGCGCTCTTATCACTCTCTAACTCCCTGGCAAGCTGATCAAGCTCCTGATGATCTTTCTGTTGGGAATCCTTAGTACCCATCTCATGCTCTATATGGACAATTGTTATGGTTCTTCCATCAAAAGGAATTACCTCTATTTTGTATAAGGATTCTTCAGTTTCGGGCGAACTTGCCGACTCGCTTGTAGTTTGTGGTGGTGTAGTATCTTGGCTGGATGTATGCTCCATATGTGCAGACAGAGAAGTATGGACTTTATTTATTTATGGGTGTTACCGTGATGGGTCCCCCTCCTAATGCACTTACAAATAACTCGAGTCCGTATACCTTGTATGCTTTTGCGGTCCGACCATTTTCGCCTACCCATACACTAGCGTTCTTTGGCATTGTCCCATCCTCTGAAGGCACAATACCCAAATGATCAAGCTGGTAGTTAACCCTCTTCCCATCTGGACTTATTGCTCTAACAAGTACGACTCCCATTTCTGCGAAATTTCTTGGAAATTTAACCTCGATATTTACCGGTTGATCAAAGCTCATATAGCACCCTGGTAGCGCACCTTCCTTAACTCCTTCTGTATTTACCGGCTGGAATACAACTTCTCTCATATACATAGCATCAGAGACACTGCCCTCATACCCTGGTTGTGTGTTAAGATGCGCCAGAACAGGATCCATACGATAATGTGGTGCGGTTGGATCGATAGGTGTGTCGCAACTCACGCTTCGGTAGCTTGGCAGTCCAAATATTTCCCAGTTTTGTTTTCTATTTGTGTCTGGTGTTTCAGTGGGGGTAGCTGTAGCAGTGGGATGAAGTACATCGGTAGGCGTGACCGATATCTCTATGGGTGTGCTAGTTGGCGTGGGGTTAATAGCAGGAGTGGGAGCCTCTATCGTAGGTGGAGTAAATATCTGGGGTCCATGATCTTGCAGGGCCTGAACTCCCAGAGTCGCTGCAACACCAGTGGCGATGCCTCCTGCGACTAGTGCTACTTTTTTTCTGAGAGGGTACTCAGATATTTTTCCTGGAGGTCTTCGTGATGAGTTGGCGGGATACTCGTTCATAACTATAGAAAATTTGTTCGAACCGCATCTCTAATTGCTATCAGGTTTTGCAACCTCAGGCGCTGTATTCTTCGCGGAATACGCTTGTCCACCACGATACTCACTCATACATGTAATAAATGGATGACTAATAATGCATCATCTTGGTTACTCTACCACCATTAGCTCCACCACTGACTTGTGCTTTTGGCTTTGTTGAATCTAATAGTTCTGCCATTTTTTTCCACATTGCTATGTGACCAGTTTCATGTGTTCGTACAAACTCGTTGAGGTTTCGTCTATTCCAATCTGTATGAATTTCTTTCATAGTCAAATAATGCTTTAGCTCAACATCAGCGTCACTAGCCCCTGTCATGATACTGTTTGCATACGTGTTAGACGACACTACTTTTTCTCCTTCCCTCAAGATATTCGGGGTGGAGGAGTATTTTTGTATATATAAAAGTGCCAAAAGGGCCCTTACAACCAATAGGTTACTTCGAGCGTATAAAGCTTGATACTCTCGTTTCTCATCGTCGTTTAGAGTGGAATAATCCAATGCTCTATTGTCATGATGTTGTTGCCATAACACATTTATTTGACTTCCCACAGCTCTTTGAAGGCTTTCTTTTAGCTGAGTTCTAAAACTAGCGTCAGCAGCGAGATCATGTTCTGCTTGTGCCGACAACTGATGTGATGAGAGTTCATTCCACACTTGGACAATAGTCTCCAAGCCATCGCTCTGTACTAAGGCGTCGAGAACTGTTCTCGCGATATCGTATGGTCTTAGTGTTTCATCAGCTGTTGCTCCGGCAGGAATATCAGACGAAAGGTATCGATTTAGTGTTGCGAGTGCTAGATATACTTCACGCGGCACCATGTGCTCTTTCTCAGCATATGGCTTAATCTCCTCATCTTTCTCGAGTCTTATTGATGCAGTTGTCATATCAGGTTTTTGGCTTACCTGTTGTGGTAAACTCGCTTCAGCAAAGCTAATTGGATTTTTGATTTTAATCTCCTCTATTATTTGCCCGAGTCGGGCACTGAGTATGTCAAGTGAGATTTGATTTCCACTTGCTACAGAGTTAATGATAAATGCTTGTAGTCGTACTAAAGTATCTCGAAGGTAAAATGTTCTCGGTATTCCTTCGTTCAAAGATGCACCCTGTATTATTCTGTCGGGTTGTCCTGTCGAGGATACGGATCCATTTAACTCAGGGGTGCGAGTGCCCATGAAATCAGCTGTTCCATATCGTATCGTATGTGTTCCATCGTTAATTGTCATACTTCCCATCCCGACATTTGTGACTCTTGCTCCATTCAATGTCATCGGGCTTCTTGTGGGTACTATAAGATCGATAGCGGGAATGAGGACTAGATCTTCAATGGTTATGGCACCTTGCTTCGAGAGCAGACTCTCAAGAGTTTTCACTGCCTTGTCTACCTCCGCACCATCTACGATATACTTTTCTTCAGTGTCTGTTCTCCCAAATATGCCCATCACTGCCTTCACCTGCTCGTTCAGTGTGTTGAGCTTCTCAAGTAGTTCCGGACTCTCCCTTAATCTTGCAATCAGTTGGCCCTCGCGCGGATGTTGGGTTTGTGAAGCTTCATAAGAGAAACCACCTACTCGTTTGAGTATGGCGTCTATGGGGTCGGTTGAGGGCTGTTCATGCATGGTTTATTCTATCTCACACCTTCAACAAGTGCAACTATTTGGTAAAAAGCCTGATGCCTACGAAATAAATTATCGTCATTATTTACTATCACTATCAACATCACTACCATTTTGTCTTTCGCTATTTATAGGTCTTTGACCGGGATGTATAGAATAACTTCGTATCACGTTATACGCCACTTTGTTTATTCTTTCTTTAAGTGCTGTGAGTTCGTCAGCTGCATCTCTCGTTAAACTTGTAATACTTAATTTACTACATATTCGTTTGACATTCCAATCCTTATAATCTGTTAGCATCTGTTTTTGAGTCTCTGCTGTGGGGATCTCCGCTGCATCCACACCAAAAGGAGGTTTCGTAAGTTCGTTCCAGACTTGTAGATAATCTACAGGGACTTTGATATGTTCTTGCTCACATGTCTTTATTGCACCAAT
>CAYUHI010000044.1:0-7640 GCA_964444485.1 uncultured Gammaproteobacteria bacterium | reverse complement strand
GCACAGCAAGTTTCCCGATATGATCGGGACAGGCAGGAAATCAACGATCAGCATCTTGCTATGTGCTGATTGGAATTTCGAGATGTGTTGTTGTGTTCTTCTAGATCTACAATAATTTTTTCGACAAATAATTCTTTGCACGGGCCGTCACAATATGACGATTCTATTTGTGCTTGACAGGAGGCTGTGTAGGTATTACCATGCACGCGTGCATTTGTTGTTATAACTTGCCGTCAACATAAAAAGGAGGTGAATATACAATGACAAAAGCTGATCTCGTAGCGCACGTTGCAAAGAAAGCAGGACTCACCGCAAAAGCATCAAAAGATGCAGTGCAGGTAGTGTTCGACACAGTTGCAGCAGCACTCAAACGCAATGAAAAAGTAGTTGTGACAGGATTCGGCACTTTCCTCGTCAGAAGGCGCGCAGCCCGCAAGGGTCGCAACCCACAAACTGGTGCAGAAATCAAGATTCCTGCAACCAAGACGCCAGGATTTACCGCTGGTAAATCTTTGAAACGAATGGTCAAATAAGACACCCCTTTGTTTTGCAACCGTCATATTAGATAAGGACGGTAAAATCGCTCTGAGCAATCGGAGCGATTTTTTTCTATAAAAACCATTTTGTCTTCAGATACCGTCGAACATTGATCATTGGGAATTGCAGATTGTCTTCACCCCTTTACATCTAAATAATTGATATAATCTTCGGTATATGGGTATGGGGTCAACTAAAGTAATTTTGAGCGCAACAATATGCATCTTTTGTACGTCTTTCCTTCTTCTCTCTTCGGTATACGCCCAGGGTGCATCCTCACGGCCCGCAGACCTCGTAAACAACGAAAAAGTCATCTATGAACTTCCGGATGTGGGGAGTATTTCTCCGGAAAACCCCCTCTTCATTTTTAAAAGAGTCAGAGATGAACTACTCCTTGCCTTACCACAAGACACAATAACGCGCGCAAGACTTTTGGTTCAGTTGAGTGACAAATACAATGTATACGCAGACAAACTTGCACACCTTTCGAAAATACAGCGCTCAACTCAGATGTTTGAAACAGCCATAGGATATTTATCAACAACATCAGATCTCCTGAAAGAAGAGCGCAAAAAATCAAACACAGAAAGCTCCAAGGCATTGACAGATTTACACTATATCGCGCTCCAAAGCAACATAAAACAAGCAGAAATTCTTCGCTCACTTATCGATGATGTTCCCACAAGCGAACAGCCCGCACTTGTTGAGCTTCTCGAAAAGAATATGCAACTCCGAAAAAAACTTCAATGAATATTGAATGTATAGATGGAAGAGAAATCACAAAGCGATTTAACGAGTACACAGTGTCAAAGAAGAAGAAATTTCTGTGTGAGGCTTCAAATCGGGACGAAATGGCTTTTTTAGCACGATGTCATATCCTAGATAAATTTCCCGTAAGCATAAACAGAATAAAGACTTACCAACTCAGGACAGAACCTACCTCATATATTGTTGATATTTTCTCCTCATTATTTTCTCGTTCTTTCATCATCGAATGGAAACCACCAATGTAATACATGATAGTATTTGATACGGAAAGATCACCTTGCAAACACTATCCATGGTGTCTAATATGAGTCCTAGACACTATTTGTATGAAATGTATTTATTGTAAACATCCTGAGTCAGACGTCATCGAAACACGTATAAGTGAAGACGGTATGACAGTGCGTCGCAGAAGAGGATGTAACAAGTGTGAGAAACGCTTTACTACTTATGAGCGTATTGAAGAAGTTCCTTTGTTTGTCATCAAGCGAGACAGAAGAAGAGAGCAGTTTGACGCTGCGAAACTTAAAAGCGGCATCATGAAAGCGGTGGGCAAGACCCAAGTGACTTTTGAACAGATTGACTCGATCACAAGCATGGTCACATCGAGACTCATAAGTGCAGGATCCAACGAGGTTACGTCAAGAAAGATTGGCGAGATCGTCGCAGATCAGTTAAAAAAAATCGATAAAGTTGCCTATATCCGCTTTGCGAGCGTATTCAAAAGATTTGAAGACCCAGAACAATTCATGAAAGAGTTAAAACGACTCTAAATCCGTAATTCGTAATTATTATTTATTATCAAACATCGTACTATGAACCTCTCAGGCATTTCTCAAAAAGTCTTTCTCGATCGTTATGCAATGAAAAATAAAAAAGGAGAACTAATTGAGAAGTCACCTGAAGATATGTGGCGCAGAGTTGCAAAAGCAGTAGCTCAGGAAGAGAAGAGCCCAGCACTCCGGAAAAAATTTGAAGGTGAGTTTCGTGAGGCACTTACCGATTTTAAGTTTGTTCCCGGGGGAAGGATACTGGCGGGCGCAGGTACGGGATATGATGTGACGTATTACAACTGCTTTGTCATCCCTTCACCAAAGGACTCGCGAGGTGGGATCATCGACTCTCTTAAGAGTATGGTAGAAATTATGGCGCATGGGGGTGGAGTGGGCATGAACCTTTCCTCACTTCGTCCACGAGGCGCCCGAGTAACAAAAGTGAATGGCACTTCTTCAGGACCCATGAACTGGGCAGGACTTTTTTCGCTCGCAACACGGGACATTATCCAACAAGGAGGTACCCGACGTGGTGCACTTATGATCATGTTGTGGGATTGGCACCCAGACATCTTCGAATTTATCACCGTGAAACAGGATCTCACTAAGATATTGGGAGCAAACCTTTCGGTCTGTGTATCAGACTCTTTTATGGAGGCTGTTGAGAAAGATCGTGAATGGCACCTGGTGTTTCCTGACACGCATGACAAAGACTACGATCGTGTCTGGGATGGAGATATCGAAATGTGGAAAAAAAGAGGAAAGAAAGTCATTATTCACCGTACTGTGAAGGCTCGAGAGATGTGGAATCTGATCTGTGAAGCTGCGTGGAAATCAGCCGAGCCCGGGGTAGTTTTTATGGAGCGTTATAATAAACTGCACAACAATTACTACTGGAACCGTATTAACTGTGTGAATCCATGTGGCGAAGAAGGACTTCCACCTTGGGGTGTTTGTAATTTGGGGTCGATCAATTTGTCTGCGCTTGTAAAGGGAGATGGAGTAGACAAGCCGGGTGTTTTAGATTATGAGCTCCTCGCACATATAACCCGATTGGGGGTTCGTTTCCTTGATAATGTCGTTAGTATGGACCCCTACATATTTAGTGGGATCCGTAAAACCCAACTCCAAGGAGAACGAAGAATTGGGCTCGGTACTATGGGGCTTGGTGATGCTCTAATAAAAATGCATCTCCGTTACGGTTCTGATGAGTCACTTGAAGTAATCGACCGGATATATAGCGTAATTCGCGATAATGCATATGATTCTTCGGCAGAAATAGCCAAGACCAAAGGAGCTTTTGGTAAGTTTGATAAGAAGCTCTATCCAGATGGAGCCTATGTGCGCACGCTGCCTGAGCCGATACTGAACAAAATAAGAAAGTATGGCATTAGAAACTCAATTCTCACAATGCAGGCTCCTACGGGCTCTACTAGCCTTCTAGCGGGCACCACTTCTGGCATAGAGCCTGTATTTGAATTTGAGTTTACCCGCAGGGACAGGATAGGTACGCACGTCATTTATCACCCGTTGTGGGAGAAATATCGTGAGGCACACAAGACATTGCTCAAGCCAAAAAGTGCAAAGGGAGGAGAAACTGTTGAAAGACCGGCGTGGTTTGTGTCTTCGGCTGACCTAACACCAGATGAGCATGTGAACGTTCAGGCTGTGATACAGAAGTATGTTGATGCATCAATATCAAAGACGGTTAACGCCCCCAACTCATACACTGTGCAGGATGTAGACAAACTGTATATGCAAGCATATAAGAAGGGTTTGAAAGGGATCACGATGTTTCGTGATGGATCGCGAGAGGCGGTACTTGAGCGGGGAGACACCTCGGCAAACAAAACATCTAAGATAGAATCAGCCCAAACTAGTCAGTCTGTTCCCCCAACAAAATCATACGATGACCCAAGCATAACTCCCGTAAAAGCCCGTCCAATGGTCGTGAATGGATCGACATATAGAGTGGATACCCCCGTTGGCAAAGCATATATTACGGTAAACGCGAACGGTGTCGGAGAGCCGATGGAAGTATTCATAAATGTTGGTAAACCAGGGGCAGATGTGTATGCTATGGCTGAAGCTCTGGGGCGGACTATAAGTATGTCGCTTCGCTTCAATACCCAGCTTGCTCCCATGGAAAGAGTGCGAAAAATAGTGGATGAACTTGAAGGTATTGGTGGGAGTCGGACACTCGGCTTTGGCAAAAACAGCGTAAAATCACTACCTGATGCAGTTGCGAAAGTGCTGGCGACCCACTACAGCTTGCACAACACGGAGGCTGTTGTACCATCTGTCAACGGTAACGGTAATGTGGCACATGCACCAACCCCACAATCCGTCGACACTGCTGTATCCGCTATCGTTGCAATACAACAAGTAGAGTCGCATGTTCTGGCGACGGCGCCAACACACTCTACGCTGCCAAAACGTAAGCCCAACTATGATCTGTGTGGGAAATGCGGTGAAGCATCGCTTGTGCATGAAGAGGGTTGTAAGAAATGTTATAACTGTGGGTATAGCGCGTGCTGACAGGAACGTATCACGTTATACTTGATACGTTATACGTATACTCCCTATAAATAATGAGCAATGACACGGATTATCACAGAGAGCTGAAAAATGTGATGGAAGAGTACGCGCACCGTATATATGATGTGACTGAAAATTTTCCTAAGAACGAAATTTTTGGGATTACATCACAACTTAGACGCGCGTCCTTATCCATACCGCTAAACTACACAGAAGGTTTTGCAAGGAGGAGAAAGGCGGCACTTAAACAGTTCCTAGAAGTAGCCTATGGGTCACTAAAAGAAAGTGAATATATCGTGCAATTTGCAGGAAAGATGGGTTATATCAAAACCGAGGACCTGGAAAAATTGCATAAGCAGCTAGACAAAATGGGTAAGATGCTTTGGGGAATAATTGAAAAAATTGAGAAATAACATACGCATTTATGCGTCACGTATTATGTATTAGGTATTAAGTATTACGTATATGGTGAAAATATACACCAAGACCGGTGATGCAGGAGAAACGAGCATTATTGAAGGAAAGCGTATACCTAAGTCAGAGCTTCTCATAGAGGCGAACGGCGCCTTGGACGAGGCGTCGAGCTTCATTGGCTGGGCACGGGAAATGATTGAGGAAAATAAATCACGTTCACTCCTCAGCACCGTGCAACATGATCTCTACGAAATCATGGGATTTCTCGCAGGCGCTGCCATCCCCACAAAGGATCTGGAAAAACGGGTGGCTGTTTTCGAACAATATATCGACAAGCAGAGTTCCACATTGCCCCCCCTTCACCGATTTATCTTGCCTCAGGGTGGGGAAGCCGCGACGAGACTGCACATCGCACGCACCATTGTGCGCTCCGCAGAGCGCAGAGTTGTTCGTTTCGTACGTGAAAAACTAAAATACAGCCACAAGGCGGTAAAAACCGATGAATCTCCTGATTTCTTGATGATCAGATATCTAAATAGATTGTCAGATGTGCTTTTCACACTTGCCCGTACATTCGCGCAGGTAGAAAAAACGACATAGAATGGTAGAATAGCGAAAGAAAGAATTTATTTGTTACTTTTTGCTGAAGGAATGCAGTGCTTGTCCGCCTTGGGCGGACAAAATTCTGCGACTGTGCCGCAACAGTAATTCCACCGATTCGGTGGATAAGTCTGGTCTACAGCAAAAGGACTTCACCCCGTAGCAGGGTACGATTGTATGCCACTCGTCGAATCGCATCCTAACATTCCTGGACTACGACACTTACTAGACAAAAGAGCTGATGTTCCCACACCCATAGGGCAGATATATCCACGAGCTCCAGACCCACCGTCCAATAGAGAACAGGTAGCTCTCAAACATGGAGATACCGAGCTACTCCTCCCTGTATCCGCAGTGTATCCAGTCATCGAAGACGTGAGGTTTTTGCGTGAACACGAGGGGAGCAACCTATCCGAAGCAAGGACACGCTATTACCTGACTGAGAATATACTCTCGTTCCTCGAAGAATTTGCGGGAAACATCTCACTCAAGGCAGCCAATGGTCTCGTCACCGACACACAGCTACAGATGGGAGGATTCGATATGCTCAGCGTCGCACAACGTGCCGTAGCTGTCAAAGAAGCCGCAGGCCTAAACAGCGCAAGAGAGCAGGCAGAGCTTGAAGGACTTACCAAGATCCACTCGATACTGTCGAGCGGAGAAGCGCAGACAGTGGGATGGACGTCCGGAGCAAGAATAGCGAACTACATGATGTTGCTCGTTCTCTTGGTGGGTAAATATGATCCCTCGCTGGGGGGCCGTCCTGCAAAGGAGTATATTCTTCGCGTTCCGGAACGTCTCGGTAGCATAGATGTTTCCAAAAACCTTCATCGATCACTGGGACGCATTGCCGGAAGAAAAGCACATAAGGAAGCACATTCAGCTGAGGATCTCCTGCGAGACCCCATCGCGTTCAAAGACCCGGGTAGGGATATACTCGACAAAGCTACCCCACTTATGGGCATAAGTGGACCCGACCTCCAGTTTGCTCAGGTCTATACCAAACATGTTCAATCTCTCGTGAGACCCCTTATCAACGAATATATCGATCTAGTACGTAATTATAACTTCATGGATGTTAGTGATCCGAAGCAGCATCGCGTGCATGATATGTTCCGTCAGGAAGCTCAACCACTGTTGGACAAGATGTTTGCGCTAGGAGTCAAGCTCAGACAATACCTTAAGGGGGAGTTGTCACACAACGAGGCTCAGGCATTTAAGCCCCTTCTGCAGGGTATGGAGGATCATAGTATAGACCATCACCAAAGTTTAGTCACCATTAGTCAGTATACCAATCACCTGCACCCCGAAATGATACGCGGAGGATCTCTTTGTCCATCATGGAACGGAGGGGCGGATTTTGCGAAGGGGATGGAGGCTCTCGTTGAAACGGGACATGGGGTCACGGAGGCTCTGGGACTGATGATGGCCAGCAATGGCAATATCATCTATAGGAATGGAGAGCGTCACCTCATCTGCTACTGTCCGATGAACGCTTGTCCCAGCAACACGCTCCCCCGCAAGAAAGTACTCGCAAAGATCAAACACGACATGATCACCTGTCCGTGTTGTCGACAGACTGCACCGTATAAATGCTGACGCTTGATCTTTAGTACCTCATAGTCGTATACTCATATCAGATATGGATCCGAACTTGTCTCATACCCCACTCAGAGCATCACCTAACGACTCTTCTCTCCCTGCTGAAAACCCTCCATCCCCACAGCAAACCCCCAGTGCTTCGGCGCCAACTTCACCCCCCCCACAAAACTTCCCCATACCCATCTCAACAGGAACGACTAAAGAGGCGGGACCGTCACGATCAACACAAGAGGTGGGAAGCGAGCAGGAATCATCTGAAGAGCAGTCTGCAGAGATGTCTCAAGAGGAAGAGAAGAAAACAGAAACAATCCGTCACAGGAAAGATATCCCAGACATTCATCCCGATGCTGCAAAGGCGGGGCTTCAAGTTGCGCCATCTGCCTCACAGTTCCCCACGATATATGACGTGAA
>CAYUHI010000043.1:2461-7685 GCA_964444485.1 uncultured Gammaproteobacteria bacterium | reverse complement strand
TCTGGAGCGGAGCGATAGAATCTATCGACAAGATCCTACCGCGCCTGCCACGCATGTGCTGGCAATGCGGGCACGGTCGCAATGACTAACAATTCGCTATTCGCCCCTACTACTGTTTCCTGTTACTTCTTCACAATCGTCTCGAGCTCTTGTAGAGCCTCAGCCAGGTTATTGAACCGTCTTTCAAATTCGATATTTGCATCAAATATATTTGACACCCAAAGTATTTTCGCAGACGTAGTCTTGGTAAGGTGTTCGACTATATTCCAGTTATCTTCAACATAGTATTCAATACCCAGTTCGTTTATCATGCGCTCCTTGTATTTATGGGGTTGTTCATCTTGTAGGTTCTGGTAGTATCCTGCAAAGTAATCGGGAGCATTTACTATCTGCATACAGTGGTCAAAATCTTTTTTCAGACATTTGAAACGAGCGGTGACAACGTATGGCTCGATAAGACCAGCCTTACTAAGATCACGGATTTTTTGCCAACCCGATGCAGGGGTAAAACTCGACATATGGATAATGCGCCACAGGAATTGCTCAATGCGCGTTTTTGGAATATATTCGAGGGTGCCACCTTTTTTTATGAGGTCGAGAGGGCCTCGTACGAAACGAAGCGGGTTGAAAAATAATACCCCATCAAGGTCGAATCCGACCTTGAGCGGCTTGAGTGCGGTTTTTATTGTTTGCGGTGGCATAGGTTCATAGTTTATACTAGGAAAGGTTATTAGTCCAACATCTATGCTTCCCGTCATCATCAAAACCAGTTTTCTCACCATATACACGTATGGGGCATTTGCAGTACTTGCACTCTTCTGGTTCCTGTATTTTGCATGGAAATATATCCGCATTACAAAACATAAGGAAGAGGAGATCTTTGATCGAATCCTCATTGCTGGCGGGATTGGGTTATTTGTAGGAAGGCTCTTTTACATGTTTTTCCATCTTGACCTTATCGTAAAGAAGGGGATTCTGGTCTTTTTCGCAATTCATTTGTATCCCGGGATACACGGTTTTGCGGTTGTAGTATTTGGGGGTCTGGCACTCATGCTTTTCTTGGCTCGCGGTAAGAAATACTCAGGTCTTGAGATTATGGCTTATCTTGTCCCAGGGATCCTTGTTGCGCTTTCACTCTTGAGTTTTGGCAGTATATTTGCCGGGACCGATGTGGGCATCGTGACCAATTTTCCTATACGGATAAAATATGCTTTGTATGATGGGCTCAGACACACTCCAGGACTATACGAGGGGGCGGCATATATCTTGGCGGCCATCATATCCCATCGGTTGATATTGCTTCTGCGTCAGGAAAAGGTTTCCCATGGTACGATCGTTGCGTTGTTTTATTGGTTTATGAGCTTTGTATATATTTGCACATCGCAAATACGGGATATCATAACCTATCAAAAGAGCATGCCCTATAAGATATTCAGTCTATACTTTGCGATCCTTACGCTCTTGACATCACTCATTTTTGTCGTATATTATGTGCGCTCGCATTTGAAGGATATGTTTTACTATTTGTTTCGACCGTTTACCCGCCATGGACAAAGCATTCACCCAAAAACAGAAAGAACGACTCATGACAGAGGAGCAAAAAATTAGGAAACAACTCCAGCAACTTAAGTCGTCTGATCCTTTTTCTGATCCTGAACACGCAGTTGATAATGCGTCTACCGACGCAGATGCACGGGAAGAGATAGGTCATTTGACGGTTGAAGCCGAGTCAGAGGACCTACAAAAGAGACTCCAACTCATCACCGCAGCCCTCAAAAGAATTGAAAAGGGTACATATGGCATTTGTGTAAAGACAGGTAAAAAGATCCCCAAAGCCCGTCTACTCCTTGTTCCTGAAGCTGATACTGTGGTAACATGATCATCATGCGTCAGAGGGTTTTTATGCTTTTTGCTGGCATCGCTATTGTTATCTTTATTCTTGCGTATATTGCACTCCGCGCATACTCGCAGTCGCTTTTCCAAAGCAAACTTACTCGTATAAACATTGGTGTGTGGGGCAAACACACTTATGTGCTTTCATTAGGGAGGACTTCAAGACAACACTACATACTTTTGTTCGCAAACTCATATGAAGTTGAGGTTCCCGGGGGACTGCAAAAATACAAAATAGGGGCATTGGGAAAGCTAGCTAAGCTCGAAAAAGATCCCCAACTTTTCACGAAAGCGATGGGGCAGGGAGGAGGAGTATTTATCCATAAAAATCTCTACGAAGATACACAAGAGATATTTTATGACGACAGTTGGGTCGATACACTGTCCTTTACTGATATGAAGACCGAGTTAATGCTCAGTGTTTTTCACGCAGGTGAACTCAATATATTCGATAGGCTTTTCGTACTCATGACTATTCGAGACGCTAGACCAGGCCAGACTACGCTAGTGAAAGTGAAGACTTCAGTCCCGCAACTATTGCTCTATGAAAAAGCCTTCCGCAATGAAAAAAAATTAGTACAAATCCTTTACTCAGGATCACAACATACAGCCATATTTATCTCGAAAATGCTCGAAAATACCGGTATTAGAGTCGCTGATATCTCTGAGAATACGCAACACCTGTCAGGATGCAGTATAATTGAGTCTGGCGCTGAGTTTTCACAGACATCCCGTTTCTTGAGCAGTTATTTTGGTTGCACACTTGAAAGAGGGGAGACAGGACTCTATGAGATCAAGTGGTTACTTGATAGGGGAGTAGAGGATACCTGGAAGATCTGAACGCCCCATTATTGAAAATTATGATCCTGTATCTTTTGGTCATTTTCATCGTTGCACTCTTGCTGACGGTTTGGAGTATGCGAGATTTTGGAAAAAGTAATGCACGCGAGCGCAGGCGATCTATCAGACGGGGGAGTATAGTTTTGTTTGAAGACAAAGTTCAGCACTACCAGTAGGTAACTATTCTTCCTCTTCCTCTTCCTCCGTATCTATGCCAAGTATCTCAGCTTCGGGCTTCTGGTCACTTTCTACGTCTTTTAACAGTTCATTATCCAATACATCATCATCTTTTTCATCTTCCGAATCGGACAAGTCTTCTTCATCATGCTCCTTCTGGGCTATTTTTGTCTCAGGATTTTCAGGTTTTTCTTGCTGTTGGTTTTCCTCCCGTTTCTGTTGTTGATAAGCCATAACTTTGGAGATACTTCCCGGTATGTCGATTGGGAAGGAAACAAGTTTTTCGACTTTTTTACCCTTGCTCATTTCACGCATGAAAACTATGATGTTACTCAGTGATGCCTCTTGGATATAGACAGTATATTCGCTTTCATTCTCCAGAAAGTACATGAGACGAACGCCAACATCATCGGGTAGAACCCCGATATACTCATCTGATTCAGTGCGTATTTCGACATGATGTTTGCGGATAAAGAGGTACACTTCTTCGCCGACCATGAGCTTAGCCAATACAGATTTCTGTCCTAACTGCCCTAAAGTGACCGCTTTCGTCTTGCCTGGTAGCTCGATGAATATATTTGAATCCAATACCAGGTTGGATCGGGGGGTACTTGGAGCGTTTTTTTTGCGTAATTCGATCTTCTCGACATATTCGCATGCGATAGAGTTCTGAGGTTGGGTTTTGAGAACGAGACGATATGCAGCAAGTGACTGAACGTATTTATTCATCTGCAAATATGCGAAGCCGAGGCGCAGTAGTGCGGGGATATTTCCCTTAAACTTCCTCAAAATCTGAGTATTGAGTTGTATTGCTTGATCCCAATCTCCCCGAATTGCTGCATCCACTGCTTGGCTTTCGATCTGTTGGAGTAGAGTGGTATTCATGAGCGGTTGAAAGTATACTCTGAGTATAATACCTGTCAAGAATGAAAATTGCTCATATTAATTTCCAGCAACTAAGTTTTTTTGAAGAGATACCTACTAGGTTTGTACGTATCCCTAAGCAACTTCGGTATGTAATAGCCAGTTTATTGGGAGCAGTGTGTTTGTTTTTCGCTGTGGGCGTTCCGTATACATATAGCTGGTTCATTCTTCCGCTTCTGTGTGCAGTAAGCTACATTTTGACCTGGTTTGCGCTCCTCGAAGACATAAAACGAATTGAGTGGTACATGCTATTTATCTTACCTATTGTATGGACTGCGTGTTGGTATATGTCATTTTATATGCTTCCGCTGAGGTTTATTAGTAAATTAGTCTTCACGCTCCTGTTTCCCCTTATCTTCTACATTCTCATAAGCGCGATGAACATATTTAATGTGGGAGTAGAGAAGAACATCCAATTACTACGAGCGGCACAGGCAGCAAATCAGTTCATCGTAGTTCTGGTATTTTATATACTTACGCAGATATTCGTCTCGTTCAACCTCCATTGGACAGTTCTTGGGATTCTAACTGGCGTGTTTGGATGGTTGCTGGGGATGCAGCTATTTTGGACGCTCGATCCCCGTGAAGAAATAACGACAGAGGTGCAGAATCTAGCACTGTTTCACGGCTTTGTGATAGGCTATCTCATGATCCTGATGTCATTTGTACCCTTCATATTAGAGACACCTCGTCCAATGATAGTGACGGGCACATTTTATGTCTTAAGTGGTATCCTTTCGACGTATAAAGATCCAATACTCTTTAAACAACGATTGAGGGAATATTTTAGTATATTATTGCTTCTTATACTTGCTGCGCTACTTACACTGCGATGGCAGTAACAACCGGGAGGAGGGGAGAGTGAGCTCAAAAATGCCACTTTGTGCTTTTACAACGCTCTAAAAATAGAGTATATCCTATAACTGTTAGATTACTATAGGGCATAATGTGGATAACATAGGAGGAGGAGTCCCGGTCCAAAGCTTTGACGGTAGCGGGTAAAGATGTAACTGCTAATAACTCCTAACAAAAATTTAAAATAATAGTCTCAAACAAATGAGAGTGGAGTCCTACTCCCCAGAGTTCCTTATGTCAGTCAAATGCCATGGGCCGTTTGATGTCAGAATTAGAGGCAGGCTGTGCGGAGGGAAGTAACTATCATAATGTCGTAATATGTATCTCTTACGTCGTGTACAGCCGAGAAGGTAGAGTATGAATGATATCAAACTGTATCATGCACTCGTATTCTTTCTCATATATTTATCAAAATTTTTTATTATTTGTATACATCCGATAATCCCCTCATATGGCAGCCTAGTCTTGGGTCCGAACGTCATTGGTCATTTTTGGGTTTTGAGCTCAAACGTACTTTTACTCACTTCCCTACCCC
>CAYUHI010000043.1:0-2361 GCA_964444485.1 uncultured Gammaproteobacteria bacterium | reverse complement strand
ATTTGTGAGGTAGTAAGACGGTTTGAGAGGATAATCGTATGTGGGGAGATATGACCAATTTTGAGGTCCAAATCCGAACTTGAAAAGCGATAAACCATGCCAACTCTTGGGTGTGCGCCCGGGGATATAGGTACCCCAAAAATTATAGTAGTCACACCCTCGCTCAATAGCAAGCCGAATCGCATGCCATTGCAACAGGTAGGGTGCCGGGACTTTTGGATGGTTTGAGGCTCCCTGATGATAGAATGCACAGTTTTTTGTAAACAATATGAGAGCAGTAGCAAGATTTTGGGCTTTGTGATGTGCATGCAAAAATACCGCATTTCCGTATTTTCCGAAAGCCTCAAACTCTTTATTTATGTATTCATCTCCAAAACCAACGAATTTTTCCCGTTCTGTAGTCAGAGAATATAGCTTCATAAACTCTTTTATACTCTCTCCTGAGGTATCAACAGACACCGTGACCTGTTCCTTTTCAGCCTTATGAATGAGGTAGCGAGTCGTTTTTCGCATAGATCCAAGAAGTGTATCGGACGTTTGACCACGGAGCGACAACACCGCGGCATTTTCTGAAGTAAGATATATTGGCGCTAATTTATATCCTTGACCCTCAAATATTTGACGAAATTGACCGTGATTAGGCAGACTGCTGTTTATGCGTATATATGCACAATCGTTTGTTCGGGCAATTCGGACGAGTTCATGATGGATGTGGTGTAATACCTCTTTAATACTGGCATAATTTGGAATTTCGGGTTTTTGAGGGTCAGTGGTCCAGATAGACCAAGGCAGTAAGTCTTTGTGGATAATTGGACCATGGGGCACATACAGGAACGTTCCACGTTTTGCGCGGATGAGGATTAGCTGCACCACCGCAGCTATCATATCACCTTCCTCAACTGCGATGCGGAACACCTCGTGAGAGCACTCCTCCTCGAATTCGCCCCAGGACCAGGACTGCATGAAGGTTGTAACTGCGTTCTCATCGATATACTGTTCCCATTGAGTGCGGTCAGTTATTGAAATAATTTTCATAAGCACTTTGTGTTAATGTTATTTCTAAGTATATGCTGTCATTTCGATCCCACCATCGGTGCACACCAATGTCATCCTGGAGGATCAGCCTTGGGCTGAGACGATAGGATCTAATCGATAGATTCTATCGCTCCGCCTCGTCCGACGTGGCTTCGCTCCAGAATGACAAACCTTATTTTAGAACTTTTTCAATTCATGGGCGATATACTGGGCGACTTCACTACCCACATTAGTCGGGAGGTTTATGATGCGCTTTGTGATATCTTCTGCAACAGGGCAAGACCCAGACGTATATTGAATAGAATGTAAATCAACATTACCGGGCCCTACGGGCTGATCGTACCAGGTTCCAAGTAATATTCCTAATCTTTTAAAATGTCGTAAGATGTGAGTCCTGCTATCTGGGTCAGTGAGTAAGTAAGGGAAGCGATTGAGAGGAGTGGAGGGGTAGTGAGAGTGAGGCAAGTTTTGTTGATACTCCCCTACTCTGGTATAGATTGTGCTTAAAAGTACAGGCATACGAGAGATCTGACATTGTAATGTCTGAGCGAGCGGTTCAGGATATACATATTCGAAATGTGAGTCATATGACCCCCGCTCCTCGATATACGAAATCTCTCTTGGGAAAAGATTGATCATTATGCAGAGACGATGGAGGATTTTCCCTATAAGGACGAAGTAAGTATTTTTTATGACCGGGGTGAGTATCTTATACAAAAGGCATCGAAATATAAGAGATTTTGGAGCATCAGATAGATCCTTTGATGCATTTTTCAACCTTATTGCGAGGGAACCATTTGGAGTGACAACCCCTGCGCCAAACACAGACGACAAAAGTTTAGATCTGCCGAAGGAGACGAGTGCACAGTAATCATCGGACATACTCGGGGGCGCCAGGGACTGAGGCACAAATCCATGAGCAAGATCTTCAATGAGAAAAATACCGTGTTGAGCGCAAAACTGTACAATCTCTGCTCTGCCAGTGGGCACGATACCAAACGAATGCTGCAAGATAAGCACCTTAACTCCAGAGGAATATTTTTGCCTCAAATCCGCAATATTCATAGAAAAATCCTTGTCGGTAATGTCTATGTATAGAGGACGAAGACCAAGCGATATCACCGGCAACACAACTGCAGTGCAGGTGAATGCTTGGACTGCTACCAAAGTCTGCGGTGGTAGGTCGAGCGACTGCAGTATGTATCGGAGTGCTGCCCTCCCCGAAAAAAAGAGTGAGACATGTGAAGCGTTCGCCTTGGCATAGACGGACTCCTTAAGGAAATCACTAACCTGGGATCGAGCAGTGTTCCCCTCCCATGTATTTTG
>CAYUHI010000042.1:0-7731 GCA_964444485.1 uncultured Gammaproteobacteria bacterium | reverse complement strand
CAGGCAGGAACTACCTCAGTATCAAGCAGCGTTCCCGGACCTTCTGAGGATGGTAGTTTCATAAACCCAGGCAGATGCCTGCGCTTCAAAAGCTATCTATATTCTGCTCTTGACCCCAGCGCAGAGGACCCAAGTTTACAAGATGTTCGTTTCACCTATTCCCAATGATAAAACACAACACACAAGGAACAACCCTCATCGAGGTCACTGTCGGCTCAATACTACTTGTTTCTACCATTGGACTCATAACCCTTGCGCTTGCGGTAGTGTTTGAAAGCTACGCAGCGACTCAACAACGAGCAGCGGTAGACCAGGACGGTCAGTATATCTTGGCTCGACTCAAATACGTCGGCTCGCAACAAGATTCCCGTGTCGTGTACTCCCAACAAAAAAGTTCTGATTTCAGCGCAGCAGGATCACAACTCACAAACATTGTTCAGGGGAGCGCAGACGATGACGGTATCTTTCTTGCAGACAACGAGTCTCCTGGGGAATACACCTCGCCGTCCGTATACATATCAAATCCGTTTCTTGCAGCATACTTTGTTGCATCGGTGAAAAGACCCGTCGGAACAACAATACAGTATAAAATCGCGATAGCCGACGCAGTGTCTGGATCATGTGAGTCAGCAGAATATGAATTTGTGGGGGAGGGCAAGAGCAGCACGACATATTTCACTACAGACTACTTTCTTATTCCCACAGACGATGATGGAACAGGGTATGAGAACCCGGGTTCATGTGTCCGCTATAAAGCCCTTCTTACAGGGGCTTCGGGCGATACACCCATAATCTACAACACTCAAATCAGGAGATAACAAGCTTGCAAAAGGTAACAATCTGTGTCACTATTAGATCCAGTCTGGCAGCTTATTTATACTATGCAAATCAACAACAAGACACAAAGCAACAGACCAAAAATACTTGCAGGAATATGTATTCTCCTAGCCCTTTTTCTTGTAGTTGTGATCATATACCAAAGATCAGCCGCAACCAAGGAGCAAGCATCACGGGAGGCTATTGAAAATCAAACAGAGACCCAAGACCCAAGACAAAGCAACACCCCAACAAACACCCAAGCTCAAACACAAACAGATATACTGCTTAAAAACAACACAACACCAGAAACAGAAGCCACGTCTCAAAGTAGCTCAGATTCCGCACAAACAAAGAATGAAAACACCAAACAAGAGCCAGACCAACCCAAGCTTGGGTGTTCGACCGAGACCAACCAGATATGTACTATTAAAAAAGACGACCAGATATATCTTGTTCTAGGGCAAAATCCCGACACAGAACTACTGCTAAATGGTGTCAAAATCAAACCTAAAACAATTACTTATCAGTTAACACCAGCCACCTATAATGACGAACAAATGAAAGATGGTGCGGGCAAAGTACTCACCTCGAGTCTAAAAGAATACGACCCGGCGTCCGGGGTACTCCAGCTTTTAATTGGTGCCAATCCAGACTACTATAAAAGTCTAACCTACTCACAGAAGAAGCTCTTGTACGTATCCCAGACCGTACGCACTTTTATGGCGATGTTTGGAGAAACACCAGAGAACTATGTGAAAGTAGAGCAAGTAGTGAACAGTCTTGGTTCATGGCAACCCTCCCCTTGATGTATTTATGTTCACAATGAATAACAAAAACCCACCAACAACGAACTTATTGGTGCTCGTATTTGTTTTCTTGGTATATGGTTCCATCACTCGCGTCAGTAACGCGCAAATGGTTTGTTCCCCCAACTCACTTCCCCGCACATGCTCAGGGTCCCAGGTGTGCACGATAAATGGCAACTGTGGCATGCTTCAAAGCATCTTTTGTTGCATCACCTCCTCTGGCTTTCCCACAAACACCCCTATCCCCTCAGTCACCCAAATGCCAATCCCTACTGATCTACCAACGTTCCCTCCCCCTACAGAAACCCCCAACCCAACCCCCACAATCTACTCAGGCGACCTGAGCCCATGGTACACGCAAAACCTCTCTACCTCAGGAGAACAAATAGAGAAGGCCGTACCCGACAGCACAAACCAATATCTTTACCTAGTGGGGAGGACTAACATCGGAGAAAATGGGGGAGGTTGGGCAGAGGGGGGCCTGGGCCTTGTTCGAAAAATACGCATATCCGACCAATCACTCATCTGGACCAAGACGATTGGCCAACACCTTGGGTACTATGTAGGGGGAATACACGACGTGGAAGAAGACGGCAGCGGATTATACATCACAGGGTATACCGAGTGGGGTAGCAAACTGTACACAGCAAAGCTTAACGCAACAAACGGATCAGTGATATGGGAAAAGTCTGATACGGTCGGCCCAAGCAGTAACTGGACCCTCAACAGAGGCTTAGGTCTTGCTCTTGACTCTAACTACATCTTTATAGCAGGGAGCGACACCCCCACAAGTGGTTCAGACCAATCTGAGCGATGGTCAGTACTACGAAAACGCAAAACAGATGGCGTCACTGAAGCAAGCAGGATTAACAATCTAACCTCTGGTATTGACGTAGCAAAAGACGTGGTCCTTAGTGGAGCCTATGTGATTGTGGTAGGTGACAAAAATGGGAGCTGGTACATAGAGAAACTCAACAAAAGCGACCTAAGTGTGGTATCGAGCAAGACCGGAAGCAGCGGATCGGTGTCAACCCACTCCGTCGTCGCAGACAGCACATACTTCTATACAGCAGGTCATGAGACAACACCCAGCGGGAAAGGCAAGATACGGGTGGAAAAAAGGAGAATATCAAACCTCAACGTAGTGTGGTCTTACATAGAGACTGATAGAGGAACTTTCCAGTCCAATGCACACCCAGTTATTGCGGGAACATCACTTATTATTGTCGGAAATAATGACTTTGAGACGGGGACCAATGTGTGGAAAGATGTCCAGGTGCTGTTTCTCAACATCTCAAACGGAGCAGCGTCAAAAAACGTAACGTACTCAGGAGTAGGATACTCGGGAGGTCTAAGCATTGACGCATCAGGCCAGATGTACCTTGCGGGTTCTACTTACTCTGACGCTGACGGAGCAATATACATAGTCAACCAGGTCTCATACACACCCACCCCGACCCCCACGGTGCCTGTCGTGCCGGGGTGCAACACCGCGTCATGGATAAACACTCACAACATCACTGTGTCTGGTAACTCGTTCACGGGCACCACTTACCCAGGTTGGAATTTCGAGAATGGCGCAGATTCCAACGTAACCGCAGCACAGGGAACCTCACTGGGAGGATACACCGAAATTCCACAGACGAATCCAAACTATGGTGCAATGTGGGGCATCTCTGCACAGACGAGCTACTCGGGTTGGATAGAATATAGCTGGTACGCACCATACTATTCTGGAAATGATATTTACATTATGCTTCCCGGACGCTCGGCTATCTCGATGGGAACAGCGAACCCAGGGGATAGGTTTGGAGTGCAACTTAGTAATAACACAATTGCCTTTACCAAACTACCCTCGGGCACAAGCACCTGGGAAGTCATGTACATTGCAAACGACCTGACCCCAGAAATTATCACAAACACAACTCAGTTTAGGGCTCGAGTCGCTGGATATTCGCAGGTGTACAGAGGATACACGGGTACCGGTTGTCAGATGGTTACCATCCCCTCCGCAACGCCCATACCCACAGGTCCTGTGGGAGGCACTCTCACACCATGGCAATCAACCGACATCTCAAGCTTTCCCGAATACGCAACTCAGGTCGCATCGGATGAAACGAGCGAATATGTATATCTCGTTGGCAAGTCAAATATAGGCGCTCCGTGGGGATGGTTTCAGTCTGGTAACGGAATTATTCAAAAGATCAGAAGATCAGACCAACACATCATGTGGCAAAAAAGTGTGGAAAGCGGATGGGGTGTTTTTGGGAACAGTGGTATTTATGATGTGATAGTAGATGGCGACTATATCTACATATCAGGATACAAATGGTGGGGAACACGATTGTATACTGCGAAACTTAGTGTAAGCGATGGTGCCACTGTATGGGGAACAGAAGACAATCTTGGGTGGTCGTGGTTCCCCTATGCAGGACAGAGTCTTGACATGGACGCGAATTACCTTTATGTTGCGAAAAACAGCACATCAAACGACTTCAAGACAGACTTTAGTATTGTAAAGAAAAGCAAACAGAACGGGTCAACAGTTGCATCGCGCACAGTAGACCTTTCTGATGATTGGAATGCCGTCACGAACGTCTTAGTTTATGATAGCTACGTATATGTATCTGGATACAGGGCATACACGAATCCCCAATGGTACATCGAAAAACTAAACGCAAGCGATCTGTCTCTCGTTTCTTCATCGACCGGCATTAACGGCGTAGTTGATATGCATGGCATGATCACAGATGGAACCTACTTGTACGTTGGAGGATTCGAAAAGACAGCGGGCTCCAGCATGTACTCAAGCTCCCTGAGAACCAGGATTCATGTTGAAAAAAGAAGACTCACAGACCTTTCTGTGGTGTGGACCTACAACTTTCCGCTCACATATTATTGGCAGGGAAGCAGTGCGCTTGCGCTACTTAACAACGAAGTACTTGTGTCAGCAAACGACCAGATGGACAGGGCAGGATGGTTTGGAAGTTCTTGGGTAGGACAAAATCTACGCTTCATACGCCTCGGGCAGGTAAGCGGTAATATGATTGACACCATGGCATATGGCGGAGTAAGCAACGTAGGAGGCCTCGAAATAAACAGCGCAGGCGATGTTTTTCTTGCGGGATCTACGACCAACAGAGCAAAGACAGCGATTTTCCGACTAAACGACCTTATCCAAGCACAGTCAGATTTTGGACTTACCGTAACACAAACTGTGCTCACCTCACCTATTGTGCGGGGTGGACCTATCCAGATACGGGTTGATATCCAAAATGACACAGACGCGACGCAGGCAGCATGGGCATTTGGTTTTATTGACCAAGTCCCAAGCGCAATCCTTGGAGTGATTTGGGATTGTGAAGTAGCAAATACAGGAATCCCCCAGGGCGACATGCTTTCGTTCCCAGCCCGTTGCGGTAGCGTCAACACTGGCACTGGTAACACGATATCATTCTCACATTCATCCAACGCAGACCCACTCATACACCCGGGTGGCAGACTAAGCATTTTGATTAGCGGCGTAGTCGCGCCAAATGCCCCATCTTCGATTCAAAACACCGCAGCCATAAGCTCTTACCCTGGTTGGGAACCAGATCATTACTACACAGTAAACTTCATAAGCTCGCCCACAAACTACACCACGCTTCCAGACGACAACCCACTAGACAACACCTCGACACTCAATATTGCTGTCTCAAGCACAACCACGCCAACGTCTGCCCTAAGCCCCACAATCACACCCACCCCATCCCTCACCCCCACACCAACACCCCCCATTCCCTACATACCTTCGTGTATTGATCAAAACCAAATACTTCGCGCGACAATTAACGGACAAGAGCAATATTATTGTGAGGACAACGACCCCACAGGACACAATCTCATTCTCATTGAGGGCAATAACATTGAAAAGTTAAACTCTTCCCAAACCGCAGTAGAAAATGTGCGGTTTGTTCATAAACCCTCTATTAATGGTCAAGAACTGGTGACCGCATCTTTTGAGCTGAAAGTTCGCTCACTTATCACTGTGACAGGCGCACCTCACCGGTCAAAAGAATACTCTATCACTATCAGGATGAGGTGATGTGAGGTGTTCAGGGAATCCATGACACAACAATACTAACTCACATACTAATGCATATGCATACAACAAACACATACAACAAAGGAAGTAGCCTTATGGCAGTTATCATTGTGACAGTGGTCTCTATCACGGTGATTGGGGCGATCACCATCATGACCACCCTCATTCTATATTCAATGTCGGGATGGCAACAGAGCCTAAACGCCCAAGCAGTTGCAGAATCTTTGGCAGACGACTACCTTTTGCGTCTTATTCGTGATCCACAAATAACCCCTGTTCCCGGCGAACATATTCAACTCAACAACGCCACGGGATATGTAATGCTCACTCCTGCACAAACAACAGGACAACCCAATGTCCTCAACTTTCGAGGAGTTGCGGGCGACTATGTTCGGACAATAAAAATTCTTTATATCATTGAAGACGGATATCCTCACATACTTTCTCGTCAGGAGACACCATAGTCCAACGCACATGAATACTCTTAATATCGTGAACTCAACAAAGTACAGTTCATCAGCGTGGAAATGAGCATTCTCACGCCCATCTTTCCTTCATAATCCCGCCGCTTTATAATATTATTTGGGAGCGGATCAAGCTCTTTGCTCTTGCCGCACAATACCGTATACTATTTGGTAGGCACGACCCATCTGGGTTTTATGTAGC
The DNA here is from genome assembly GCA_964444485.1 of uncultured Gammaproteobacteria bacterium. Lineage (GTDB taxonomy): Bacteria > Patescibacteriota > Microgenomatia > UBA1406 > GWC2-37-13 > JAGOLU01. Next base: position 1,353 of record CAYUHI010000042.1, on the reverse strand, counting down.
TATTTATTTTGCATGGCAATTCCTATTCATATATCGGTTCCAAAGCGTATGAAACAGCAGACTCTTCACAAGAATGTGCTTTTCATAGACAAGACAAAAGCAACATGCATCATCCTTCCGGATAAGGTAGTGAAAGAATATGCATATCCTCAGGATATGGTTATGGATGGTGACGTAATGAAGAAAGACGAGTTTCGTAATGCATTCGTAAAATGGGTGACAGAGTCCAATATCAAAGTGGCAGAAACCCTTTGTGTTGTCGGGATGACAGCTCTATTTGAAAAGGTTCTCACCCCCAATCTGCGGACCAAAGCAGTTGACGCGAACATTATTAGCTCGTTTATCGAATCCATTCCCTTTCAACATGTCGTAACGATAAGAAAAGTTTCAAAGGATGGTGCGACCACCATTATTGTTGCTAACAGAGATTTGCTATCAAGCATATATCATGGACTTGAGAAGGCAGGGTTTAGTGTCCTTGGCATATTCCCCGAGTTGGCACCTGCACTCGAGAATGCGACACCAATCCGTCAGGGTGATATCGTTGAAAGAGCGAAGAAACATATCGAGCTCTATACTCTGAAAAATGCAGATCAGTATATGTTCGAACTTACCGCCCATAGTCACAAATCACTTACACAAATGAGCGTCACTGAAGCGGCCCAACAGCCGGTTCAACCATGGGTCGCAGTGGTAGTCGTGATCCTGCTTGTTGGTGGAGCGGTAGGGATAGGATATTTCCAATATTTCCAGGCAAGACAAGAACAGGTGCTCCTTGCGAGAAAACGCACCCAACTACTTGCACAACAGCAATTGGCAGCAAACGAGAAACCAAGAGTTACAGGGATCGCACTCATCTCAGCCTCGAGTTCTGCGACATTGACCACAAATCCTACAAGCAGCGGATCTGCTCAGGCGTCACCTGCGGCGGCAGTATCCGAAAACCCAGCACTGCTCCGTGTACAGATCGTCTACACATCACAAGCACAGAAGTTGTTTGATGAGATCTACAACAAACTTCGCCAGTCCGGCCAGTACCAAATCAACAATCAAATGACGAGCCGCACTATTCTAGAGAATAGAGTACTACTCTCTCCATCTTTAGAGGTAGAAAAGATAACACAACTCACCACCACGGTCCAAGAAGTAGGCATACAAACAATCAGCAAACAAGCAACACTTGATGGATACGACGCTGTCATAGAGCTTGGAATATACTCCCCAAGTGCTCCAACCGCTACCCAGGCCTCACCTACTCCTTGACATGAAGTAATTATTCCATTACATTGTATATTGATAGGTCTATTTGATTTATTATTTCTAAACCTTTTCAATATGCAAACACGTTCTCAG
>CAYUHI010000041.1:6641-7992 GCA_964444485.1 uncultured Gammaproteobacteria bacterium | reverse complement strand
GGATTTGATGTCTCAATGATCTTCACCTTGGGCCCATATGATCGTGCTACTTTCAGAGTGTCATCAGTGGAAGCTCCATCAACAATTATCACCTCATCCACCCAGTCTATAGTCGAGTCCAACGCATAGTGCAGATTGAGTGCCTCGTTGTGGGTCGCGATACAGACAGAGAGCTTCATGGTAGAATAGTATACCTCTATGAAGATCGTTGTTGTACCGGAAAAAGTCCTCTTAAAGAAGGCGAGACGAGTGACAGAATTTGGACCCAAACTTGCCAAGACAGTCGAGGATATGAAAAAGACGCTCGAAGCGTGCGTCGACCCTATCGGTGTTGGGCTTGCCGCGCCACAGGTGGGGCTTTCCCTCAGGCTTTTCCTCATGAAACCAACTCCTAAGAGTTTTGTACAAGTATTCGTGAACCCCGAGATAGTCTCATCGAACATCAAAAAAACACCAAAAACTAAGAGTAAAGATGAGGAAGGTGAGCCACTCGAGGGTTGTCTCTCTATCCCCCGTATCTGGGGGCCAATTAAGCGCGCTTACTCTGTGAACCTCCGTTGGCATGATATCCACGGCAAAAGTTACGAGAAAGTATTTACTGGATTTGAGGCAGCAATCGTGCAGCATGAAATCGATCATCTCAATGGTATTCTTTTCACTCAACGCCTTGCAGAGCAGAAAGCCCCCATCTATGAAGAACGCGACAAAAAATTACATGAATTGCTGTAGTAGAAGATCAGGAAATCAGGCTTTCAGGCGATCAGTTTACGAGTCACCACGAAAACCCCATCGTGTTATCCCGATGCTTGCTCGCTTTTGGGGGAAAAATCGAGATCTTGTTTGAATCTGAGTAATCAAATAGCACATGCTACTTATGAAAATATCTAAAGGCTTCATTTTTTCTGCAATTGCAGCTTTCGCATGGGCTGTTACTATTTCACTTTCCAAATTAGCCTTCCAAGGAGGAGAAAATGCATACACCCTCGCTTTTTGGACTACCGCATTAGCCATCCCATTTTGGGGAACTCTCCTCTATAAAAATAAAGATGAATTGCGAAATGTGCCGAAGATGGGCATATATGTACTCTTGGGTATGGGCCTCAACACAATCTTTCTTGCCATTCTTGAACCGTTTGCGATCAAGTTTTCGACGGCAATCAATTACTCCTTTCTTATTCGTTCTGTTCTTCTCTTTACAGTCTTATTTGCTGTAATATTCCTTAATGAGAAACTGACACGAAAAAAGGTGGTTCTCGTAGTTCTCACACTGATAGGGGCATATTTGCTGACGACAAGAGGTCAGTTACTTTCTCTATCTTTAGGTGACGGTCTTACACTACTTGAAGCAATT
>CAYUHI010000041.1:0-6541 GCA_964444485.1 uncultured Gammaproteobacteria bacterium | reverse complement strand
CAGTTCCCCTGGAGGTTACGAGGGTAATGACGGGCTTTTTGCCATCAGCCATGTCTTTTTTCACACGTTTGAGAGCTTTCGTGGAGATGTGGATCTGTTTACGAACTCCGTGTTCAATAATCGATACAGTTTGCAGATTTGGTTTGAAGATACGGGCGGTCTTTTGGGCACGCTTCTTCCATCTTCCTCCAGCCACACCACGATGGTGAGTATGAGAGCGACCATAGAGGTTTCCTTTACCGGTGATATAACATCGTGCCATAGAGTTCTTCCAAAAAGTAAGTCTGGATATGGTATCATGCACATGCTGTTTTTTCAATCTAATCTCTATTGTTTTCCCCTATGAATGGCCTTATTTTTGAGCTTGCCAATGCACCAGTGCTTGTCGTTTTGTATATTCTCTTTATCGTGGTCGCACTCAGCGTGCACGAGTTCTCACATGCTAAGATGGCAGATATACTCGGCGACCCCACTCCTCGCCTCCAAGGACGACTGACGCTCAACCCTCGTGCCCATCTTGACCTATGGGGAAGCATTTTATTTCTCATTGCAGGTTTTGGGTGGGGCAAACCTGTGCAGTTTGATCCCTACAATCTCCAGAATCCTCGTCAGGATGCGATGAAAATCGCACTTGTTGGGCCGCTCAGCAATATCTTACTCGCACTTTCTGTATCTATCATATTCAAATTACTCTATTTCGTCATACCATCTCTGCCCATCATTTTTTTTCAAATAGCGAAAATATTCATCCAGTTAAATGTCACGCTCGCAGTTTTTAACCTTATCCCTATTGAACCCCTCGATGGATTCAAAATCGTTGGTGGATTGCTCCCCGAGAACCAGGCTATGAAGTGGTACAGTATGGCTCCCTATGGTATCTTCTTTCTCCTACTCATTATTATTCCTCTCGGACCTGGGCCTTCCATAGTGGAAACGTTTGTTCGCACTGTCGGAGGGTTCATCCTGCAGTTTCTTGTGTAGAGTGAGGGGTTCATAAAGTTCATAAAGTTTGTAAAGTTATAAGGTTCGCTAATCGTGTTACACATTGCATGCTTGCCTGCCTGCGTCGTCCGCCCGAAGCTTTAGCGGAGGAGGAAATGCCTAACCACCTGATAACCTGATCGCCTGAATACCTTATCACCTGTTCTTGTGGCTTATCTCGGTTGTGATTGCTGGAGGCAACGTGAGTAGTCAGCAGTAGTACAACCCTGACCAAGACGCTCTCGTATCACAGAGCAATTATCTGTCTGAGGACAGGTAAGTGTTTGTGGTTGGGTTTCTGTCTCACCCGTTGGCTCGGTCACTGCAGATCCACCATCTCCGTTTGACTGCTTTGTAGCGAATGTCCACGGCGTACCGCCATTATCAAATATTTTGTCGCCAATACGAATATTGAAATAGTAGGTAGTTCCAGGCTTCAAGAGTGTCAGATCAATCGTGTGATCTTTACTTCCAATGACTTCAGGCGAAATGAGAGATAGTTCTGATGGATTAGTGCCGTATTGGATAAGACCTTGTGTCTCAGCTTGAGTAGTCCAATATATTTGTGCTGTTGAGTCGGTCACTCCCCGTATGATAAGCTCTGTAGGCGCATCGTTGGTCGCGCTTACGAAGATCCCACTCATGTATGCAGTTGAGATCGCAGCAAGCATGAGGAATGAAAGCATGAGCCCAACACCAATCCCAAGAAGTTTGGTATTGCGACGAGGTCGCATGTGCTCTAGTGTCGCAATTTTGGTTGTATCCATTGTTAAAATGGTCTCAAGTATAACTTGCGGATCATGCCCCCAATTCCCATGAGCGCACCCCCCGACAGCATATAGTACAGTGTATTGTCAAAAAATCCACTATTGGGTAATCCCGAAGGGGTTGGTGTTAGGTTGGTTGTATTGCCGGGTACATATACTGCTGGAGTTGGTGTAGCTGCTCCCGTTCCTCCTTCTGGTGTGGGAGTAGCTTCTGCACCGGTCTGACCGATTGTCACGGAAAGTACATTGCTCTTTGTTGATGAACAATCGATCACATTCTGTGGATTGCTGAAGTTAATATTAATCTTTGATGTATCGCTTACAGTATTGCCCTGACAGTCAAATGTTATTTGGGTTGTACCCGTCTTTTTTGGGGTGAATAACACCGTTGCAATATTGCCGTCCCCTGTCACCGTACTTGTCGTATCTTCAAGGATACCGGCGATATAAATCTTCCCAACAGTCGTACGTTGGCCAGTCACCGTGGGGAAATATGAACCCTGATTAATCGATTGCACATCTAGATAGCTCTCATCTACCGTTATCCAAATATCAGTTCCTATAACTGCAGTTCCTGTGTCAGTGTGGATATTTATCGGCACTTCGAGTGTCTGGTCCATTTGTACTGTTTTACTTGTTGTATCAAAGAGAAGATTGTTCACTGCAAATACCGCAGGAATTGACCATACAAAGAAAACAGCCAGCACAATCGTGACAAAGCACAGGCGCGCCAATGATGAAAGTAATGTACCCATGAGGCCTAAATTGAGTTTAGCACGTTTTGTTAGTTGATGTCAAGACGCAGTGTGTTCGAAGAATCTATAAGCAATTTTTCAGGAATTTGTCCCGTTCCCTTGGATATAACCTTCGAAGTTTGAGCGCCTTTCTCGGTGAGAACAGTGAGTTCGAGTGGACCAACCCTAGTGGGACGGATGACTATCTCGGCAAGCGGATTAGTATCGAAGATCACTTGCTTCGACACGGAAGGCTTCAGTATGCCGGTTAAGGTGAAATAGTCATTTTTCACAAATTTCAGCACGGTAAATTCTGGCAAGAGAGATGTAACGCTCACCACTTCGAATGAATCGGGGTTACGATTTGTCACCACATCGTAGCCCAGGACTGGGTTCTTATTGGAGTCACCCATGACTTGCAGTGTGATTGTGCTGTTTGCTGGATATACCCGCGCACCCGATTTGGGAACCAGACTAAAACCCACTCCTGTAGCAGTTTTTCTTGCATATGCTTTCTGATTGGTAACGGGTATTTCTACACTTGATCGGACAGAAGCAGCGCCAGGAACCCGCAGAATGCCTGTGCGTTGGTAGTAAAAGATAAGTGCGATGGTGATAAGTGCCAAACCCACAAATAAGGTTACTATGACGACCCGATAATGATTGCGATGTGGATGTGGTTCCATAGTGTGATTTCAATGACCAGTATACTTGTTAATTTCTCATGTTTGCAATACCTGTCATTCTGGAGCGAATCCGCCGAATCGACGGAGAAGCGATAGAATCTATCGAAAAAGATCCTATCGTCACTTCGTTCTTCCAGGATGACAATGTGTTATAAGTTTTGTGTCTCGCGATTTCATCTTTCATCTTCATTATTTACCAGGTTATTGACGACAAGTGAGAAATCCTGAGTATCTATAATACCGTCAAAATTCAGATCGCCCACTCTTAGTGTCTCTGCGTCTTTACTGGGTAGGTGTTCACGGATGAATGTCAGGTCGGACGAATCCACGATACCATCCTGCTGACCACCAAAGGGCAAGTCACCTGGAGCCATAGGTACCGTCGAATAGTCAAAATCTTGCACACCGATATTGAGTACGATACCACCTGCGTTTTCCCCACAGTAATAGTCATCACCCGATGCCTGAGCCGAGCAGAACCGTTTAGACAAATGTTTCGGTCCTTTTACCATTATTTTATAATTCGTCCCCCGCGGCACTACGAGTGGATCGAATGTGATAAGACCCTCATACACACCAGAGCCCAAGTGGACAAATTCTGACTGTGTGAAATCAGTATTGACCCCTCCTACCTGACCGACTGCTACCCCAAAACGTAGTCGTGCATACTGCCTGGCAAATGTTTCCTGACGTATACCCTGAAGTTTAACTTTCATGCGGATGTTCACCTTTCGCATGTCGAGCGGAATATTGGTGATACTCCCCGGCGTCACAGTGCCAGCAGGTGGCGGAGTGATATTTTGACATTCGGGCTTCAGAATACTCCCCAGGAACAAGTATCGTTCCATGATATTGTTATCTTCACGTAACTCGGGCACTTCACTTTCGCTGTCGACTCGGACGATATTTGGTTGCATAAATGTGCCGTGGGTGTAATCGCTAAATCTGAGAGTCAACTCTCTGCCCGGCGCAAGGCCTGTGAGGACTCGATATGTCTGACCATTTGCTTTTACACTGAAGGGAAGTGCTGCTGTCTGGCCGTTGTTTCTGATCTTGGTCTCGAGCTCTATTGTACAGGTGGCAACTTCCGGGTCTGAGTACAGACTCATTGAGACGACGGTGAGATCGGGATATGTCTCGTTCACCTGTGGCTTATCATAGTTTATAGGCACAGTGTAAATATGCTCCCCTTCCCTATCAAGCCAAAGCAGTGGCCACTGGGCATTCTGCGGGGGGAGATCTATGTAGTACGGAGTGGGTGTGGGCGTATCTTCGACAAGTGCCGCAACAGGCTGCAATGGTGGACGGATATCTGTAGGAGTGGGAGTGGGAGGCGGTGGACAAGGATCAAAGAGGATGGGTGGTCGTTGCAGTTGCCACCAAGGGGTTGGTGTTTGCTCTGCGTACCGCATGACACTACATACAGATGTTGCTCCGACATTGGTGAAGTGGTTGGCACCGACGCCTAGATTGCGTAATTGTGTCAGGTTACCAAAATTAACAGGGATGATCCCGGCAAGCTCATTATTATCAATATATAGCGATTGCAATGCCAATGGAATACTTCCGAAATCCCAAGGTATTTCACCAGTAAGTTTGTTATTCGAGATTGATAAGTGATGAAGTGCTGTCATTCGAGTAAATGACGTTGGGAATGAGCCACTCAACTGATTGTCATCAAGTCTGAGGCTCTGTAGGAAACTGAGAGGAGTCAACATCGTGGGAAGCTCGCCGACGAGATTGTTACTTATCAGATTAAGTTCTGTCACATGTTGGGAAGCACCGCTACAGGTTACTCCATACCACTCGCAAGGGTTAGCTGATTCTTTCCATCGTTGAACATTGTTATACCAACTCGCCCCTCCGGTCATATCGTAGAGACTTATCAGTGTGTCACACTCGGCGGGAGGTATCTGTGTCTGCTGGGCACAGGATGTAAAAGGTGCTGGAGTGATTGTTGCTGTTGGAGAGAGTGTTATAGTTGGATTTGGAGTGTTTGTCGGACCAGTTCCAGGAGTTGTTGGGGTTGGGGTTCGTGTGGGAGTGTTTGTTGGGCCTGTTCCGGGAGTCGTCGGAGTTGGTGCACGAGTGACCGTCGGAGTGTTTCCTCCGGTGCCTCCAGTTGGTGTCGCATTCGCTGGAGGGGTGTCCGTCGCTACATTACTCGTCGGATTTATCCCTTGTGGAGCTTTGAGGTGGTGTCCAAGCGCGAAAGTTCCCACAACTTGACCGTTGCTTATACGCCACTCCAGGTGTTCATTCAGGTCAATATTGCCGATGAGCGTCCCGTCAGGGAATGTGCCTTCGGGCCCTCGGCCGTCTACTCCTATCTCACGTGCGACGTTAGGTATCATGACTTGTGCATCAATGAACATCGTGGTGAGGAGTGCTGGGTCTATCTGCTCTTTCCGGATGACCTGAAACTTGACCTCTCCGATACAAGTGTTTGGCTGAAGCTGAATACCCTTCGTTGGATCGCTGTAGCGAGGATCACTTCGGGGGAATTTCTTGTGTACATAAAATGAGTTGAAGGAGTCGATATTATTTATGATGAAGACGCTCGGCTCCGCAAGCTCATAAAAACTACATTCCTCCGAAAGATCAGTGTCATCTAGCTTCACGCCTAAACCCGAAGGCAAGACTTTGAGTTGTAGAAAGTCTTTGTTATAGCGTATTGGGAATCGTATACCTTCAAGGTGTAGCATGTTGTTAAGCTGACCCCGATATTTAGGCGTAGCCAGAATTCGTACAGTGAACACTTCTCCTCCTGCGAATTGGTGACCTAATGGGATGTTAGTCGTTAGCTTGAGAGCGATGGTGTCGCCTGCATCACTTCGATCAGTGCGCTCTGGATCTATGTCAAGAAGTGGCGGAGGTGTGGGAACAGGCTCGAGTTCTGCGAGTGCACCAACTCTTCGGAAGTCCGGGGTTCTCCCGATTGGTGGTATCACTCCCTGCCTCACAAGGATCGTCTGGACAATAAGGAACCATCCCGCAGATGCGAATATGATAAGTATCAAGATAGTGAGAAGCTGATTGACGCGTTGCATGAGGGTAATACGCCTCTAGTTCTTTTCAAATAATCCGCAAAATGCGAAATAGTATGAAACTAATAAAGTAAAACAAGACTACTTGGAATATCGGCAAGTAGAGAGTGAGAAAGATTGCAGCGATAGCAACAAAGAAAAATGCCTCGTTGTGGATCGCAGGCAGCAATCCCTTCGTGAACAGTATTAGGATGGCTATCGTGAAGACGTCGCGTGTCTTGAACCACACAGGATCCCACCCTAAATACATCGCTACAGCGAGCAAAACGGTGAGAAGGATGAGAAATATCTCCTTTGTGTCAAAGTAGAAAGGACCGAGATACATA
>CAYUHI010000040.1:4229-8031 GCA_964444485.1 uncultured Gammaproteobacteria bacterium | reverse complement strand
TCGTGTACCACTTGATAAGTGATTCTACACTCTGCGCGAGAGTATGTCTCGGCTCCCAACCAAGGACTGATTTTGCTTTGCGGATATCTGCAATCATCTTATCTGCCTCTCCTTCCCGTCTCTCGGATGCTTCGTGTACTGGGAAATCTTTTCCTGTCAGCTTTTTGACTTCTTGGATGATCTCGAGTACTGAGTTCCCGGTACCTGTCCCAAGATTGAAAACGTCACTAGTATTCTCTTTCATAAGGTATTCAAGAGCACGCACATGTGCATCCGCGAGGTCTACCACGTTCGTATAATCCCGTATTGGAGACCCGTCAGGCGTATTCACTTTTGCATAATTGAGGGCGAATGGCTCAAGACCTAGTGCTCCACGGACAGCATTCTGAACCAAATGAAAGGATGGTTTTTTGGAGTCTCCTAGCGCTCCATCATCTGTTGCTCCGCATACATTAAAATAGCGGAGCGAAATACTTTTTAATAGATCAAGTTTCTGGTAGTCTGAAAAAAGTTTCTCACTCAGCATCTTGGACATGCCGTAAGGCGACACCGGATCTGATATCGGGTGCGCCTCATCAATCGGGATGTATTGTGCGTTACCATAGACCACACAACTCGACGAAAATATTACTTTGCGCACGTTGTGATCTACACATTGCTCTAACAACAGTTGCGTACCCGCAACATTATTGGTGAAATATTTGTGAGGGATCTTCCAAGATTCACCGACATTGAGTAATGCGGCAAAATGAATGACAGCGTCAATGTCAGGATTTGCGTCAAACACACTCTTACCTCCATCTGATACAAGATCAGAAGTGTGTATGCGAATTTTGTCGCCATACAACGACTTTAGATAGGAGAGCGGATCCATGTAACCACGGGAATAGTTATCAACCGTTACTACTGTGTATCCATGCTCAAGGAGTAGGCTTGCGGTGATTGAGCCAATGTAACCACCAGCACCGGTGATGAGAATTGTGGACATGTGATAATTTTCAATTTACAATGATCATTAGACTTGTAGGGAAAAAACAATTTCATGAATTTCTGTCATTCTCGACCTGATCGAGAATCTCTTGGTTGAGGCTAAACTCACTAGTAAAGAGATCCTCGCATTCGCAAGGATGACATGTTTTCTTATTTCGCTACAAGTCCATTTGTCATACCGTTGAACAACGGGATCCAGAGGTTTAAGTCATATACATATTCTCTCACCTTCTGTCGACTGGTGACTGACGACTTTGTTTCATTGTCTTTCGCGATCGATTGCGTGTATTTCTCTCTGCTATCCACAGACCAGTGAGCACGAGTGCAGCCCCAATTATAAACCAGAAGTTGGGATATTCGTGGAGTAGGGGAATACCGACAATAAGTGCACTGATGGGTGAAAGATATGAAAACAGTCCCACATCTGCTGCTTTTGACTCCTGCAACCCATGGGTATAGAGTGAGTACGCTACCACCGATGAAAGTACGCTGAGGTAAATGATCCCCACAATGCCCACAGAGGTAAGTTTCGCCAATACAAACTGCGGACTTTCCAAGAGTGCAAAGGGTAGAGTGAAACAAGCGACAAGCGCAAACTGCCAGAAGGTGATAAGTTGAGCTGGGAAATGACGGATTGGTTTCAGAAAAATTGGGCCGATGGATCCGACGATGACGCCAAGTACCAGCAGACCATTCCCCAACCAATATACCCCCGAAGGGCTGATATTGTACCCCTGGAGCCCAAGGATACGCAGTGTCGACAAAGCCTCAGTTGAGATGCCAAGGACCTGTCCTGATTGGGCGAACAAGGCAGGAAGCACAGTAATACATAAGACACCCATGAGACCAAAACCCATACCATAGTATTTGTTGACATTCGCCTTTTCTCGTAGAAATATTCGTGCCATGAGAACAAGGAAAAAAGGCGACATGGAGCCAATAATAGGTAAATTGATACTTGGGATGAGTGGGAGAGCTAGATAAATGAGTGTAATGTGCAAAAATATCTCAAAAAGTGCCGCCAAAGCTACAAATATCTGTTCACGTAATGTGAACGTTACTTTGTGTTTGAATATAAAGGGCAGTAAAATCAATGATGCAATAATAGTACGAAAGAAAAGAAGAGTGAACGGGCCAATCTCGGTAAGTGTCAGTTTGGAAATCGGTGCAGTCACTCCCCAGATAAGAAATGCTACTACCAGTGCAACATAAGGATTGTGAAGACCCTTCCAAAGCCCCCCGATTGGATTTTTGTCCCTCTTATGAGGAAAATGAGAACCGCTCACGTAGAAAACGTTGTGTGAGATGAATGAGTGTACTTTTCGCGCAAAAGACGTAAGGTTGTGCGAGGGGTGATGCGGGTTTCTGAGCGTTGTTCGTTGTTTCGAGCGGGGATGCTTGCTCACTATACGTGTTTGTGGTGTAGTTCGAGGCATTACTTCACAGTCTAGCGGAAAAGGCACTCGCCTGTCAACAGAAGGTCATATCAGCCGCGTTGTCCCTTTTTAAATAGAAATACCATGAGTTCAGCAATGACTCCAGTCATGACGATCTGAAGTCCAACAATGATGAGCAAAATAGCGCCCCACACTATTGGTCGTTCGTGAAGCTCGACGCCAAGGAATATACGCTCAAAAGTGAGTATGAGAATGATAACTAATCCTGACACGAAAGGGAGAATGCCAATTGCGCCAAAAAAGTGGAGTGGTTTCTGTGAGAAACGAAATATAAAATATGCGGTCAGGATATCTGCAAATACCGTGAGACGGTTGAAGAACCCGAATTTCGATTTGCCATATAAACGGTTTTTATGCTTCACAACAACTTCTGTCGTGCGAAAGCCGAATTTCTCAACCACGAGCGGCAGAAATCGGAAATTGTCTCCATACAATACGACATCCTGCAAACACTCACGACGGAACATCTTGAATCCACAGTTCACATCATGAAAACCTGTTCTGAGGAAAGAACGGATAATAAGGTAGTTGCCAATGAGTGAGGGAAGATTCCGGTCGAGCGAGTGGTGACGTTCCCTCCGCCATCCATTCACGAAGTCTGCTCCTTCCTGTATTTTCTCATAGAATTTCGCAAGGTCACCGGGGTCATCCTCGAGATCTGCATCCATAAATGTTATGATGTCTCCCGTCGACTTTGCGATACCACGACGTAATGCACGACCCTTATCTGCCCTTCGAAGAGAGAAAGTCTTGAACTTATCATTTGGAAGTGTCAGCTTTTGTTCCCAGTCGTCTGTTGAACCATTGCTTATGAGGAGTACCTCGTACTCAGTGTTCAACTTTTCGAGATTTTCTTTCAGAAGATTTACGAGTACAGGCAAGCTATCAGCCTCGTCCTTGAAGGGGATGATGACAGAGATCATAGGAGCATTATAGCACGAGACACAAAGCGCGAGACTTATAACATTGCCAAGTAGTGACAATTCATGAATTGTCACTACACACCACAACCACCCGATTCCCCTCCTTAGTCAAGGAGAGGGTATAGAGGAGATTTGCCTGACTACCTGCCTCGCCCCTCCGAAGCTTGAGCGGAGAAGAAAATGCCTGATCTCCTAATTGCCTGATTTCCTGATCACCTGTTCCCCGAATGGTACTTCTCATGCACTTCTTTCAGCCGGGCATTTGTGACGTGAGTGTAGATCTGTGTGGTAGACACATTCGCATGCCCCAGCATCTCCTGCACAGATCGAAGGTCTGCCCCATGTGCCAGAAGATCTGTGGCGAAGCTATGGCGCAGAACATGGGGAGAAATTCTTTGGACAATGCCAGCCTTGATACGAAATTTCTCCACG
>CAYUHI010000040.1:0-4129 GCA_964444485.1 uncultured Gammaproteobacteria bacterium | reverse complement strand
AACATGGGGAGAAATTCTTTGGACAATGCCAGCCTTGATACGAAATTTCTCCACGATACGTTCCACTGATCGGGGTGACAATCGGAATTTTTCATCCGTCAACTCTTTGTTCCCTTTGGGTCCACGGGTACGGACAAAGAGAGGTTTGTAGGGATCTTTCCGCACGTTCAGATAGAGTTGAAGTGCTTTTTTTGCAGTTTCGGACAGAAATACTACGCGTGTTTTATCACCTTTACCTCGGACACTAAACTCACCTGTGGTTAGGTTGATCTGATTGCGATTAATGTCACAAAGCTCTGAAACACGACATCCTGTGGAGAAGAGAGTTTCAAGAATCGCTTTATCACGCAGGTCATTACGGTCGTTCTCGTCCACGGAGTTCAGCAGACGTCCAAGTTCATCATCGTGAAGGAATTTGATCGCACGATCCCCGAGTTTGCCAAGCTCGATCATATCGGGTGGCATCACCTGCATCTTTTGTTTTAGAAGATACTTGAGCATACCCCGGATGGCCATAAGATACTTCACCTGAGATATACGTTTGAGAGGTCCTCGTACTGGATTTCTGTATTCATGAGATAAAAACAGACGGAATTTTCTGATGATGTTCTCATCAAGTTTTTCGACCTCCATATCTGCACCTTTGGCCCCATGTGTCTTTATAAGCCAGGCCTCAAGCAACTGCAGATACTGTCCGTACATACGCACCGTCTTCACCGACAGATTGCGATCAAGCTCGCAGTATTCGAGATAGCGAAGTATTGCCTCATGCACCGTCATACTCACATAGTAGCATAAAAGAGAGTAAACGCATGGATCCTAAGTCTGAACTTCACTTTTCATCGTTTTTCGGTGATGAACCTCCTCGAGTTGACGCTCGCGGTATCTAGCAGTGCGGCGCAGCGGAATAAGCCGAAGCAGGATCATGCGCTTTCAGCCCCGACCTTACGATCAGGGTATCTTGCGGATTGGTGGATGAATAGTTTTTTCATCGCCAATAGGGAAATAAACACAACTGAAAGAATAACTACATATCCAAGTAGTGCCTTACGCATGCCAAATGTATCGTATGCTGACCCCAACAGAGGCCCGACAAATACATAAATGATGCGCCGCAACAAACTTTGAAATGATAAAACTGTTGCAGCCTGTGTCTGAGGTACTAACTGAAGTACAGCGTCTGATATGACTGTCTGATTGATGAAAAGCGCCGTAAACGGAAAGTGCCAGAGCAAAATGAATAATAAAACATCTTGTGTCTGAGAGACGACAAAGATAGATATGAGCGTAAACACTGATAAACCTACATAGATCCAACCTTTCAGTGATTTTTCAAGCTGATGGGTAAACATAGACCCTATTGCGGTAAGCATATTCATCACAAGATACATAAATCCAAAATACTCTATTGGAATGTGTCGCACCTGCATCAGAGGTTGGGTATAGAAAAATAGTGGAAAAACCATACCAGTAAAAAATCCAAAAAATAGGGTATACCACCCAACCAGTCGGTTATGACGGATTGCTGCGAAACTTTTTCGGAGTGTTTGTATATATGTAAGCTTATGTGACTCAATATCCTTCGCAACCGGAGCAAGCATAGAGGCCGTCAGAAAGCCAATAAACACAGACACTGCCGATGCCAGAAGAGTCAGGGCGAGTGAAATCGTCCCTATAAACCCTCCGACAACACTGGCCACTGCCTGAGCCACCTGCATGACACTTCGCGCGCTTCCCTCTACCTTTTTGAAATCACGCTCTTTGTTCATGGTCTGGAGGAGACCATGTATGTAGGCTCTATCAGCACCAGATGTAAAGGCAGATCCTGTTCCAATGATGAGTTCACCAATAACAAACTGCCAGAATGAGCCACTCAGACCGTACCATATGAGCCCCAATGTCCAAAAAAGAGCACCCAACATGAGAGATTTCTTCTTTCCGAATCTGTCCGCGAATGCACCCGTTGGTACATCGAGTAGTATCACCCCTATCGAATATATCGACTGCAGAAGCGTAATTTGGGTCATGCTTAGTCCCTTCGATTGCCAGAACAAGACTATAACAGGGGTAAAAAAAATGAGCGAATCAAAAAAATGAAAAAGATAATACTTGCTAATTGAGGTTTGGAAGCGTTCCGACATGTGCAAATAATAGCATAGTGAGGAATTCAGATATTCAGGCGTTCAGGAAATCAGGTTTTCAGCTCACCGTACGATGAGGAAGGGAAGTTAGGGAGTCGTGTGAATAGAAGGTGTAATTATTTACTTGAGGTTGTAGTGATAAATACGTGGGAAAACAATATGAGTGACGTTTCTAATACATCGGGATACATAACTATTAACTTGCAAAGTAGTAGTAAACTCGTCTGCATGACTGAAACTTTACCCATACCAGAAGAGAATAAATTAGGAGATAAAAAAGCTGAGAAATTGTCACGTGACAGAGAGAAAAAAGAAAGAAGTGATAAAAGAGCATCTTCAGAAGGAAAACCAAGAACGGATAATCCTCATCATCCGAGTGGTCACGCTCACAAAAAAGGATTACGTGAGGCGGATGATCGTGAAAGGAATTATTAACTAGTGATATCACCGAGACACATTAGACTTGTAGTGAAATAAGAAAACTTGTCATCCTTGCGAATGCGAGGATCTCTTTGCTAGTAAGTTTAGCCTCAACCAAGAGATTCTCGATCAGGTCGAGAATGACAGAAAATCATGAAATTGTTATTTCGCTACAAGTCTATTTACCTTCTCTTTGTAATCAAGTATGTATTGAGTTACACTTGTGTAACGTCAGTTGGTTCCCCGAAATACTTTTACACTCGATATTTGTCATTTGTTATTTGGATTTTTCCTCAGACATTCTTGCCAGGAGAGAATCCCAAGTTCTTTCTTGTCATACAGCGTGAGAGCTTTCACGAAAAATCGCGTGAGTACAGTGTCAGTCAGAAGTAGCACATTGTGCTCCACCGCAGCTCTGCGGATGCGATATCCATCTGCTATCTGCTGATCGATATAAGGAGTCCGATCTTGAAATGGCTCTTGGATATTAATCACAATAGAAACACTCCCATTAGTAATCACATCGACTACACTCGGGTGTCCACCTTCATACACTTTGGATACCTGTGTAGAAGGTATGTGGTGCTGTATGAGAAATTCATGTGAGTTTTTAGTGGTATAGATCGTATACCCAAGTCGCGCAAGTTTCCAAACAGCGTCAAGCATACGTTCTTTGTTTGCCGGTCCGCCGACCGTAAAAAGCACCCCCTTCTTCCGTATTGCAAAGCCCGTCGCATAGATCGCTTTTAGGAATGCCTCACCCGCTGTTTCCCCAAAGCACGCAACCTCACCAGTTGATGACATCTCAACCCGAAGAACAGGGTCAGCTCCAGGCAACCGGGCAAACGAAAATTGGGGCGCTTTCACAGCCACATAGGGTAAGTCGGGTATCTTATGGGGAATCGCTTTCGCAAAATACGTATCTACCGCAAGCTTCGCAAAGTTGACTCCCGTCACCTTGGATATGAAAGGGACTGTGCGCGACGCACGTACGTTCATCTCAATCACTGACACTTCGTTGTCTCGCGCCAGAAACTGCAAATTGAAAGGCCCTGTGATACTCAGTTTGTCAACAAGAGTATCGGCGATAGCGCGGATCTTACGTTCTGTTTGGGAGAACACTCGTCGCGCCGGATATATGATATGTGCATCTCCCGAATGTACCCCCGCAAGCTCTATATGTTCGGATATGGCATGAGTCAATATAACACCATGGTCTGCGACGCCGTCGTACTCTATCTCTTTTGACTGGACCATAAACTCCGTTACAGCGATAGGGTGGTCTTTGCTAATGTGAGCATAGGTGCGAATATATGTTCGAAGTTGGGTGGGTGAGTAGCATACGCACATGGCATTCCCTGAAAGCACGTGGGAAGGCCGCAGTAGTACTGGATACCCTACACGTTTAGCGAACGTCAATGCAGCTGACACTGTAGTGAGCGAGTCCCATCGAGGTTGCGGAATATCGAGGCTGTCGAGAAGCTTAGAGAATCGTCTTCTGTCTTCTGCTTGTTGGATATGTTTTGCCGAAGTTCCCAGTATATGCACTCCACATCGACTAAGCTTGT
>CAYUHI010000039.1:0-8043 GCA_964444485.1 uncultured Gammaproteobacteria bacterium | reverse complement strand
GGCATATATGCTCACATTATACGAAACCTTTTAAGAAAGCGGTGACATTCTTTCCTAAATGTTCGTTATTGTACCCACCCTCCTGCACGATGAGAGTCGGCACACAGAGTGATCTGACACTTTTCCCCATTTGAGTGAAGTAGTCAGTACTCAACCGAAACCCACCGATAGGATCAGCAATATGAGTGTCCGCCCCATACGAAATCACAAGATGCTGAGGGTTAAATTTTTGGATGGCGAAAAGCGCCTGTTGAAGGACAGTATCATACTGTCTGTCGTTTGTTCCCTTCTGAAGTGGGTAGTTAATGTTATACCCTTTACCCTTCTCCACACCGATTTCATTTGAAAATCCGGAGAAGAAGGGAAACTTCCATGTTGGGTCTGCATGGATCGAGATAGTCAATACATCGCTCCGTTTGTAAAAAATGTGCTGGGTCCCATTCCCATGATGGAAGTCAACATCAAGTGTTGCGACTTTACCATATCCTGAGAGATATTGTGCTGCCACAGCTGCATTGTTGATATAACAGTACCCGCCCGCCATCGCATGCTCTGCATGATGCCCCGGGGGTCTGCAGAGTGCGTAATACGTCTCATTTGGGTTTGAGTGGAGCAATGTCGCTGCTGTGTATGCAAGGGATGCGGAATGTAGAGCGGCATTGTACGTTTCACGCAAGAGAGGTGTATATGTATCAAAGATGTATCTGCCGAGCTGTGCGACAGAGTTTTGTTTTTGATGGATGGAGAAGTTTTGGGTATACGGCCATATCGAAGGATACAGATACGCATGCTCTTTTAGTGCTGCGCAAGAATCCTCGAGGAAATGAAGATACTCTGGGTTATGAATAGTCTCTAACAAAATCTTCGGTACTGTATGCATATGATCGACCAATTGAAACTTTTCCTGAATGAGCGACATATATATATTTTCCGCTCTTTCAGGAATTTCCATTGCCGTATCATGGTCCCCGTTGAACACCTCGAATGGGGGATTGTGTGATATGTGTATAGTGTTGTAAAGACAGATCATAGAAGAAACTTAATGAATATATTCCATAATTTGCTGTCTAACCGTTGGAGGATAATACTTACTGATCTGTTCATTATCAAGTTGGACAAGAAGAAAGTTTCGTAACTTACCACCGACGCTGACATGTCGGGGCAATACGTGGTTCGGAGTCGAAGTTGTAAGATCTGCAAATGTTTTAAAGCCTGCACGATGGGCTACGATGAATCCTGGAGTCTCGTCTGCCATATTCGCTTCAGCGAATATACTCTTCCTTTCTGTGAGGTCGGCATCTTTTAGAATCAATGCATTAAGAGCAATCGCAGCTACCGTGGCATACCCATGTTTTCTAAAATCTGGATGTGTACCCCATTCGGTTGACTCTACGATGGTGATATCTCCGAGGCGAAGCTTCTCAGCTTTTGCGGCAGCGCATAGGCTACCATCCTGATCACGAACTCCAGCAAACCATCCTGCTTCTCCTTTGTTATAGCTTTCTATAAAAGACAGCACCCCTTCTCTGCTCCATCCAAACGGCTCCCATATAGTTTGTAACGAATCAGCGTCAGTGATATCTAATGATTTCGTTAGGGTATGACCATTGTCACGCAGTTTAGCTATTCGTTCAAGTGGGGTTATCCTAGGTTCCTGCGACCATACCTCTTGCACCGCCTGCCACTCTGACGGAAGATAATCATTTGATCCACGTCGTGGACGGTTATACCCCAGAAATACAACTCCATGGGGATCATTTGTATTCGGTCGCAAATATCCCTCTACGTGGGGGGCAATACGCGGATCCTCCACAAGACCGGTGTTGCCATAGAATTTCAATTGTAATCTTGTAGCATCGGAGTTCTGCCTGTGGGTTCGTATTAGGTTCATAGCCATACCACGAACATCTGCGAAATTTTGTGGATACGATCCATCTATACCCACAACCCTCCCATCGGATCGAGTAACATATCCCTCTGTTCCAACACTTTCGATAAATCCTGCCATAAGAACTATGATTTAGGTGATAAACGAAACCATATTCTATACTCTGCAGGCTAAATGTAAAAAATAATATATTAATGTACATATATATAAATAAATGTTATAATTCTAACACTATGTACTCAATATCACAGGCTTTAGATGACATTATTATGTCTAAGCCGTATTTTTCAGAGCTGCTTGAGCGTGATTTACTAAACATAACCCAGCTTGCTCGTCAACTGAGGCCTGAGATAGAAGATCGTTGTATGAAGAAAACGTCGGTTGAAGCGATAGCTATGGCCATACGACGTGCGCCAAAGCCGCGACCGTCTCCCAAGCTATCCGACTTCTTCAAACAATCACCCGACATCATGGTTCGCTCGCAATTATGTGAGCTGACAGTGAAACGTCATGCTAACCTCAATAAAATCCACAAACTTCTTGATAAGTCCGCTGCACTTGAGGGGCAATTTTTTACCATTACTCAGGGCATTTTTGAAGACACAATAATTGTCAGCAGACAATTTCGAAGCCAAGTTATTCAATTATTCGGCAAAGAAGACATTATCGCAGAATTTGACAATCTTGCTGCTGTTACTGTACGTCTCAAACCTGCAATTGTTTCTACCCCTGGTGTATATCACCTTATATTAAAATCTTTATTTCTCGAAGGTATCAATGTAGTTGAAGTGGTGTCGACATATCTTGAATTCAGTATACTCGTAGAAGAAAAAAATACCGAACATACCTTCTCAACGGTGAAGAAACTATTTACACAACCTTCACATCGACGATAGTGAACGTGTGTTTTCCGGAAGGAATAGCCACCTCAACAACGTCGCCCTTTTTCTTTCCGATGAGAGCCTTACCAATAGGGGAGGTGAGCGAAAGTTTCTTTTGCTTAGGATCAGCTTCGAATTCTCCAACAATGTGGTACTCTTCTCGTTGACCAGCCTTGTCTACCACAACCCGACACCCAAGATGCACAAGATCAGATTCTATCTTTTCTACCGTATCATCGACAATTTCCGCCCATCTGAGCATCTCTTCAAGTTCCGCAATACGACCTACTATAACACTCAAATCTTCTGTGGCAGCATGGTATTCGCTATTCTCTTTGAGGTCGCCCATCGCCCTCGCCTTCGCAAGTCTATCTTTTGCGGCGGGGTGACGATTTGTCCTCAGGTGTGTAAGCTCTTCAAGAACTTTCTGGTGTCCTGCCTTGGTGAATTGGATCTTTTTGGTCATAGTGATGTGCTAAAATATGCAACAAGCAATAATTGTAGTTGATAAATTGCAATTGGCAATTGGAAATTGGTGCCATCGCTCCGACACTATGTGTCGTGAGTCCTCGATGCTGGTAGCATCGGGATCTAGAGGTTCCGTGCACGACATTAGTCGGCACGAGAATGCACGATTCACGACGAAGTCGGAATCGGCACCTAGAATGGCAGTACGCACACGAGTATGTATTATCTTTACATATTACAATCGTTAAAGATGAGAACGTATTATGTAGGAGCAACAAACGATATTGAAGGAAGACTGAGAGAGCATAATTCAGAATCGGGCATCAGAAATACGAAAAACGGAAAGCCTTGGAAGCTCATGTACACAGAAAAGTACGCCACTCTATCTGACGCGAGGAAAAGAGAACTACAAGTTAAATCGTGGAAGAAGCGATCGAAAATTGAAACATTAATAAATAGCACAGGTCCCATCGTCTAGAGGCCCAGGACGGCAGGTTCTCATCCTGCAAACCGGGATTCGAATTCCCGTGGGATCACCGTTTCCCCCGAAGCAAATGCTTCGGGACTAGTCCCGCAAGGCGGGGGAATTCGGTTGGGATCACAAACGTGAATTTCGATTGCTTGGTGGGGGATTGTTGTAGTCTTCTTATGCTTGGGTTACGGCTTGAACTAGAGCTTTCATACCCTCAATTTTATGTACATTCATATCAGTCCCAGGTATATCGGTATCTAAGGCACGTCCAATGACATATACACTATTACCAGGAATTCCACGGATAGCTTCCACAACCTCAGCTCCATGGTAAACGCCACCGCCCGTGGGTGCAAGGTGACCATCAACTATTGCGACGTCTATTCTCTTTTTGATAATGTCAGGTACTACTTGCAATGCAGTTTGAAGGTTCGCAGCACGCATGACCACCTCGTGACCCGCGTCAGTTAAAGCTTCCTCAGTAGTTTCCCTTACATTTGGGTCGTCTTCGACATAGAATATCCTAGCGTGCTCGGGTGACATGGCTATATAAGTGTAACCCATAGATACGCTCAGTACAAGGTTCAAAGATAGGGTATAATCATGGAGGATACACACCATTTAATATCTTATGGACGAATCAACTCCTGGATTTGTACCACGACCACCCGCTAACCTATCAGAGGTACCGAGGATTCCTGAGCAGGACATTCAATTACCTGAGATTGTGATACCTGAAATCCTTAGGGTAGAGCTAAGATCAAGTATTACGGAACTATTGAATAATCCACCTGATGTTGATGTGTTGTTAGTTCCAGCTAGATCTGGCACTATCGCTGCCGCAGGGTTGTTAGGAGATAGTAGTCGTGACGTTAGAAATGCACACGATCTACCCACACTGACACCTGTTAGTGGTCTAGGAAGAGAGGTATATAACAAATATGATCAATGGGTTGATACCTTAGACGAATGTGAGGAAGATGGAGAATCACTAACCGAAGTAGGTGAATGGGGAAATGACGTAGCAAGAAAAAAGTTTGGCGATTTTGTGACAAGTATTAATGCAGGTCAGGAGGTTGATACTACAATTCGTTCTTTGCGTGAGGCACTTGCGCCGCTCATCAATAGGAACGAGGGTAAGCAACTTCGTATCGCCTTACTAGATGACATCTATGATACAGGAATAGTAACAGAAGCCGTAGGTCCTATACTATTACAAGCTGCCCTCGACCGGAATTCCTATGTGTACGATCGCAGTAGTAATAGATATTTATTTAAGACAAAGGATTGGATAAAACAAATAGTTCGTACAACCTTCGCCAATAACATTCCCAACCTTGATGAAAGAACGATCGATTTTCTCGCAACCATTGCGAAGGGAAGTCTTGATGAGCGTTTGGGTACTGTGGGTCCCGGCGAATATACTATGGAATCGTTAAGTGAGTTAGCGATTTTTTACGCTGAGCGGGAAATGAGAGACAGTAGATTTCATACCATACCACCCGTCGCAACATTGAGTGAACCCATACAAAAATATGGTCAAAATCTATTAGGCCTTCATCAAGCATTGGTTGAGTCAATAAGAAGTCTTACAGAAGAGATATTGTCAGATTATGGAAACATGGATGGTGGCGCGCATTAAGCGCGCCACCATCCAATAAACTTAGGCTATTAAGGACTCAACATAAGCCCAAAGTCAGGGGGGCATTTGTCCCTGTTTGGGTCACTAGGATCACCGGTGATGGTTTGGAATTCATCAAACAAGGCTCTGCTCGGCCTCGCACCTTCGGTAAGATTCGCTGACCCTGGCACTCGAGGATGAAGATTGTCGCCGATCACCGTGGGGTTACCATTGAGTATAATCGCCGCCCCACGGGTAATCTTTTGAACCACCTCACCGACGGCATTCACCACCATACGAGCGACTTCAATGGTATAGTCTACACAGGTGCAGGCACCGTCAGAAGGCCTATACCCACACCAATTCCATGGAGGGCGGCGATTGAGGTTTGTGAAGGTTTTAGCCTTATTCATGGTTTTAGCCCATTGGCCATCCTTCTTGCTCGCGGCCAGCGTATTACCGTCATCACTGTGTGTCCCATTACGACTACGTACCCCATCCATAAGCTCTTCGACATCGTAGCCGAAACTGTAGACATGAACCATGGCGTTCCACAATGTCATGCTTGGACCGCCGCTCGACCTCGAACTGAGTTGGTAGGTCGTCAACGTCGCACCTCTTGCAGCGGAATATGGAAACTGCAACAGTGCGATCGTTTGAGCGTCTACCTGCATTTCAGGGGTCATGTAGTGTATCCATACTGGCTGATCCCAGTCGATGGTACTTCGGTAGAACCGCACCGTTGACGCGATTTCTTCGCCGTCAAAATATTGTGCGTGTAAGGTGGGACTCCCGAAGTGGATAGTTGAGGGTTTAGCCCCTTGCGAATATATCCAATCTTCTGCTTGTGCCACACTCTCTGCGAATAGTTGCCCGCCTTCAGCAATTGCTTGCCCCGCTGGAACGTATACAAGCTCCACCATCTGAGGCTGAGTTGCTGCCACAGAAGCAACAGCAAAGGCGAATAGCGCCACAATGCTACCGGGCACTGATCCGGTCGCTGTATTCATGATAACTGGACCAGTGTTTAACCCGCCGTCGCATTCGTATTGCACTGCCCATGCTGTTTGGGCAGAACCACTCTCCTTCGTAACCCTTATACGATTTGGGTTGTCGCATGATCTAGGAGGGCGCACAATCGCAAAGTGGTGGCTGTCGTAGCAGCTACTCTGGGCACGCACGAATGGAGACGCTCCAGGAATTTCAACCGTTTCAGGTTGACTCCCAAAAACATAGCCACCCCCACTGCCCCATACCAGTATCTGCTCTCGGCACGACGGCACGTTCATGCTATCCTGTTGGACAACGGGGGCAGCTTCTGGGTATCTGACAAACGTGCCATCGGGGTCAGGCTCAGACGACGGCGTCGCAGTCGGCAACGGCGTTGCCGTAGGGACTGGTGTCCGAGTGGGTGTCGCTGTCGGCATTGGAGTCCGAGTCGGTGTAGGTGTACGAGTCGGCGTCCGAGTAGGTGTTGGTGTAGGTGTCCGCGTCGGTGTCTGAGTAGGCGTTGGCCCGTAGCATTTGTAAATGCGAAGCCGATCCCATCCCATTTGGAGAATGACATTCCAGGGTGTGTGACCACCAGGTGTTGCCACTTCCAATTGATTGAAATCCAGCACCAACGGCATGACTGACTCACTCAGCTCCTGAGGTGTTTCTGAGAGATTCTCAGAAGGCACACTCAACGTGTACTGATAGACGCCATCCCTTAAAAGACTAAGGTATGTGTCAGTACCTGGGCCGCCACCCTGGAATACGTTCAACCAGACGGAAAACGAAGCACTCGTTTCAAGACCCCAGTTGGGATCTTCCGCGAGAACTACACGGACTGATGCACCATTTCCAGATGCGTCCCACCATCCGTGGTTACCGGTAGGCCACCCAGTCCAGGTTTTCTGATCCCAAGATCCTACTGGACCAGTTTCATTGTCGATGACCCACTGCCAGCAGCCATCCCCATTTTCTGGGGACGGATCGGCCTGCAGCTCCAAAGTGACCACGTCTGGGCTTCCTGTCGAAATGACAGTTGGCAATCCACCCGAATCCTGTGCCGAGACCCATGAAGGTTCTGGCATCAGTTGGGCGACAAGGAGAACGAGAACCAAAACACGTACCAAGCGGATCGAGCGATTCATCTACCTAGTCCTTTCGTGAAGAAATTGTTGCCACCGAGATCGGGGGCATTTGACGCAACCTGCCTGATTTATCGGCTGCAAAAAGGTATCAATAGTGCTATCTGAGATTCACTCACTTGCATGATACTATTTTGCAGCCAACAAAGAGCAGAGTTGACATCCTTTGACTGTTGTATGAGAGACATGCTCGGGTAACATAAGTCGCTTGACCAAAGGTGAAAATATTTCTCACCTTTGTGTTTGGGTCTTATATGAAAGCGGGCATGGGTACATACAGACTGAAGTTCAAAACTTTTCTATTACTGTATACAATACAGAATGATCCAACAATATTCGTATCAAATATGTAGATTTCTTATCTTAATAGCCTGAGTTGTTAAAGTGCTTACAGTCGGCGAATTTGTGGAATGCAAAATCCACAAGTCACATGACTATAAGCTTGATATTATATCTCAAAAATAACAGAAAAACAAGCGTAAATTATCATAGTATAACTATACTATAGGGTATTTATTTCATAGCTGCTTCGACATCGGGTTTCATGTTTTCGAAGCTGTATGCCCCGGCAAACTTTT
>CAYUHI010000038.1:0-8065 GCA_964444485.1 uncultured Gammaproteobacteria bacterium | reverse complement strand
CACTTTCGTGTCCTCGTACACTACTCTCACTGTGTGGTTCCCCTGAGGCACTACAAAAGTAATGACACCACGGTAGGTAGGATCTTGGAATTCAATGCCTGTTTCTGCACCATCGATATATACATGCCATCCGGGGAAATAAAACGTATTGTCACTTATCCTTACCTCTGTATTCGCTTCAATGGTATAAGTCCTACTCGCATTTTTCAAAATTCTCTTGATAATTTTCCCTGTCCCGTGAATGATCTCTGCTTTATCGCGTTTTATAGGGTAATCTCTGGAATCCCCACTCCATATAGTGTTCATGGTGAGCGAATGCAGGTTGTACGGAGTGAAATAATAATCACTGATTGGCACGTGCGTGTAGTTTTTCCCATATAACTGAGGGAAACGCAAGATGATAATCAAGAATATTAACCCATACCATAAATATTTGCTCCATTTTCTTGGGTGTACAAACTCAAATAGCATCGCAAGTACAATAGGTGGAAAAAATAGATACGAAGATAGGAAGCGCCATGGATATTGAATACTGCTGAGAACTTTTATGCGCTCATACAGTGGTTGAAGCGCTCCACTACTGAACAATATCGAAACACTGGCTCCTGCCATTGCAAACCAAAATAATCTTATAACTGATGGCGAGGAAGAGAGTGTATCCCAGTAAGCTTGAACAACAGAAAATCCACGCAATGTGATTTTCTTTTTTATCAACATTAACAAACCCAATCCTGCAAGAGTCAGCATAATTATGCTTTCGGTTACTCCCGCCTTGGGGAGTTGACATCTTCCAAAAATATCATTCCTATATACACAGTTATATTTCCATACTGGATTCACGAAACTATCCACAGTGGTGGCTTGATTGCGTGAATAGTAGTTTGGCATGCTTCCGTAATAAAGATATCTTACTTCGACATTAAGCGGCAGAAAATAGTAAGAAGATAAAAGAAGCGCTACAAATACTGCCATAACTACATTAAGCCATGCTTTCAGCTGCAGACGAAGGTTCATGAGCATCCAAATACCCAAGATTGGGGCGTACACAATGAGCATCATGGGGTGGGTGAGAATAAGACCAAGGACTCCTATCGCAAACACAACATACCAGAGCATGCGATCTTTTCTCCCGATTTGATATATCGCTATGAGAAGTAGCGGTACCCATACTGCTGAAGCAAACTCTGGCATGGCTCCGCGCATATACAGATTCATTATTCGGTAGGGAGCGAGCGAATAGAATATTGTCGCAAGCAGTGACGACTCCGAAGAAAAATGAATTTTAAGAAATGCATAAAATAGCAGCGCCGACACTACAGCAGTAATGAGATAGACAAGGTTAAATGATAATAGAGGGTCGTGGGTGAAAAATGCCAGGAATGCACCAGTATATGCAGGGAGTTGATGAGCTATAGTACCTATAGGAAGACCGTAGTTTGCAAAACCATCCCCCCATGTGACGGGAAATTCACCATCAGATAGAGCCTTGTGAAATTGTGCAATCGTTGTAATGTGTGCTATTGCATCGAAGTTGGCTGACTTTGACCCGTGGTAAAAATAGTCGGAAACGACTACACAATTCAGTACTACGATTATCAGGATAAAAAATATATCTGATTTAAGACGATGCCACATAAGTATATTTGTGGATTATATCGTATCAAAACTCCATGGGCGATAGGTATAATGCACAGTATGCATTCTCAAAAAACTCAATCTATCATCGTTGGTATCCTCATCATGACTGGTGTTGTGGTTTCACTGGGTAAGATACACTATGCGATCAATCCGTTCGCTCGCACACAACTATTGAATCGCTTTATCCAGACTGTTGAACAGGATAAAGCAATTGACCCCGAACAGTTCTGGGAGTTTCGTGACTTTTACGCAGCAACGACTTCGACGTTCAATCCAAATAATATTCGGATAAAGAAGCCCTTTCTTTCCATGGTGACAAGCTACATGAATAGTAATGACTACTTGCTTCCACCAGACGCAGACACTGCGCTTGATGCGAGTCCGTATACCGGCAAAGGAGTCAAGATACATAATAGCGATACACTCGTGTTCATCGAGGGGCGCAGAATGTATATACGGTTTAAGAAACCATTGGACGAGATGCAAAAGGCAAATGGTTTTTTCCGATATTTCGGAGTCGATCTAGAGAAATATAAAGATTATGTATGGTACAACGATACAGTGATACATTTATGAAAATTTTCCCACTCAAGATTTCACCTACATTGCTTGTGTTTTTCTGTGCTTTGATAATTAGTGTGTTTCTTCACACCTATAGATTGGATTTGCCGTGTCTCAATGAGGATGAAGCGGCACAAGGCTACAACACCTACGCAGTATTACAAACTGGACATGATGAATATGGACGGGTTCCACTCCGATACTTATCATTCGGCGAGAATAAACTACCCCTTACAGGGATGCTCTCGGCCCCGTTTATTGCGCTTTTTGGACTCAATAGTCTCACCGTGCGACTTCCCATCCTGCTTTTGGGCATACTCTTTCCCCTCCTTTTTTATGGTGCTGCATACACTCTCACTCAGTCTAAAAGGGTTGCGCTCGTTGCGTGCCTTTTAGCCAGCACCAATACATGGCTTTATACTATGTCCCGACATCAACATGAGGCAGTAGTTCTTGTCGCAATAGTCCTCCTTATTGTGATATGGATGTACCATCATCCAACGGTATCCTCATTCCAATATGGCGTGCTGCGTAAAATACCGAGTGGATTATTGTACTTGCTTATTCTTGGTCTCCTTTTCTTCATGGGGTTATTTACATATCACAGTGCAAAAGTGATTATTCCTTTTCTCGCGATTGTTAGTTTTGTACAAATATGGAGACGAAAGAAGGAATGGAGTCGTGTCGCTGTTATTGTTTTCATGTCCGCATTCTTTCTCTTCGGTCTCACTGAGTTTTTTCAACCAACGAACCGTATAGCGGGACTTTCATATTTTACTCATCCTGTATTTACTCATGAAATTGAGGAGGGACGAAGACTGGGTGGATCCCCATTCTATTACAATAAAGTTGTTTACGGACTCCATCGAGCAGTACAGAGATCGCTTGATTACCTCTCTCCTGCATTTTTGCTTGTACAATCAGACCCGAATCCCCGTTATGGTAGTCCGTCTATACATCTGTTCACTCTGTTTGAATATATATTATTTATCATAGGATTGATCGTCCTATGGAGAAAAAAGTTGCCTACCCGACTGTTTCTTACTCTCCTTGTCATAGTTGGTACCATACCTGCCGCAGCCGCTTTGCCTGCAAACTCGTCAACACGAAGCTTTGTTCTTACTGTTCCTCTAATTATTATTGCAAGTATTGGCTTGGTGTACGCACAGGACTTCATAAATAATCAACACCGTCGAATACAACGTATACTTGTTGCTGTATTTGTAGCGGGGGTTATGATACATATTGGTAGCTTTGCTGCATCTGCACATACATATTTCAACGACTACCTGAAAAATCGCCAAACTGAGGAAGCCTGGCAATGTGGTACACAGGAAATGTCTCAATTTGTGTGGAACAATTATGGTGCTTTTGATAAGTTCTACATAACCCGTGCAAATGGCCAACCGTATATTTTCCTTCTCTTTTACAAACCGTTCCCACCCAAGGATTATCAAAAAATCGCAAAACCCGGAACTTATAACGAGTATGGCTTTTGGGAACAGGATGCTTTTGACAAGTTCATTTTCCAAAAACCACTCGTATATGATGGCAAACCAAAATCTGCCTACATTATGACTCCCCAGGAAGCAAAACAAAATGGTCTTGATACAAAGACTCTCATACCAATCTATCATGAAGCAGTAGTGAGATATTACGTAAAAGAAAATCTATAAACACTTATGTCATTGTCTATATCTTTTTCCATACAAGGACCATATCATTACTGATGACGGGGGTAAATTTCTTTGAAAGCTCAGCACATCTTCTTATCTTTTGATCTAGTGTATTAAGGCGGAGATACACATAATCTACCTCAGGCAAGACACGGCAAGGATCTTCTGATAGTTGTTTGAGCTTGTCTAAATACTGCGTACCCAAGAGTTGTAGTTGATCCCTATCTGCTAAGTACACAGGCTTGCCACTGTACGCTGAGACATACGCGGTATCGTAGTTGTCCGCAAGAATATACGTATCCTTTTGTTGGAAAACTTGGGTTAATACCACTCCATCTGGTAATGCGCGGAGTTTTCGGAGAGCCGACACCTCCTTATCAGGTATATATCTAACGGACCGAGTAGACAATGAGAGTTTCAGGATATCAATTGTACTGGGTAAAAAAAGGAGAGCGCACACAGCACATACCAAAAACTGAATATTGCCGTTCGTCCTATGAGTGACGTACCAGATAAACTCTGCAGTAAGAATACTGGCAAAAAATATGGCATAGTATAGGAACTGGATTGTGTTCCACCATGTTCCGCGCTGAATGTACAAAATAGGCATGACAGTGGATACAAACACTACAAGTAGTATCAGGACACTCTTTGTGTACTTCCCCCGTCCAAACAAAGTAAGCAACAAAACTCCCAAAACACCAACTACTCTTACACCAAAGTTAAAGAAGACAAAATAGAAAATTGTTTTGATTTCAATAAACCAAAGCCGAGGGCTCCAATAGTGCCCCAGTTGTTGGATAAAGTATCTTTCCTGTATCATAACCTGGTCGTACCATAGTTTTGTATCCTCGACCATTTGGTGGGTGATTTCAAGTGGCTTCCATATGAGTCCGCCTGGTATGCCTCCGGAATAAAAAATGATATATGCAAATAAGAGACCTACCCCCGTTGAAGCGAGTGCCATCACGAATGATTTGATGTTCTTGTTTAGGATACATCTGATGAGATACCATCCGACCATCACACCCGCAGGCACGATGAAATAGAATTTGAGACCCAAACCTGCAAACATCAACAGTCCGATGGTAGCGGGCCACCTATCTCTCGTCGTGAGTATCCAAATGGCCATAAGCACACAAAGACTCCACATAAACTGAGGATTGGTCATGCTAAGCGCTCCTTGCATCGTGGGAATGCCCATCGAGCCCATGAGGGTGTGGTGCTTGAGTAGCTGGATGAGTACACCAAAAGATGCACTGAAAAATACAAAAAAGAATAGTAAGCGCACAAATCGTTTGTCGTCGTGTAGCGACCTCCCCATGTGGTAAAGCAGTATACAAAACGTTGCAAACCATACTACGGGTTGGATCTTAAAATATAGAAAGGAGGCAGATATCCCTGTTTTTGATATCGTAAATAGCACAATATCCAATAAATAGTTATACCCGCTCAAAGCCTTGCCTGCCCACACTGGAAACTGAAATGGCATTTGCTTGAATGCGGTCTCTATAAGAGCCAAGTGCCATATGCCATCATGCTCATGTGCACCCCAAAAATAGATACCACATGTTGTATTGAAGCAGTATCTACTTCCCGAGGGCATAATAACAAGCATATAGAGCACAAATGCAGCAAATACTATGAGAGCAGTTATCCAGTCTTTTTTGATACAATCAATCAGGTGCTTTATCAAGTTTTTTGTTAATATCCTCATGCTTGCCATTATAACGGTTGTCTATCGCAATTACGAAGTGGTCAACGACTTTATCACAAGTCTTGTTGTACAGTCATCAAGCGCATACATGTTGTATATTGTTGATCTTACCGACGAAAAAGAACGACAGCTGATCCCCTGGATACGCAAGATCGAAGACAGAGTAGTTTATGCAACTGGTGAAAACAGGGGATATGCACATGGAGTAAATGTGGGTGTCTCTTCTGCGCTCAAGCATGGTTTTACCCACTTTGCGGTTGTAAACCCCGACACAGTGCTTGATACAAATTTTGTACTCCATACCACCCATACACTCGCTCATCACCCCCGTAGCATCATAGGAGCAAAAATCTTCTATGCACCCGGATATGAATATCACACAAAAACAGTCGCAGTCGACACAATCCCTTACCCGCTCGTGTCTCATAAGTATTATGTTTGGTACGCCGGTGCTCTTGTTGACTGGAATCATGCAACAGTTAAACATAGGGGGGTCGATATCATGGATGGCCCAGAATTCGACAAGGCAGATGCAACACAGATCGTAAGCGGTTGTTGTATGATCTACGATAAAACCGTCCACGATATCGTGGGGCAATGGGACACACACTACTTCATGTACTATGAAGATGCAGATTATTGTATGCGAGCATACCAGAAGGGCATAAGGATACTTTACGATCCCTCGATTGTGCTTTGGCATAAAAACGCACAAAGCACTGGAGGTTCTGGTTCGGATTTCCATGTTCAAGAGATGACCAAATCAAGGCTACGTTTCGGCTTACGCTATGCCCCCCTCAAAACGAAATTGCACCTCATCAAAAACTATGTTATCTCGAAAACCTAACCTACAAGGAAACATCCTTCCAGGTATGCTTTTCTTTCTTGTTATATTGATGGTGGTGGTAACATCTGTTACCTATCTCAAGGAGACCTCTGCATTTCGGTTCTTCGATGAAGAAAATAACATTGTGGCGGGGTACTTTGTGTCATCCGGTAAGTTGTTGTATCGGGATATATTTATGAACCATAATCCACTTCCGATTCTTCTCAGTGCGACCATTCAGAAGGTATTCACAATTCAAACATTATTCGAATTGGTGAAGTATCACCGTGTCTTTATGATCGTGTTTGCACTCGTCGCAAATACAATATTGTTAGTTCGCTTTCGACAAAAGGCATTTGTTTTCATCTTTGTATATGAATTTATCAAATTTTATCTGTCTGGTCAGATGTTTCTTGCAGAGGGGATGATTGCTTATGCATTTGCGTATCTCGTACTTTCAATTACAGAAGCGGGACTTCAAAACAAAAAAATATCCACTGCAGATGTCTTATTTTCTACCCTACTTTTTGTATTTATCGTACTCTCACGTGAACCTTACATCCCGGTGGCGTGTGTCCTCTA
Source organism: uncultured Gammaproteobacteria bacterium (assembly GCA_964444485.1). Lineage (GTDB taxonomy): Bacteria > Patescibacteriota > Microgenomatia > UBA1406 > GWC2-37-13 > JAGOLU01. The sequence goes on along the minus strand of CAYUHI010000038.1, from coordinate 1,065 downwards.
TGGAATTATGCTGTTGTATTCACATTCCCGCAGATTGTCAGCCTTGTGTGGCATCACGAGTCTATTTGTCATAACACTCTTCATGATGCAATTTGATATGCGTGAATTCTACAAGCAGGTAATCCTTCTCAACCAGTCACTTGCGAAAGGTGATCTGAGGGACCAAAACAATAAGCAGATGTTCTCAGGCTTGTCGCAGCTATACCAATTCATCCTTGCAGGAATCCGATTCGACAAGCCGGTATACATCATTCTTGGCGGAATGAGCTCGATATTCACCTATTTCACATTCCGCATAGCAAAATCGCTCACCGCCAGAAAGAGACTGTTGTTTGTACTCTTGGTGATGAGCGTGTTGTTTCTTGCAGGAATACGTAATTATAAGACCGGCTCAGAGTGGTACGGCATGTATCGTTCGATTCCTTATATAGCTATCATGCTCTCATTTGTCTCAGGTATAGTGTCAATGCGAATGGCAACGGTATTATTTGTTTGTGTGCTGGGGATAGCAGTTTTCCATCCTCGATCTCATCTGCGTGAAAAGCGAATAAACGCAAACGAATATTACATTCAGTACTCAAGATCTAACCAATCAGCACAGGTTATAAACCTTTTGTGCAGTAAATATCCGTTTCCTTGTACACTCCACATCGATGATATTGATGTATATCCCTATTGGATCACAAAAAAGCCTCCGGTTTACCCGTATATCTTTTATTATCCTGTCAATAAAGCCTACCTAGATTACCAGAAGATCCGTGAGCGAGAGTTAAACAAGAATCCTCCAATTATTTATTATGACGGAAGTTGTATGGTAGACCCTACATCTCTGCCTCGTTCCCTTGCATCATCTTTTGTATTTCTCACACAATTTTCGGACAATGGTAAGAAAGAGAAACAAGATTGCATCGCGGTAAATAAAAAGTTGCTGCCGTATATTGATCAAGACATCCGTTCGGCTATTACATCCCATGGGAAACGTTTAGATATTCAGTGATTCTTCCTCAGGTAGAAAAGCTTATACAAATTATTGATAGGGCTCTGATCCACGATTGCATAAGAGTC